>NZ_JAMYME010000041.1:0-55356 GCF_040318345.1 Mesorhizobium sp. M1169 | reverse complement strand
CGGCCTTCATCGCGTTGGCCGACAGCAGCACTTCGGGAACGAACAGGATGCCGTCGCGGAAATCCTCGCCGACGATACGCATGCCCTCGACCAGAGCCTCGGTCAACACCTTGTAAGGCGCCCAGCCGCGCTCGAGAAGGATATTGGTGCCTTCCTCGATCTCTTCCTTCAGCCCGTCATAAAGGTCGTCGTGCATCTGCTGCACGAGCTCGTCGTCGGAAAGCTCGGAAAGGATGATCTCGTCGTCGGCCATGGCGGGTCGCCTCGTGCATAATTCAAAGGAGGTCGGTACCCAGGCTCGATGGGGCACCGACCAGGCTCCCGGTTGGAGCCTTGGGAGTTGACTAGGCGGCCAGCCAGACTTTCTGCAAATCCATCTGGAAAGTCTGGTGAATTGCGTAGTTCTGAACCTTTTTGTTCATGTGACCAAAGAGGCTTTGCCAGAACGGCTGGATGATGACCCCGGAGTCCTGCAGCACTTCCTCGATGTCCCTCATGAGTTCCTTCCGCTTGGCGGCATCGCTCACCGAGAAGGCCTTCTTGAGTTTGGCGTCGAAGTCGGGGTTTGAGTAAGCAGTCTCATTCCAGGCCTCGCCAGTACGATAAGCTAACGCAAGGACCTGAACTCCGAGCGGTCGCATGTACCAAACGGTAAGTGAATAGGGATACTTCGCCCAGTCGTTCCAGAAAATCGAACCGGGAAGCACCGTGCGCTTGACCTTGAAGCCGGCCTCCCGCAGTTGGGCCGCAATCGCATCACCGGTGTTTTTCTGCCAGTCTTCGTCGATCGAAATCAGCTCATGCTCGAAGTCGGCATGTGCGGACTCAGCCACGAGCTTCTTCGCGCCCTCGACATCCCGGTTCTTCTTGGGCAGGGCATAATATTCCGGGTGGATTGGGCTGACGTGATGGTTTTCGCCGACCGTTCCCCTTCCTGCATAGCCGAGTTGAAGGATAGCGTTGTTATCGACCGCCATCTGCAGCGCATTACGGACCTTTTTGTCGTCATATGGTTTGTTGGTCGTGTTGGTGCGACACACCAGCGTCGTTGCGGTGGCGACCTCCGATTTGACCACGTCCATCTTGTCCAGAATGTCGATGAAGTCAGCCGGCGTCTCCAGATTGAGGTCGATCTCACCGGAGTCGAAAGCAGCCACCGTCGCCTGGAAGTCAGTTCCATAGTCGACGAATTGCACGCCATCGAGCAGAGCTTCACCGCCCCACCATTTGCCATTCTCGCGGCGTTTGACTTCAGCCTTGCTGCCGACCGAGTAAGATACCAGTTCGAATGCCCCCGTTCCAAGCGGCTTTGCGACGGGATCGGCGCCGCCAGCATCGAAACTGCGGTGGACGATCAATCCGGGATAGTCTGTAAAATTCGCGATAATGGCGATGTCCGGCTCGCTCAGCATCAGCTTGACCGTATGGTCATCTACCTTGACGATCGCGCCGTTTCTCGCCTTGCCGGTCTTGTCATCGATAAGCCCCCCGACGCGAGCCGCCATCGAGTTGCCGGAGACAGCCTTCTCGCACCAGCGGGTTACGTTGAAGATTACGTCATCGGCGTTGAAAGCGTCGCCGTTGGTCCAGGTGACGCCTTTCCGGACATGGAGGACATACTCCGTGGCGTCATCATTGATCTCCCAGCTTTCCAGCAGGACAGGTTCGAACGTAAACTCATGTGTGTAACGCACGAGCGGCTCAAGCCAGCAGCGAGAAATGTTGGCAAGTTCCACCCAGTCATAGGTACGTGGGTCTTTCTGTGCCTTGACGGGCATGGACACGCGCAGAGTTCCGCCCTTCTTCGGCTCAGCGGCGCGTGCGGGCTGGGGTAATGCTACGCCGATTAGGCTGTAGGCCATCGCAGCCGAGGCGCCGAATGTGCTTGCAAGGGCGAGGAACTCGCGCCGGTCCATTTGGCCTGCTTTGACGTCGCTCGCGATCTTTTCGATGGAAGCCGGAATGCGATCCCCATTGCTTTTGAAAAGTCCCATTTTCTTCTCGCTATTAGCGTTCCCGGTTTATTTCCCTCATCGGCTCGTGGGCGAGGCCTAGCCAATGCTTGGCGAGATTTCCTCCTGGCGTTGCGCTACGTACGCATCGAGTTCTTCGCGCACGGCGGGATCCATCGGGGGCTGCTCGTAGCTTTCGATGATCGACCTAGCCTTGTCACGGCAACGCTGCGCCATATCCTTGGAGCCCTTGACCTTCCACTGCTCGTAGTTGAGGTAATCGAGGATCTCCGGTGTGAAGAATGCGTCCTTGAAGCGCTTGAGCGTGAAGGAATCTCCGAGATAGTGACCGCCCGGGCCGATGCGCCGCACGGCCTCGAGAGCGTCGTCGAAATGGTCGAAGGAAATCCCCCGCGCGTATTTTTCGATCAAGAGGTTCTGTTCAGCATCCGCGACAAACTTCGCCATACAGCACACGAGACCGGCCTCATCCCAGCCGCCGGCATGCATCATAAGGTTCGAGCAGGCGCTGGCGCCGGACATGTAAGCCACCGCCGATTCATAGCCGGATTGAGCATCGAAGGTTTTGGCCGAGGATTGAGACGCGGTGGTTCGCCACGGCACACCGTACCGCCTCGCCAGTTGGCCGATGACCGCGTTGATGAGCGTGACTTCCGGCATGCCGGACATCGGAGCGCCGCTGCGCATCGACACCGAGACCGAATATTGACCGTAGATCATCTTGGCGCCGGGCGCGACAAGCTGAGTGTAGGCGAGTGCGGCGAGTGCCTCGGCGTTCACCTGAGCGAGTGTTGCGGGGATGTCGGCGGGAGTGTTTGCGGCGCCGAGCACAAAAGGAGACAGCAGAACGACCTGGTTCGCCTCGACGAAAGCGCGGAGCCCTTCCAGCATGGTCGAATCCCAGACCAGCGGCGAGTTTCCCGACACGTGACCAAGCATCACCGCGTTCTGATCCATAAATGCCTTGCCGTGGACGATCTGCCCCATGACGATCGAGTCCTCGGCACGCTGCTTCCCGGTCGTCAGACCGAAGAAGGGCATGTTCGTTTCCACAAGGCTCGAATGGTTGATGTGCAGATGGCGCCATGGAACAGCGATGTCGGTCGGCTCGCAGGTGAACCCGCCGGCGACATGGAACCCAGGCAGCATCTGGGTCAGCCGGTTCATGTTCCGCAGATCCTCGATCGTGGATGCCCGTCGCACGCCCTGAAGATCGCGGACGTTTGGCGCGCCTTGCATGGCGCTGAAGGTCATTGTGTCTGGCGCGATCTCGAAACGCTGTGACGGATCGCGAGATGTCATCTCAAACCGAGATGGGGCCTTGGAGATGAGATGCATCAGCATCTCGCCATCGAGGCGCACACGTTGGCCTTGGACATCGGCGCCGGCCTCCTTCCATTGCTGGATCGCCGTTTCATCCCTGAATTCAATTCCGATCTCGCGCAGGATGGCCAGCGAAGCCTGGTGAATGCGTTCAAGCTGCTCAGCAGTGACGGCCTCCACAGGTCGAATGCCGTACTTGATGGTCGAGACGCGAGGCCTCTTCTCTGTTTCCCGGGCAGCCATGACCGAGGCGCGCCCTCCGCGGCGCCGAAGTACGGGAGTATCAGTATCCATCATCGCGTCTTCCCAGAGGGGCACAAAGGTCCCGCCAACAGAGCTTTCTTCGGTCCGCGATACGGGACGCGGCCCCTGCGCATTGACGTTGATGATAGGGACCAGCAATTGTCCTGAGAATTCGCAAAAGGTTTCGCTGGTGTTAAACTCAGTTTATACCTGGGCGCAGCTCTCGTTACGTGGTAAGAAATAGCCCGAAACCGACCCAGCGGCGGTAGGTATGACAACCGAGGGAGCACCGCCGGTAGCCGTTTAAGACCGCAATTCCTCCGACTGAGCGAGGAACCAGTCCACCAGAACCTTGCACCTCTTGTTTTTGCTTGCATCCTCATTGGCCAAGAGGAAGAAGGCGCGGTCGGTCTTGATCTCAGTCGAGATGGGCCGAACCAGCAGACGGTTGTTGAGCAGGTGCTGGGCAGTCAAGGACCATCCCAACGAGATTCCTTCGCCTGCAAGAGCTGCTTGAAGCGTCAGCTGATAGTCATTGAAGACAATGTTCGGTTTGATCTCGCTGGCATCTCCGCCTGCAAGCTCGACCCATTCGGGCCAGCCCATTCGCTTGCGAAAGGCATCGGACGAATGAATGAGCTGGTGGTGAACCAGCTCATCGACGGTCTGTGGAGCGGGGTGCGTCAGAAGATATACGGGGGAGCAGACGGGGTAAATGATTTCGTCGCATACGAACCAGCTGTTGGTCCTATCAAAATCTCGTGGCCGCACCCATACGGTGACGTCTACTTCGTGATCGGGCTCGATATCCCGATCGGTGGCGACAACCTTGATCCTGACGTCCGGATGCTCTTCCTGGAAATGATAGAGCTGAGGCGCCAGCCAATGTGCCGCGAGAGATGTCGAAGCAGCAAAAGTGACGTACTTCGTTCCACGATCGGAGACGGTCTCAAGCCGCTGTTCCAGACGGCGGAAGCTGGTGCGCACCTCGTCGTAGAGCTGCCTGCCAGCCTCCGTCAGCTGCACTCCTCGATTATCTCGGGCAAAGAGTGCGGTCCCGCAATGCTTCTCGAACGTCTTGATCGAGTGCGAAACGCTTGGTTGCGTAACGTTGAGCTCGCTGGCTGCGCTTTTGAAACTTAGGGTTCGGGCAGCCGCTTCGAAGACAAAAAGCGAATGCGTCGAAGGCACCAGGTTACGAAGCTTTGACATGAAGCAGGTCTATATCAGACGCCATCTTTTCCGTCTACGAGACGCCCGCCAAGTGGTCTATTCGAAGAGGAACAACGCGGCCGCGGATCGTAGCAAGCCTTGGCGGCCGCCTTAACTCAGCGAGTTGGCAGTGGATTCGTTCAATCAAACAATGACGAAAAAGCGCAAAGTCGTTCAGCCGCCCCATCCCGAGCCGACTATGTCCGGCTGGTACGCTACGGCAGGACCGGAGCTGGCGCTGGTGCCGCAAGAAGGCGACGTTGCGTGTGACTGCCTAGTCATTGGCGGCGGCTGGATGGGGCTGCACGCGGCTCGTCGATACGCCGAACTAAACCCCCAGTCTTCGGTGCTCCTGGTGGACGCGGATCGCATTGGAAACAATGCATCCGGACGCTGCATGGGTTTCGTCATCGATCTTGCCCACAACCCTCGCAAGCGCGATTTCGTCGAAGACGTCGAGGGGAACAAGGAGGAGCTGTTCATTAACCTGGACGGGATTGCCTATATCCGCAGCGCCGTCGAACAGCATGGAGTAGATTGCGACTGGGACCCGCAGGGCAAGTATCACAGCGCGGCCAGCGCCCACGGAGTTGAAGATCTTCGGCGTTTTTCAGAGGCGTTGGACAAACTTGGGCAAAACTACAGCTGGGTCGAGAACGCCGAAATTCAGGCGATTACCGGCAGCAGGCATTACATCAAGGCTCTGCACCATCCAGGCACCATTCTTGTCCAGCCTGCGAAGTACCTCAAGAACGCTACAAGAAGCCTGCCCCCGAACGTCACCGTTCACGAAAACACCCCCATCGTGGCGGTGCGATTCGGCACGCCCAAACACGTCTGCGAGACGCCCACCGGAACAATCAGCGCCTCGAAAGTTATTATCTGCGCATCCGGCTATCTCACGAAGTTCGGCTTCTTCGAGAACCGGGCAATACCGCTCTACACATTTGCGAGCATGACGCGACAGCTAACGGAAAGCGAGCTTTCTCAGGTGGGCAATCAGAAAGCCTACGGGCTTATTCCGGCGGACAGCTTCGGCACAACGGTTCGTCGCACGATCGACAACCGACTTTTCCTTCGCAACGTCTATTCCTATGCGACTGACTTCAAGACCACCACGCAGGACGTGATGAGGGCTCGGCTGCAGCAGCAGATCGCGTTCGATCGGCGGTGGCCGGAACTCTCGTCGGTCGGCTTCGAGGCCAGTTGGGGCGGCCTTCTCACCCTCGCGCAAAATGGCGGCATGGTCTTTGGCGAATTGGACAACAACGTATTCGGCGCCGCCTTCTGTAATGGTACCGGCGTCGCGCGAGGAGCAGCCTTCGGCAAGGCCGTCGCCGATCTGGCGTCGGGGCGGTCATCGCCGGTGATCGACATCCTGAAGAGGCGCGCGAGTCCCAGCAAGCCTTATCCCAAGCCTGTCACAGCGATGGGCGTTCGCATTGTAACCGCGGTCCGTTTCAGACAGGCCGGCGCTGAAGTCTAGATACAACGAGAGAGAACATGGCGGACCTGAAGGGCATAAATCTGGCGATGCAAACGCCGTTCGATGAGAATGGTGCAATTGACTACTCGGTTTTTGAGGAATTGATCGAAAAATACGTCGCTGCGGGCGTTCACGGGTTGGTGCTTGGCGCCGGGACGGGGCAACACCCCTATCTCACTGAAGCGGAATGCAATCGGCTCTATGAAGTCGGCGCAAAGCGCATAGCCGGCCGCTGCAATATTATCTGCCAGACTTCGGCCCTCAACATGGACGAAGTCATCAGAAGGTCCCGTCACGCCGAGTCGGTCGGCGCGGACGCGTTGATGATCTTGCCTCCGTACTTCGAGGGGCCGAACGACGAGGATGGAACCTTCGACTTTTACAGGGCAATCGATGCTGTCGTCGGTGTCGACCTGGTCGGATATAATATTCCCCAGGCCACCGGCATTTCGGTCTCCCCACAGCTGTTTGAACGCCTAAGCCAGCTGAAGAACTTCAACTATATCAAGGATAGCGCAGGGGACTTCACCGTCCATCAGGAGTATCTTCAGACAAGCGGCACAGTTCTCAACGGCTGCGACACCACTACGCTGTACGCGTTGATGGCTGGCGCCCGTGGCGTCATCTGGGGCGCGGCCAATTACATGCCTGCCGAAGCGGTTGAATTGTATGAGCTGGCGAGTGCCAAGAAATACATGCAGGCACTGGCCCTCTGGCACCGTATATTGCCATCGCTCCTGTTCATCTGGAGAGCACCTTACACACCGTCTGTCCTCAGAGCTGCGCAATTGCGCGGCTACGGAACGGGCAACGTTCGCCGGCCTTTGAGAAAGCTCTCTTCCGAACAGGAGGCGGCGCTTCGCCGGTCGCTCGAGCCATTGGGAGTGTAGCGGGCGCGGCTCCAAGCCTTGCAGGACAACTTATTCTTGAATCTGCGAAAGCAATTCAACTAAACTATACTGCTTCGATTATCTGGGGGAATCATGAGTCAACCTCCGGCAGGAGATCGGCACCCGGGTCTTCTCCGCGAGCGCGCACAGGTCATCATGTCATCGGTCATCGATGGTTCCTTCGCATCAGGTTGGTGTCAGCAACACAACCTTACCGGCGAACCGTCGATGACCACCGCAAAGCCGCTCGCTCGCTACAGCGCTATCGAGGGCGCGCTCGCGAGCGGCTTCGCTACCGCCGAGCTATCACCTGTGGGGACGCGACCTGGTAACTGGCAGGAATTTCAAATCGCATTCGAAAAAAGCTGGATTGAGAGCTACATGGTACCGGTGGTTACAGAACGTCTTGATCCATTGATGACGTTCACAGCCCCTCGGCCCCATTTGGTTCCCAAAGCTCCCAGAGGCCGACCGGGAAGTGCCCACGCTTCCGAAATTCACAACCGGCAAAGCTGCAATCCAATCGTTGCGGAAAGGGTAACCGATGCCGTCGGCTACAAGGACCTTTTCGACGCCATGCTTGGTGAAAGCGCCATCGTGGCTCCCTGCCGCAAACGATCCACCTCGTGCCGCATGGACCCTATTTGCTGCGGCCACAGAGAAATGAACGAACTGGCCACTAAACATTCGACCATCACCCCTTTTTATGTTTTCTCCTCGGCCGGCCACGCTTTGGCACCTTCGGGAAATTGTTTTGCGGAGCCGTACAGAGAGCGCCGTAACAAACCTTCTCGCGTCTGTAGTTGGCCAGGGCCTGCAGCAAATCCGGTAGAAGGTGCCGTTTCAGTTCGTCCGGGATAGGCTCCGGTCCGTCCAGCGACTTCAGGGCCAGCCCGACCAACTCGATCGCGCGATCTTTGTTGCCGCTCTCGTGATAGTAGCGAGCGACCGCCGGATAAGACCGGAACTTAGGGCCGTCGCCTTGCGAAGGATTCAGTGCCAGGATGTGTTCGGACAGCTCTTTGCCCAGCGCGAAGCGCTCAGCAGACGGAAAGCGCGAATGGTCATGCGCCGGACCGAAGAGTTGATCGAGCGCTGCAAGCATCCAATGCTCGGAGTTTCTGTCGATCGCGTCGCGAACCAATTGGCGCATCGCGGGCAAGCCGGTCCACATGTCTTGAATTTTGTGAAGCAACAGATGCGCATGAGCTAGGCGGAAATTGATATCGTCCTGCATCAAGACGATGCCGTCTTCGATCGCCGAGAGCGCCGTCTTCCAATCCTGTTTCCCCACTGCCGCCCAAAATCTCTCATTGATCGTCTTCTTCCACGCGTGTTCGCACGCGATGGGTTCGCACTTGACGATCCGCTCCGTATCGGCGGCTTTCGCTTGATCGCTGGTAGGCCAGTTGCCGTTAAGCACGTTCGGCAAAACCTCATCGAGTTCGGTCGGATGACCGATAAAGGCGATGTGGCCGTCTCGGTCGACCACGAAGGAGGTCGGAATCCCGACAGAAAAGCTGGGTTCCCTCCAAAGCTTGTTCATTTCGCCTGTGTAGTCGAACGCGATCCGATAGTTCAGATTCGAGCACTTTTCGGTCAACCACGCGTCCAAGTTGGTTCGGGCCTCGACGGCCGTTGGAGCATCTTCATCGGCCGCGACTCCGACGACCTCAAGTCCGCTGTCCTTGTATTTCTCCTGCAGCTGCATCAGATGGGGCATCGCCGCCACACATGGTCCGCACCAAGTTGCCCAAAAATCGACAATATACACCTTGCCGGGCTGGAAATTCGCGAGGGGCTCGCCACGCAGCCAGTCCTCCACTTTGATAGAAGGAGCCGGCGACTCGATCTGAAGTACCATGTTGCTCTCCAAAGCTATTGCCAAAGGCTGCGCGACTTTGTGCGCGAGCTTGTTTCCCTCTTAGAGAGGGGCACATGGGTTCAAGAAAAGCATCGCTCGTCTCGTGCAGTCAGCGCTTACTCAGTGTTGCCGAATCTCAAGGAGCAAAAGCCCTGCCAAGTGCGCTCAGCGCAGTGGCGCGCATTGATTATGCTCTAAAACTCCAGTGCCCAAAGATGGCCGGTTGTAATGAACCTGACATTTTTGCCGCTGTTTGTATTGAACCTGAGGTTGCATCAGATGCTGGCCTCTAATCCAGCCGGCATGTTCATAAATCGTTCAGAAGGGAATCCGGAGGCTTCCGTGAGGTCCGCATGCTCGACGGAGCGGACGGACTGGTTGTCGGACCTCATTGCAAGCCGGACTGAACGAAGCCGCGGGACGGTCTGGCGCTATTGGGATTGTAGCCTGGAGGAGCGGTCGGGATCGTCTTCGCCATGCTGATGAAGGGCGTTCACGATGCGGCCACAGCGAAGGATGGCACGGTGGAAGGCGGAACCGTGGTGGCGCGAGCCGTCGGATAGGCTGCAGTGCCTTCTGGCGCCGGGCTGTCTGCTTGCGGCTTTGTGCGGCGGGATAAGGGCCGGGGTGTCGGCGCGCATGGCGAGGCGTGGTCATGAGGTATCGTTCCAGAAGGGGCTCGGCGGCGCCTGCCCGCAGCGCCAGATGGCGAGCGTGATCATTGGCTCTCCGCAGCAGGGGCAGCGATGCGCCACCGCAAGGCGCTCGGCGGCGACAGCGGCGCTTTTGGCATTCGGTTCGAGATCGTTCTGCTGCGATCCGGCCAGCAGCCTGCGGCACAGGTCGAGCTTGGCGGTGCGATTACCGTTGGCGAGGAAGCCGTAGTGGCGGATGCGATGGAAACCGTCGGGCAGCGTGTGCAGGAGAAAGCGACGGATGAACTCGTGCGCGTCGAGCGTCATGAGCTTCGTCTTGCCGCGATGGATCTGCGGCGATCGTGCGCAGCGTCTCGGCGGCCGCCTTGAACAGGATCGTGTACACCGCCGCCTTGTTCTGGAAGGTGACCGCCGCGATCTCGGCCGGCAGCGTGAACACCACGTGGAAATAGGAAACCGGAAGAAGCTCGTCCTGCCGCGCGGCGAGCCATTCCCGGCAGGCCTTTCCTTGGCACTTGGGGCAATGCCGTTGCGACAGGAATGGTAGGCCACGCGGATCGCCCCGCAGGACCGGCAGCCCTCGACAAGGCCGCCCAGTTCGGCGGTCTGGCACAACTCGATGGCGCTCATCGTACGGCGCTCGACGCGTCCGAGATGACCGTCATGAGCCTGCCGATACGCCTCGCCATGACGGCGGAAGATATCCGCCACCTCCAGTCTCGCCGACATGGGCGGAACCGATCAGCCCGGCGGCACGAACTTCGATGTTCAGTCGGTCGAGCGGGCTTGTCGCGCGCCGGATGAGGCCGTTCGAGACCTTGGTGTAGCGCGCCGTCGAGGACAGATTGTTGTGACCCAGCAGCACCTGGATGATGCGAATGTCGGTGCCGTTCTCCAGCAAATGCGTGGCGAAGCTGTGCCTGAGCGTGTGGACCGTCACGCGCTTGTCGATGCCGGCGGCCGCACGCGCCGAGCGGCAGGCCGTATACAGCACCCGCACGTCGATGGGGCGATTTGGATCCCGGCCCGGAAACAACCAGCCCTGCGCTTCGCCAGCCGCCAGCAGGCATCACGGTGCGGTCCTTGCCGCCCTTGCCGTGCTCGACCCGGATGACGCCGCGTTCGCTGTCGATGTCGCCGACCTTCAGCCCCACGGTCTCTGAAGCGCGAAGGCCCGCGGCATAGGCCGTGGTCAAGGCCGTGCGCGTCTTCAGGCTCGGCACCGCCTCAAGAAAGCGGACAACGTCGTCGGCACTCAGCACCACCGCGAGCGTGCGTGGCGCGCGGGCATAGACGATCCGTTCCGGGATCTTGGCATGGCCCAGCGTCACGCCGCAGAAGAACCGCAGGGCACACACCGTCTGGTTCAAGGCCGGCCATGAGATCCCGGTCGAGACCAGATGCACCTGGAAGCGCGGACGTCCTCAAGGCCAAGCCGGTCCGGAGAGCGGCCGAAATGCCGGGAAACTTCGCCACCGCGTGTACATAGGATCGTTGCGTGGCCGGCGACAGATTGCGGATCGTCATGTCCTCGATCATGCGTCGGCGAACCTGATGGAGGTGAAGGCTTAGCAAAGCGCAAGGGCATTACCGCGAGGTGGTGTCTGAAGGAAGCGTGGAGCAAAACCGCGACCTGACGAACAGAAACCGGATATGAGGCATCCCTGGCCGGACGAGCGGGCAACGGTCGCGAAGTCCATATGCATCAAGGGGCAGGGCTGTAGATCCGGCAGGTGCGCGGGGAAGGCGATTGAACTTACCTGGGGAGGCCTGCGTCATGTTCCGACTTCGGAACTGATGGAACCGCAAGGTGACCTGACCGTGATGCAGGAGTCAGCAGACGGCGTAGTAGGTGATGCTGTCGGCAAGGCTAGTGAGGCACTCCAAGGCTGAAAGGCGGAGCAAATGGATAGGCCGAGCCGGAAACGTGACCGAAGGCCCGAACGATTGGAAGTGGCAAATAGGACTGGCAACTCATGAGTGGAAAGCGGCAGAAGACCCAGTATTCACTGGCCCTGGAACCGAGGGGTGAAGCCCCTGCCAGCGGTTACCAAGGGGCCGAACCGCTCGTGGCGAAGTCTGCACACGAAAGCCCGGCTTGGACAGAACAACTGATGGAGACGGTATGTAGCCGAGAGAATCTGGAAACAGCGTGGAAACGCGTTCGAAGCAACAAGGGCGGTCCAGGCGTGGATGGGATGACCATCGACGACGCCAAGGGCTACCTGCGTGAGCACTGGCCAAGCATTCGGTCTCGATTGCTCGAGGGAACCTATCAGCCGCAGCCGGTCAAGCGGGTCGAAATCCCCAAGCCGGACGGCGGGGTCAGAAAACTCGGCGTACCTTGCGTCGTCGACAGACTGATCCAGCAAGCCCTGCTGCAGGTCCTCCAAGAGCAGTGGGACCCGACGTTCTCGGAGCACAGCTACGGCTTCCGCCCGGGACGCTCTGCCCATCAGGCGGTAGCCCAAGCGCAATGCTACATTGCCGAGGGTTACAGCTACGTGGTTGACCTCGACCTCGAAAGATTTTTCGACCGGGTTAATCATGATAGCCTGATGGCGCGCGTTGCCGCGAGGGTGTCCGATAAGCGTGCGCTCAAACTTACGAGCATTCCTCAATGCGGGGGTGATGGAGGATGGCTTGGTCCGTCCGGTGGACGAAGGGACCCCGCAAGGCGGTCCGCTCTCGCCCATCCTAAGCAACCTCCTGCTCGACGACCTCGACAAGGAACTGGCCCGACGTGGTCACCGCTTCTGCCGTTACGCGGACGACTGCAACATCTATGTTCGCAGCCGCCGCGCCGGTGAACGGGTCATGGCTTCCGTAAGCCGGTTCCTGACCAAGAAGCTGCGGCTGAAGGTCAACGAGGCGAAGAGCGCGGTGGCGCGACCGGAGGAGCGGAAGTCCCTGGGGTTCAGCATCTCGAATGACGGAAGCGAGCGGCGCATCGCGCCAAAAGCTCTCGACAAATTCAAGGCGCTGATCCGGGACATGACACGCCGGACCCGGGGCGTAAGTCTGCCGCAGCTGGTCAAAGAGCTGAAGCCATACCTCGTCGGTTGGCGCGGCTACTTCGGCTTCTGCCAGACGCCTCGAGTACTCAGACACCTGGAAGCGTGGATCCGCCGAAGACTACGCATGTATCTGGGCGGCAATGGGGGAACGGGCACAACCGGTTCAAGGAACTGCGCCGTCATGGCGTACCAAAGTTCGGAGCTGCGGTTGCCGCCGGATCACCGACGGGATTCTGGCGCATGTCAGGACACCCGGCGGTCCAACAGGCCCTGCGCAACCATTACTTCGAGTCCCTCGGTCTCCCTCGACTTCATGTCTCTGCCCAAGCCTAATCCGATCGAACCGCCGTGGTACGGACCCGTATGCCCGGTGGTGTGGGAGGGGCGGCGTCGCGAGGCGCCCCCCTATCCCGATCAATCTGCGATTCGCTCAAGAGATGAAACGCTCTACAGAAATACCGACGGGATACACGAAAGTCGCCGTATCCTTGAGTCAGCAACATAATGCAAGACGGTAGATATGGCCAGCTCGCGCTTAGCCATTCGGTGTGGGGCCGGACGAGTCCAAGTCCTGTTAACCGACAAACTTGAAAGAAATCTATCTCTTCTCGGATGACGTCCAAGTTTGGTTGAGGTATGGTGCATAAAATCCGGACACGAGCGTCGGATGATCGCGAGGCAACTTAGAGAAGCCGCCGGCTGTACCTCGGCAATTTGCCGATGAGCAAAGACATACTGATACCCCGATGCACTCGAACTCCGAGGTAGCGTAGTCCCAGGTTACTTCGACACCAGAAGAGATATGCTCAATAGCGACGAAGTCGTAGGCTCCGAAGCGATTAGGCACAATCGCCAAATTTGGCTCACAAGAATGATTCACAATGACAGCCGGCTTCTGAAAGAGAGCATGGACATTCCAGTCCAATTGAAACGAGTTTGTCGTCCGCCTCCTTTCCATGCGGTCAATTAACCCAATGATAACAATCTCCCCGGGCAGGAAATCGCGAGCAGAGAATACGCCGCGCCCCCTATCGCCATCCGTGCTGAGCACTCTTACGTTGCGGGCATTGAGTTGCCTTGCGCAGGCGACATCGTCCGTCAAAATAGACAAACCTTTGTTTATGTGTGGATTTGACATGGCCAATTTCTTCCCTTCGAAGGCTGAGTACTGCGGAGCGATGTTTACTTCGCATGGCGATATACAGAGAACTATTTCGTCGTCGCCGCCTCAACACCGAAGGGTTTCAAAAGTCGTGCCAATTTGACTTATCGAGCCGAGAAAGAGATTTTGTGATTGCTTTTCAGCTATTTGGTCCGAGGCAAAACAAGAGATGGGCTGAAACAGAGCGTGTGTAGCGGAGCCGACAAACCCGACACGAGATGTCGAATGGCGCTGCTCGAGACCGTTGTGCGTCGACCTCGAAGGCCGGAATACGCGAGTCTCAGGCGATTTGATCGGGAGACCGCTGCAGGGACGTCGGTCTGCGCTCGTTTCAGCCTGCCATGATTCTGGGCGGTTCGCAGATTGAGCACGAGCCGGCGCCCAACCGTGACCAACGCACCGACGTTTTTGCCGATGCATTAATCGACGAGTTCCGGCTTGTGGCCAAATCGGAGTTCGATCGCTACCAGATGCAGGCGAGCAGGTTCATTCTGCTGCCGGATGGTGCACGGCGATAGTCCCGGCTCGGGGTCAGCACGCCGCTAAAGAGTCGGCACGCCGCCTAAGGGTCCGCGCCTGCTCGGCGCAAGCCCCTTGCACTTGCAAGCACATTGGGCGCCTCGGTTTGGCCTGATCAGCGTAGCACGCTTAGATGAATTGATCTTATATCGGACGATATTTTTTCCGCCTTCAGAACTCGCAGATCCGAGCCTAAATCTGTCGTAGCCCTCTCAATCGCGAGGAGGAATAAGCAGCGCTTATCCAGGAATCCTTCAACATGTCCTCGTCTTCGATCATAGGACCCACCCAGACAACATGCAACAAGGGGAAGTCGGCCAAAGAGTCCGCCGTTGCGCTGGGGCGAATCGAAAGATGTCGGGAAATCTGGCTGTCTGGCTTGCCTCGGAAGAAAGCGCCTTCGTGACCGTCAAGTCGACGTCATCGACGGGCTATGCACGCATGCGGTCACGACCGGAACTGCAACAGCAATTCGCCGCTCGTATTGGACCAGGTCATGCTGGGCGGCATGCGTGCTTTCTGCCGCTCGCCCTTCGTTCTCGGCGGCGCGAACACGCCGGCCTCCACCGCGGCGGCAGTGGCGCAGCTCAATGCGGAGGCGCCTCGGCTCTCGCCTACACGCAGGTCGGCGCGAAGGTTGCCCCGCGATCTATGGGCATTACCTGTCGACCGTGTCGATGCAATCGGGAGCGCCAATGGCGGGAACTCCTGAGATTTCGCTCATGAACTTCATGATCGGCCAGATGGCTCGCCGCTACAACGTCCGTTGGCGTACCTCGAACCTTCTTGGCGGCGCCAAGGTCTTCGATGCCCAAGCTGGCTATGAAGTGCAATGACGATAATGGCCGTGCTGATGTCAGGCGCAAACTACATTTGGCATTCGGCTGGCTGGAATGAAGCCGACATGCCCTGCTCGATCGCAAAGTTTGTCGTCGACGCCGAATCTGCGCCATGGGCTATCGCATGACGCAAGGCATCCAATGGGACGACTTTGATGAAGCCCTGGCTGCGGTCCGCGGTGTCGGGCCGGGCGGCCATTACTTTGGAAATCCGCATACACAGGCGAACTTAGAGAAGGCCTTCTTTATCCCGAAACTCTTCGACAATAACTCGATGAGCAGTGGTACGCTGATGGCTCCAAGGACATCAAGCAACGCGCACTCGAGCATACGCGCCATCTTCTGGCCGAATATGAAGAACCTAAGCTCGACGTCGCGAAGGACGAGGAATTGCGCGCTTATGTCGACCGTCGCTCAAGGGATATCCCCGTCGACGCACTCAACGAAGAATACTGAGCACCCTCATGCGCATTGACCGGATCAACGTCTATAAGGTCCAGCTGCCTGTTAAAGGTGGCACCTATCGAATGGCAAGCGACGACGTCAACGCGCTTGACAGCACCATCGTCGGGATTGTGACCGATGACGGACTGACTGGCTGGGGCGAAACCTGCCCGGTCGGGCCGGTTTATCAGCCACATCATGCACTCGGCGCACGCGCGGCGATTGCCGAAATCGCCCCAGGTCTTATGGGCGCCGAGATTGCCTCGATCAGGCTTCTCGCCAAACGCATGGACGAGCGCTTGAACGGGCATGGCTATGCCAAGGCAGCGTTCGACATTGCCTTCCTTGACCTTCTCGGCCAGCGGCTTGGAGTTCCGGTCTCGACACTGCTGGGCGGTGCGCTGGTCGACCGTGTTCCGGCCTACTATTCGCTGATTGTTGGCCCGCCTGACGAAACGGCCATGATAGCCGCCGACAAGGTGAAGTCAGGTTATCCACGCCTGCAGGTCAAAATCTCGGGGCGAAATCTCGAACAGGATGTGGCCTCGATTCACAAGGTTTGGGAAGCGGTCGGCTACAAAGCGCGTATCGCAGTGGATGGCAACAGGGGCCTCACTGTCGCTGCAGCGATCCATCTGGACCGGCTTTGCCAGGCGATCCCATTCGTTTTCGAGCAACCCTGCAACACTATGGATGAGGTGGCCACTCTGAAGGGCAGGGTGACGCATCCGGTATATTTGGACGAGAACACCGAAGATCAGAACGCAGTACTCAGGGCGATCTCGCTCGGCATCGCGGATGGCTTCGGCTTCAAGGTCACCCGTCTTGGCGGCCTCACCAAAATGGCGACAATGCGCGACCTTTGCGCCATCCGCTCGTTACCGCACAGCTGTGATGACGCATGGGGTGGCGACATAATCGCGGCGGCTTGCGTGCACTTAGCTTCCACTGTGGAGCCGCGCCGTTTTGAGGGCGCCTGGATCGCGCAGGAATATATCGAAGGACATTTCGACGCGACGAATCCGATTGTCATCGAAAATGGTCACATCGCCGTACCGCAACTGCCTGGCCTCGGCATTAAACCGGAACCAGGCACGTTCGGTGAGCCAGTAGCCACGTACGGATCCTAGTGAACGCACCCGCCAACATCAGCGCAATTGTGTCGTTGGCCACGCCGAAAATTTCGGCGGCGGCCGATCGACCGTTTGACCTGGTGGTTCTGGTGTTACCCGGGTTCTCGCACCTGGCGCTTCACGCCTATATCGAACCCTTTCGCATCGCCAACACGGTATCGAGCCTGCCGCTGTTCCGGTGGCGAATCGCGGGGCTTGACGCTCGGCCAATCGAGGGCGCCAACGGCCTTTCGGTTGCTGTTGATGTCGCGATAGACGAGCTGGTTTCCGGCTCGGACGATCGCAGACCGAACCAGCTCGCTATCGTGACGGGCGAGCCGGTAGAACAGCAACTGACGCCTGAGCTCAACGGATTTCTGCGAACGATGGCGCGTCGCGCGGTGCCGATATCTGCGGTTGGGACAGCGACATGGCTGCTCGCTCGGACGGGCCTTCTGGCAGGTACACGCTGCACGATACACTGGTCGCGGCTCGCTGCTTTCGCCGAAGTGTTCAACCAACCCCGCATAAGCGATTCCTTGTTTGTCAAGGACGGCCAGTATTCAACCTGCGCAGGAGAACTGGCAGCTTTTGACCTGGCGGTCGATCTGATCGGCAGCCATGCCGGCGGGTATATTGCACAGGAGGTCTGCCGCCACGCGACTGTCCAAGGTCAGCGCTCAGGATCAAACCGCCAGACCGGTCCGTCGGGCCTAGCCTTTGCGGGTGTGAGCGACAAGCTCCTGATGGCAATGCGGATCATGGAAGAAAATGTGGAGTTCCCGCTGACAATGGAAGAGGTTGCGCAACGGGCCGCAGTATCGCGGCGCCAGCTGGAACGCTTGTTCGCTTCCCATGTCCGACTTCCGCCGGTGCGCCACTATCTCCGGATCCGCACAGACCATGCGAAGCGCCTGATCGAAGGCACGCGGATGCCCATCATCGACATTGCCATGGCCTGCGGGTTTACGTCTGCTTCGCACTTCGCGAAGTGCTTCAGAGCCTTCAATGGAATGTCACCGCAGCAGTGTCGAGCGATAGTGCCGGCCTGGGTTGGGTCCGGCTTAAGATGATAGCTTGGTATTGAATTTAGCGGAGAATAGCGGCACCCCTATCCATGCTAATGTTTGGAGTCGATCCGCCCACCAACAATCATAAAGCGGCGCAACAATACGTCCGGATCATAGCGCTCAAAGCGGCGAGATGCACCGTCCGTTGTGCTCTTCCCTGTCGACCGACGTTCACCGCGGCAACCATTGGATTGAGGAACGCTTTGATACCCCCCGATCATGATGGCGCAGGATGACTTCTCACGATTGCATGATCCGGAGGCGGCGAGGATTTCGTTTCGTCCCAAGAAGCTCTCTGATTGCACTATTGCGTCGGGAAGATGCTGTAGCTTCTCGGTGATGGCAGTCGGACAGTCCAGCGCAGCTGCGGTTGGCGACGATCGGTGCGAAGATCATGCAAGTTACGTGGCGTCCTGTAAGGACGGCCAGCCCGGCCACAAGCCTGCAAACCCCGGCCGCAGTTATGCGGCCCCGGCTTATGGCGGAGTCTCCCGGTCAGAATGGCGCGCAGCAGACGGAATGGATTGAGTCAGGACAATGACGAAGAACATGCCGCTTCTCTTCGAGA
Source organism: Mesorhizobium sp. M1169 (assembly GCF_040318345.1). Lineage (NCBI taxonomy): Bacteria > Pseudomonadati > Pseudomonadota > Alphaproteobacteria > Hyphomicrobiales > Phyllobacteriaceae > Mesorhizobium > Mesorhizobium sp. M1169. The sequence goes on along the minus strand of NZ_JAMYME010000041.1, from coordinate 36,978 downwards.
CATTTCTGGAAAAGCTGTCGGAGAGTGTCGATGAAACAGATCTCCGGGATGCCATGGCTGGGGCGGCCATAGCACTTGATCTACTCACCTTTGCCTATCTGTCGTTGCCATTGCAATCTTGTGGCGAGCCCAAGCTGATCTCGAATTACCCGCCTCTCTGGACCGCGCACTATCTGCAAAACCAGTATCAGAAAGTCGATCCCGTCATCATGCGTGCGCGGTGCGGCGGCTCCCCGTTTCCATGGCCGGGGTCAGATTTGCGTTGCGTTGAGATGTCGCCGGCTCAACAGAAGCTATTTGATGAGGCGGCCCAGTTCAGCATCCGCTGCGGTTTGACGATCCCGATTATCGATCGTAGAGGCTGTGTTGCAGCGGTGACCTTTGCCGCTGATAAGCCCAATTCCGCCTCCCTGCGCGTTGCTGAGCGATACGAACAGGCGCTCCAACTCATGGCGACATGTTTTCACATTTATGCTCGTCGAAAGCTGTCCGGCAATCGAACAGTGGACGGCGTTTCGTTGACACCTCGTGAATATGAATGCCTTCAATGGGCCGCGCGCGGCAAGTCCTCTTGGGCTGTCGGCTGCATCTTGGGCATCAAGCCGCGTACCGTCGATTTCCACCTCGACAATGCGAAGAAGAAGCTCGGCGTCCACACCAAGGATCAGGCCGTAGCCCTGCTGGCCTCCTCACGATCTTCAATTCTCTGAGAAACTAAATTCGTGTTTGGTCGTCTTGAGCATGAGCACAGGCTGTTTCGGCTGGCCATTCGCCTCCAAGGCAGGGTCATTCCTTCATAGACGCATCATGATGCAACTTATTGCGGCTGGTTGGTAAGGTGACTTTGGCAACAAATTACATGCAATGCACCCTCTGCGATACCGCGTTTTCAAGGAGCGGCTCCACGGATGTACGGACGAATGTCGAGCGGGCCGACCATGCTTCGCGATACTGTTCCGGTGCTGTTGGAAGGAAAGACGGCGCCCAAGGAACCGAGCGTCTGGGAAAGCACCCGCCGTGCGCTCGATGTTGCGTCATCCACCCCCGAAGGGAGCGGGTGGCGTTCTGTTGGTAATTACGACCTCTTCGCAGCTATGATCGAGTTCGGCCTGTCGCGCTGTGCCGGCCGAATTGTCACCGTCACCCATCTGTGCATGGAGCACATCCTTCGCCGAGCCGGCCGGCCGCGCCCGGATCGGAGAACCCACACAATCGGGAAACCCGCGGCGTGGCCGGATATCTCAACGGCTCCAACGAGACGGTGGATGCCATTCGGCTAAACGACGGGTTTCACTGAGCCGGCGCTGTGGGCGCAGGTTGCCAGCAGGGCCGCGTGATGTCGGGCCGTCGCGTGATCCTGGCGGGCCTGGGTCATGAGCTGGGCAGAAGTCAGCGCCGCCGACCGGCCGGATCGGTGGAAGATGACCACACCATCGTCGCGTCGCGCATCGACCTGGCGCGTTGGGGCGCTTCTGTCTCGCGGACTCTCTCAGGCGTGATGTGGCCGTATTCTGGTGTCCACGCCCCGACCGACATCTTCAATTCCCGGGTTCGGGTACGAGGGTTACTCAATCCGTGCGTCGCCATATGGACGCGATCTGCCCGCCTGGCAGTTGAGACATCGGCTGTGGGCCTTTGAGTGTATCATCAGTTTTAGCTGCGCCCGGACGACTGCCAGACCCATGTGTCCGCCGGAAGCGCGTGGCCGTCGCCTCTGCTTCGCCCTCCAGGCGCTCGACGGTTCGCTTGCCGGGGGGTGGAACGGGAAATGCCGAAGCCCTGATCGGCGAGTCACGGGTTCAGGCCGCCAGTGAGATCCTGCCGATCATCTGCGTGGAGGCGTTCGCCGCGCCGTCCGGGACGGCACGCGCTCATAAAGACGAGTACAGGGATTTCCTTGCTTGAAAGGCGAAACGGAGCGCACAGCGCGATTGTTCAGCCGGCGAACAATTTCTTGTAGCCAGTTGTGACCATCCAGTTCGCACGGTTGAGATGACTACGAAGAGCCTTCCTGGCGCGCTCCGGTTCGCGTGCTGGATCGATGCCGAGGATCAGGTGGGCCATCTCTTCTTCGCTCGCACCATCGGCGGAGGCGTCTAGCAGCCGCATATAAGTCGTGAAATGCGCTTTATCGTAAGCCGTGAGGCTGTCCGACCAGTGCACTTCGTCGGCAATAGGCGTGTTCGATTTAGACTGTAACATCGCTATCTCCGGAAAATGGCCTCCGCGAAGCCCCTCCGCCAGCGGATTTAGATGCTCGATGTGGATTACATATTATAGTTGATAAACTAAGCTGCCTAATCCGCTGCCTGTCGTGCATGGATATGCGCAGGTTGGTCGGACGTAATGTGCAGAGGATCAGGCTAAGGAGGCGTCTGACGCAGGAGCAGCTTGCCGAGATTTCCGGGTTCAGCCAGCAGTCCATCAGCGGCTTGGAGAAAGGCCGAAGAAATCCGACAATCATCACGATCTATGAACTGGCATTGGCCCTCGGCGTCAGCCACACGGATCTGGTTAGGCCCGACAAACAGGCGTGACCCCCGACTTCCAAGTAATTGCTACGGGCCCGCGCGCCTGACGACGCGCGCCGGCTGCTCATGGTTCGCGCCCGGTCGTCTTCGGCAGGCTTCAGCGATCTTGCCCGTTCGGCTTCGCGCCCTGGCGCGGGCAGCCTGTCGGCGGCTAAGCAAGTACCTGGCCGGGTGCAGGCGAGGACGCCGACTCCTAATACGGCTTTTTCAAGTATCCCCGACAATCGGCTGCTATGCGCTGGGTGGTTATCGCATAGCGTTGATCAGAAACGTTCCTCCGATTCGGACACGTCCCCCCAAGGGTTACACCCCACCCCTCTAGTGTTCCACGCCGACTCCGCCCGTGCAGAGTCGGCGTGGAAAGGGCGCCCGAGGCGCCCTTCATTTCAGATCGGCTGTCATCAGGCCGCCTTCGCGTTGCGCATCAGAAGCGGTAGGTGACACCTGCGCCAATCAACCAGGGGTCGAGCTCCGCCTTCCCCGTCTGCTTCGCGCCGTCGACGGTGACGTCGAAGTCTGGCTTGAGGAAAAGCTTCTTCACATCGAAGTTGACCCCCCAATGCTGATCCACCATGTAGTCGAATCCGACCTGCAGCGCGGTGCCGAACGTGTTCTTAACCTTGAGAGTATCGGCGCTGCCGGCATCCTGGTTATAGAATATCGTGTAGTTCACGCCGGCGCCAACATAGGGCTTGAAAGCGCCGAGATCGGTAAAATGATACTGCAATGTGAGCGTGGGCGGCAGCAGCCAAACCTTGCCGATATTGCCCAGCCCGCCGATCGTACCTTGGCCCCCGATGTTAGCATAGGTGGTGCCGAGTATGAGCTCGGCGGCGATGTTGTCCGTGAAGAAATAGGAGATATCGAGTTCCGGCGTCACGGTGTTCGAATAGGAAAGACCAGAGCCGGGCACCGCATTGACGTAACCCGAATCCTCAGTAATGACCCCCAACGCACGCAGCCGGATCTGCCAAGGGCTTGGCGCTTCCGTGACCGAGGCTCCTGCCTGCGGGACGCTCGCCGCTTGCGCAAGGTCCGCCGCGACGGCCTGCTGTCCCATCACGATGAGGACAACGGCCGCTGTTACTCCCCGCGCCGCGCGCATTTGGTTTCTCGCCATGATACTCTCTCCTTGCTCTTCAGAAATGTGGACTGAACTACGAAAAGTCTTGCTCGAATTGCTTGGGATTGCCGCGGCGCTCATGCCCAGTTTGCTTCTCGGCTGCGACCGCAGGTTCGGCGCGCATGATCATGGGATGATTCTCCTCTTTCAGTGCCGCAGCGCGTTTTGCGGACTGCGCTGCAGGTATCGTGCCAAATGAGAAAATCATTTCATAACAATGCGATCACCCTGATGGCGCTGTGTCTCATGTCCGACATCGTCGAAGATCCGACAACGAACGCAGCCGTGACCGCCTGATAGAACCTCCTGTGCCACTCGGTGGGCACTGCGGAATAAGCAGTGAAGCTCACCGCGAAACTGGCCGAGCTGTCGGATCGACATCGGCGACGGGGCGATCGACGACCACGACGTCGCCGGTGTCGGGCGCGGCACAGTCTGAGGGCTCTGCGGCGGCGATCATCGAATAACTGCGTTTACGATGGCTCCATCCTGGCCCACCGGTGGGCGTGCACAAGACTGCTTTGCGGCCTCATCCCTCCACCTGGATTGAGTCGCAGGCACCGAATGGCGCACGTGCTTTTGGAACCGGCAGAGCCTTCCGGCTATCTTTACAGAGATTCGACAATCCAGTTGGTGAAGGTCCCATATCGCAAATCATTGATGCGCTTAGGTCTGGGCATGCGCCCATCCGCGACCATCTCATCAAGAGCATCGATCCGACACCAAATAGAGAAGTGCTTCCCCATGAGAGAGGCCTCGCGGCGGACATGAGATTGCGTCGCTCTTCATGATCGCGGCCTCGGAGGATGTCGGGATCGAGCCAGCGCAACGGCACGACAGGGCGAAGGATCTGGCAGCTCTTGCAACTGCCGACCTCGATGGACGAGGCATATTCGATCTGTCCGGCAGAGACACAAGGTTCTGCACTGTCCGTTCATGAAGACTTCGTGCTGGTCTCCATAAGAGAAGTATTCTGGTGCAGAAAGTGCCCGATTAGCTATTCGGAAAAAGGCGACATCGACGTGCAAATCGGGCGCCGCCGTGAGGCGTCCCCCCTCAATGTCGGATTTCCGACAGGATCGCAAATCCGCCAACCCATTGTTTAATAAAGTTTTCCTTCTCTGGCACGGCCCATGCATGGGATTCTGCGAACGCATCAGCGAGACGTCGTCCATGATCATGCGCACCGAAAATGCCGTCGCCGCAGTGAAAACCGCGCTCTCGCCTGCCATCAAGCCGCCGAAAGGCCGGCGCGTCATGGTTGAGGCGGACGATTGCGCCGGCTTCAAACACCTCGATGGGCTGCGTCTCGCGTGACGGCGACGCGCGCATCCAGACGGGCGGATAAGACATACGTCGTTGCCCCACGTCGCCGGCCTGACCCCCTCGATTGTCACCGCGCTGGAATGCTCGGGTCTACATTCGACGACGCGAACGCGCTGGACAAATTCTCGCAAACCCGGTCGGGACCGGGGCTCCGAAAACGTCCGCGAGGGCCCCAATGGTTATGGCCGATATTCGCCGAGAACAAGCCACCTAGTGGGAAGACTCTATAGGAGGAAAGCAAATGGAGTTATCTTGCGTTGGGGTCGGTGCTGGGCCGTCTAATTTGAGCCTTGCGTGTCAGATACACGAGCAAGTTGGGCAAGGGGCACTGTTCCTGGATCGGCAGATCGACTTCCGCTGGCATCCGGGCATCGCGTTCGATTCCTCGGAGCTCCAGGTCAGCCACTTCAAGGATCTGGTCACGCTGGTGAATCCGCAATCAGCCTACACTTTCGTAAACTTCCTGCACGAGAACGGGCGTCTGTATCACTTCCTGAACGCACAGTTCGAAGCCGTGCTCAGAGTTGAGTTCGAGCAATACCTGAACTGGGCCTTCCACAGGAACCCACTTGTGCGTCGCGGCGAGACGGTGCGCGAAATCCGCTTTGACGGCGAGTTTCGGGTGCGGACGGATAAGGCGGTTCTCGGCGCCAGAGACGTCGTGGTCAGCATTGGCAAGCAGGCGCGAATCCCGCCTCAGTTTCAGGGCTGGACTGGACGCAACCTTTTCCACTCATCTGTTTTACTGCACATCCATCCTGAGGTGCGGAGAAAGCATGTCTGCGTGGTTGGCGGAGGCCAGTCGGGAGCCGAGGTGATGTTGCACCTTGTCGGCCTGCCGAAAGAACGGCGGCCTGCCTCGATCACTTGGGTGTCGCAGCGCGAAAACTATCTGCCTCTCGACAACAGCCCGTTCACAAACGAGTTGTTCATGCCCTGCTTTTCGGATCGTTTTGCGGCGATGAGCGAGTCGCAGCGTAAGCTGCTCCTGCGGCGTTTCGTGCTTGCCTCGGACGGCATTTCGGAAAGCACGTTGCGCGCAATCTATCAGGCGCTGTACCGCCACGCATTTTTCGAACCAAACCGATGCGACATCACACTGCGGCCGGGCTGCACCGTCTCGCACTGCATCAACGCCGGCGCGGGTCACAGGCTGACCCTGCAGCACGGCATGGACGAGGTCGAAGAAGTCACGACTGACATCGTCATCCTGGCCACCGGTTACGAGAACGCGGTGCCAGACTTCTTGGAACCCATCGCGCACCGGCTGGAGCAGATCGACAATGAATTAGCTATTCGCGAGGATTTTTCGGTGAGCTGGGACGGGCCGCGTGGCAGACGCATCTTCGTACAAAACGCGAGCCTCGGGCAGCGCGGCCTGGCCGATCCGAACCTAAGCCTGCTGGCCTGGCGCGCGCGCCGCATCCTCGATAGCCTTCTTGGGCGCGCGCCATGCGCGAACCCCGAGCATCCTGGCTTCATCAGCCATACCTCGATCGAGAGCTGGCCCGACCCCGCAGCCGAAGAAATGGGCAGCGGGATATGACTGGTAGACTTTTGATCATCGGCGGTAGCATCCTAGGAATGCTGTCCGCCTTCGCTGCGGCGAAGGCCGGAGGCTTCTCCGAAATCATCGTGACCGAACAAGCCCTTGGGCCAAGCGGCGCATCGCATTATTCTGGGGGCGTGCATTTCCCCTACGGTCGTCAAGACCGTACCAGGTCGCTCCTTCGAAAGAGCGCCGTGGTCTTGGCGGCCATGGCTGGCTCGGCGGTCACCGGATGGTGCCGGCCTTTAGCGGTGCGTGTCGTGGCTGGACCGGGTGAAGCGATTGATCCGGCCCAGTTTACGGAACCCCTGGACCCGGCTGAGCCTGACATAGGCAGTCTCGCGCCGAGCTTCTGCGGACAATATCCGCCGGAGCGGAACGCACTTAGCATCGCCGTCCCACATGACGTGAGTCCGTCTCCGTGGACCCGCAACTTGACCAGCGCCCGACTGCCCTAATTGGGATGTCCGATCGACCAGTCTTTCCAACAGGAGGCTTTTCGCATGTTGACAGATGCACAAAGAGAAAAGTGGCAGAAAGACGGATACGTCAGGCTCGAAAGGTTCTTCGCTCCAGCGGCTCAGGAAGATATCTCTACTTTTGTCGAAGATATGTCACGCTGGGATGTCAGCGATGATAAATGGCTCATGTGGTTCGAGAAGACGACGGACAATCGAAAGATCATCTCCAAGATCGAGAATTTTCTCGACTTCCATGATCCATTGCGTCGTTTGCTCTTAGAAGATCAGCGCATAAAGTCATCGGTCGAGGATTTGCTTGGCGAAGATTCGCGCAGGCTCAAGGAGTTGCTGATTTTCCACTACCCCGACAGCGGCGGCTATCTCCCGCATCAGGATATTTATCACATTCCACACAAACTCCCCGACCGGATGGTCCATGCGGTGGTTGCCATAGGCATCGACGACTCCGACCCGGAAAACGGCGGGCTTTGCTTCAGCCCGGGCAACCACAAGAAGGGGGTGTTTCCCATGGATGCCGGTGGGGTGATCGATCCTCAAGTCGCCGAAATGTTCTCCTGGGAACCGGTAGTATGGAAGGCTGGCGACATCTTCATCTTCGACGATTACGCACCGCACTACTCACGACCGAACAAAAGCAATCGTTCGCGGCGGACACTCTACTTGGTGTTCCAGCGTGCTTCAACCGGTGGACCGACCCGTGCTGAATATAACGTGCTTAAGCGCGCCCTTAACCCGCCCGAGGGCAAAGTGGCCGATCTCGACAAACTCAAGCCCCCAAATGGCATTTTCTATCGCGATTGAGCTCACGCAGCCAGGCGGAGGCATGCACACGAAACTGATCGACCGCTCAAAAATGCGCGGAGAGTATGGCGTTCTGATTTGCGGGCTCGCGGAGCATCGACCGCAGCCCGTTGAGACGCTTCGGCACCTGGATTGTGGAGGTGGTCGCAGGGCGGTCTTCTATGACGCCTACAGCCCAACTGGCGCCCCCCTCGTCGCCCGCCTGGCGGCCCAGAGCTGCATTATCCTGGCCGGGGCCGCCAACGGGTCGGGCCGTTTCTCTCCACGAATTGCACGGGAGGCTGTTGCGTTGGCAGCCGAAGGTCCCACGGCTTCAACAGCTTAGGTTCGTTGTCATGCGCAAACACACGTTTTCTCGAACGGAGCTGTCGCGGGCGTTCGGTATCGACATGGCCACGCTCGGAACGGGAAGCGTCGGGACGGGTTTTTCGTTCGGTAGGCTGGCACCGGGCGCTACATCCGAGCCCCATCGGCACGACGAAATCGAGGCCTTCGTGGTCCTGTCTGGCGCGGGCAAGGTCACTACCGACCGTGGGGAAATCTCGGTCGAGGCGGGCGATGTCGTTCTGTTCCACCCTTTTGAAGCGCATGTGCTGCGCAACGACGGACACGAAGACCTAGATTTCGTCGATGTCTACTGGCGAGACGGCGAGGCCGCCCTTGATGCCGCTGCAAAGACTGCGGCTCCACGCGGGCCGATCTTCGTCTTCTCCACGCCGCCAACGCCAAATGGCGATCTGCATCTGGGGCATCTTTCTGGCCCCTATTTCGGCGCCGACGTGTATACTCGTTTCCTGCGCATGAAAGGAGCCGAAGCATATCACCTCACTGGAAGCGATGACAACCAGAGCTACGTCACGACACGCGCCGATGCCGATCAATCGACGCCTGCAAACGTGGCGCGCTACTACGCCGACGAGATTCGCGCCACGCTTGCACTTCTCGATTGTGACGTCCACAGCTTCCAACCCACAATGGGCGATGACGGTTACGGCGAGTTTCAAGCCGCGTGTTTCCGCAGTCTTCTGAGCAGCACGGCGGTAGATCTGCGCCAGAGCCCTGCGCTTTTCGATGCTGTGACAGGCCACTATCTTTACGAGCCGGATGTTAGCGGCCTCTGCCCCGATTGCGGCGGCTCCGCCGGTGGCAACATCTGCGAGGAATGCGGCGCCCCAAACCTTTGCCACGACTTGGGTGCAGCCCGGTCACGGCAGTCTGCCGAGGCGCCGCTGGTCGGCTCCGTCCGCCGCCCGGAACTTGCCTTGGACCGATGCTACGACAATATCGACCGGCATCTAAGGGCGTCGGGCGTCCCGCTACGGATCTTGGATCTCTTCGCGCGCCTACGCCGACGCGGCAACTTTTCAGTGCCCATTACCCACCCCTCGGACTGGGGCCTGCCGGCCGAAGGGTTCCCGGGGCAAGTGATCTGGGTCTGGCCGGAAATGGCCTTCGGTTTTCTTTACAACATCCAGGCGCTCGGCCGCTTGCTGGGTCGCGACTGGAAGGCGGAGATGCCCGGCAACGACTGGCAGATTGTCCATTTCTTCGGCTTCGACAATTCGTTCTACCACGCGCTACTCTACCCCGCTCTTTACGCCGAGGTCTTCGCCCACTGGACGCCACGCATCCACTATCACGTCAACGAGTTCTACCTGCTCGACGGCAAGAAGTTCTCAACCAGCTGCCGCCATGCGGTCTGGGGCAAGGAGGTTCTGAGCCCAAAGACAGTCGACGTTGTGCGCCTCCATTTGGGCCTGACACGCCCGGAAGGTGAGCGGACGGATTTCACGCTGGACGCGCTGCGCCGCACGGAGAACGAGGTGTTCCAAGGGATTTGGCTGAACTGGCTTGATGCGTTGAACCAGGAAATCAAGGAGGATTTTGCCGGCCGTGTACCCGATGCAGGCGACTGGGGCCCGGTCGACCGCGCCTTCTTTGCTCGGATAGAGATCTATCGCGCGGCGATGGAGCGCGCCTATTCGGACGAAGGCTTCTCGGTCCGGCGCGCGGCCGCTCAGGTCTGCGATTTCGTGCGCGATTGCGTGATCTACCGTCGGGCGCGAGACTATGCGGCGGCGCGACGTTTCTATCCCGCCCGCAATCGGACTTCGCTAGCCCTTCAGACGACGGCCGCTGCGATCCTGGCACCGACACTCGCTCCGCTGATGCCCCGATTTGCCAGAACGCTGGCGCGAGGCATCGATGGCGTCTCAACCGAAACATGGCCCCGGTCCGTCCAGCGCCTTGCGCCCGGGACGCGCTTTGATCTCGGACCCGTGTTGGTGTTCTACGCCAAATCCGGCAATCCTCATCTCGATGAGGAGGAAGCACTATGAGCCCAAAGGTGCACCAGTGAGCTATCCCAGTCTCGACCAGATCTGCGCGGCAATCAAAGCCGATGATGCCAAATATCTTTACTCGCTGTCACTGGCGACCGAAGCCGCTATCAGTTGGTAGAGACCAGATTGGCGGACCTGAACCAACGCATCGTCGACACCCTGGCCCGCGCCTTCGAGGACCGCTCGGCCGATCGCTTCCCAGCCCTTGCTGTTTCGTGCCGCAGATGCCGTGTGGGCTCGACTGCGCTGACCAATCTCTTCGGCATCGCGGGATTTCCGTCCTCCAGCCGATCAAGACTGTCATGCGGTTCGAGGCGCTTGGTCAACCTGGCGCGCCCTGGATCGTGCGCCGATCACCGGAAATGTCGAATGCGAATGCCTGCCTGATGGTATCTTCGATTCTGTCCGAGCCTGTACTGGCGCGGCAGTCGGCCGAAGAACAACTGAGCTACTGACAATCGGAAGGTAGCAGGTTCAAAATTCTGCCCCAGAAACCGGATATTGCGCACAACCAGCGTTCACGATCGCGATGGTGCACAAGCTTCCAACCAGACCCGCGCAAAAGACAGCCCGTCGCCTGAAGATAGTCGGCCAGGGCCGCCAAATCCCTCGCAAGCGTATCCTCCGTCACTTGCACGCCGTCTTCGCCGACAATGAAGACGCTTGTCTCGTCGGGAGATAAGTCCAGCCAGGGTGCTCCTTCAGGATTGCGTGTTTGCTCGGGTACGGAGCCGCCCCTCAGTTCCCAATCGAGGTGCGATCCTACAATTCACATATTTGGAGATCGCTCGCTAGGTTACCCGGTCTGTGAACCCTGCAAGCCGAAAATTCAGATGCCGCCCATGCAGAGATATTTCACTTCGAGGTAGTCCTCGAGGCCATGGCGGGATCCCTCCCGCCCGATGCCGGACTGTTTTATCCCACCGAACGGCGCCGCTTCTGAAGACATCCGGCCGGTATTTACGCCGACCATTCCATATTCCAAGGCCTCGGCCACACGCCAGACACGCTTCAGGTTGGAGGCATAAAAGTAGGCCGCGAGGCCGTAGATCGTGTCGTTGGCCTCACGCACGACCTGATCCGCATCTTTGAAGCGAATAATCGGTGCCAGCGGCCCAAATGTCTCTTCTTGCGCGACGGTCATCTCGCTGGAGACACCGGTCAGGACTGTCGGTTGGAAAAACGTGCCATTCGTGCCGATGCGTTTGCGCCGCCTTTGGCGACGGCATCGGCAATATGGGATTCGATCTTGGCCAAAGCGTGCTTGTCGATGAGCGGTCCGATGTCCACTCCGGGAGCGAAACCGTCACCAACTTGAAGTTGGCGAGCCCGTTCCACGAATCCTCGACGAACTCGTCGTGAACGCCCGACTGGACGTAAAGGCGGTTCGCCGAAACGCAGGTCTGGCCGGCATTGCGGAAACTTCGCCTGGATCGCACCGTCAACCGCGGCATCGATATCGGCATCATCGAAGACGATGAAAGGTGCATTCCGCCGAGCTCAAGGCTGACTTTTTTGATCTGGTCCGTGCACTGGCGCATGAGAAGGCGCCCGATCTCAGTCGACCCGGTGAAGCTGATCTTGCGGACCTTGGGATTGGTACAAAGTTCGCGGCCGACCGCGTCACCTTCGGACGCATAGATCAGGTTGACGACGCCTTCGGGAAAGCCAGCCTGATGGGCGAGGGCGAACGTTGCTCCCGCCACGAGCGGCGTCTGTTCAGCGGGCTTGAGGACGATCGTGCAGCCCGCCGCCAAGGCTGGCGAGATTTTGCACGCCACCATCGAGGCCGGGAAATTCCATGGCGTGATCGTGCCAACAACGCCGATCGGTTGCTTGATCACCAGCATGCGGCGGTCCGTCGATTGTGCGGAGATCGTCTCGCCATAGATGCGATTGGCCTCTTCGGCGTACCATTGCAGATACGCAACCGCATGCGACACCTCCGACTTGGCTTCGGCAATCGGCTTGCCTATCTCCGCAGTGAGAATCGCCGCGAGGTCGTCGGCGTGGTCGACGATCAGCTGATGCCAGCGCCAGAGCATGTCGCTGCGCTCCCGGGCGGTCAAAGCCGCCCATTCCGCTTGCGCAATATAGGCCTTGTCGATCGCCGCGCGTCTCCTCCACGCCAATGTCGGGAAGTTCTGCCAGCAATTCGCCGGTCGGGGGTTAACGACCTCGAATGTCCGCTCGCCGATAGTGGGGCCAAGTGCCGGCAGGCGATCAATGGGTCCAAACAGGTCAGGGGATCTCAGGTGACGGATCATCGGCAGGCACAGGGGCAATAGCGGATCCGGACGGTCTATTGGTGGAGGCGGATGTATTGCGCACGTGCGGCTTTCGCATAGGACCTCGGACGGACGGGGGTAGACCACGTTACTAGTTGGAAAGGGAAAGTTACTTTGCATTCTCTAGAGGTGGCGCATGTTCAGGCGCTTCGTGTGGACCTACGCGCCAACGTGCTGGCGATCTAGTGCCAGCGCGAGCTGAACCGCGTCGCCGGTCAGCTCTCGAAAGAACTCTGCTTGCCTATGGGCCAACATCAAGGGTGTGATTCTCGACTTCTCGCGCCCAGGCAAGGCCTGCAACCTCCTTGGGTGACTTCAGCACATCATCAGCGTGCAATGGCCGCCCGTCTCAGCGAATTTAAAGAACCTTCAGCATCCCGGAAACCAGATTATTGCAGAGATTTCCTAGAACTTTAACCCAACAAACGCGCATTCTAGGAGATCATAGTCCCATGTTTGTTGTGGGCGCCGCTCAATTGTCAGTGCCGGATCAGAAAGGAATCTTCTGATGCACATCCTAGAAACGCCGCGCCTAATCCTAAGGCCGCCGTCGCAGAGCGACCAGCTTCTTCTACACGGACTTCATAGCGATCCGTTCGTGGTGAACGCCATCAGAGATGGGGACTATCCGACGATAGAACAGTCGAAAGCTGCACTGGTTCAGTTCATCAATCATTGGCAGCACAATCGTTTCGGCTTATGGATGGTGTTCGTCAAAGATGAAGGCCAAGCCAGGAAATTCGCTGGCTATTGTGGATTGATGTGCATCGGCACGTATCTGTCCGAAGATCCGAATTATGTGTCCGCAGATCCGAATAACGTGGAAATCATAACCTGCCTCCACCTTGCGGCCTCCGGAAAAGGGATCGGGGTCGAGGCCGGAAGGGCAGTGGTCCAATTTGCTTTCGATTATTTAAAGGTTGAAAAAGTGATTGGATTCATCCGCCCAAAGAATACGCGTTCGCTTATAAAGAATCTAAAGATCGGTTTGTTCTATGTCGGAGACACAATTGGTGAGAAAGGAACTAGGCGACGGTTTGAGGTTTCTCCAATGACGGCCGTAAAAGCAGATGGCTTACTCGTTTATGACTACAACGATCAAGAAGGTATTGGATATCATTAGTGCTGCCACCAAACCGCATTGTTCGGGGCGCTATAACCCTCGATGAACTTGGCACAATTGTTGACACTCAACGGCCGAGGGCAAGCCGTCGCGCAGTACAGCTGATGGATAGAACTGCGATTCATTCCGATGCAGCATCTGGTCTTCAACCGAGGCATGACGCGATTGACGCGGACGGGCATTATCGACATGCCTCAAATTCGATCCTCGGTTGAGGGCGGACCACGGCCCCTTGAAATCGAAATATGCTGCAGCCGAAATGGTGGGGAAGAATCGCGAAGGTAATAGAATACGGCCGTTAGAAATGTGAGCAATGCGGAAAACGTGCGCACGAAAACATAAAAATACATAACAGCCTCTCATGACGGGAAGATGTTACCTGCACAATTATTCCCTTGCTAAGTGCCATGCGAGCGCATGAAGTGAAGGAGAGGGGCGGTCTATGACGAGTGTGTTTCATCGCCTTCCCAGGCGCAAATTTCCGATCGCCATGCAGGGTGACCATTGAAAGACGCCATCCTGATCGCCGCCTACTCGATGGCTCGCGGTTCTCACTAAACCTAGGCTGAACAATCGTTCGTCGGCTTCGCCACGCACACCGGTGCATGCTGGTGGCCTGCGCCTACAACGATCGGCGTCCTCTATCCACTCGAAGAGAGGCTGGCCTGACGAGGAGCGCGCCACATTAATCGGCCGCCCGAACCGACGAATGCCTCGCAAGGCCCGAAAACCGCTCGTAACAGATCCCGTTTACCCCACGGAACCGATTTCGTCCCCGGCGTCACAAGGGGAGAAGGAAGGTCGAAATGGGGTCCTGGGCTTATCCTTTGCCCCCAGCGGCGGGCCGACGACCATAATGGCTGGCTCGGCCGAAAGCAGCTTCTTCGCCGCTGCCTTGACCTGGTCGAGCGTCACCTCATCGATGAGGGCGGCGCGGCGCTGGATGTAGTCGAGGCCGAGATTGTCGAGCTGCAAATCGACCAGCGTGGCTGCAATCGAGCTCGAGGAATCCAGATGTTTGATGGCATAGACGCCGATCAGATATTTCTTGCTCGCCTCGAGCTCGGCCTCCGTCGGCCCCTTCTCCGCCATATCCTTCACCACCTGACGGACCATGCTCAGGGTCTTGGCGGCGCGGTCCGAGCGTGTCGCTGTCGTAACCAGCAGCGCATTAGAATGCTGGTTATATCGACCAGATAAGAGCGGACGCCATAGGCAAGGCCGCGCTTTTCCCGCACCTCATCAAACAGCCGCGAGGTGAAGGCGCTGCCACCGAGAATCTCCTTCATCAGCTCCGCGGGGAAGAAGTCCGGCGCACTCCGCTTGAAGCCTGGAAAAGCCAATCGCAGCGAGGTCTGCGGAAGATCGTAGTTCACCTCCACCTGCTGTCCGAGTTTTGCAGAGACATCGGCAACGGGGGAAAGCGTCTGCTTCTCGCGCAAATCGCCGAACAGCTGGTCGAGCTTGTCCCTTACCGTCTTGGCGTCGATGTGGCCAACCACTGCAACATGGAGCCCGTCGGGAGCAAAAGTCGCCTGGTGGAAGGCGCCGAGATCGGCCGGCGTTATCCCGGCGAGGCTCACTTTGGTACCTTCGTCCGGCCTCGAATAAAGGTGCGTGCCGTAGATCGCGCGCCGCCATTTGCGCTGGGCGATTGTCTCGGGGTCGCGCTCATTGGCGATGATGCCGCAGAAAATCTGGGCGCGGATGCGGTCGACCGCCTCCTGGTCGTGAGGCCTTCCTTGCCGGCCCGGGTCCTGCGCGGTGCCGCCGTCGAAGACGAAGCGGATGGCGATGATCGGCACCGTATGATCCTCGACCAGCCAGGCGGTGATGCCCTTTGCCGATTTGACTTCCTGGATAGTCATTGCGCGGGCGGCGAGCGCCGGCAAGATGAGAAGAGGATGGAGAGGAACAGGGTGGCGAAGGCGCGCCAGGTCTTCCCTTCTCCCACAAGGGGTGAAGGGAAGACCGGCTGGCGCATTTGCATGGGGATGGAGCTCATGATCAATTCCCCGCCTGTTGCTGCGGCAAAAGATAGCCTGTGGTCGAATGGTCGAGCACCAGAAAACGCGCGGCGACCGCCTTGACCTCGTCGGTGGTGACCTTGCGGACGCGGTCCGGCCTCTCGAGCACGTCCTTCACATTGCCACCGGTGGTGAGCGTCTTGCCATAAATGTTGGCGATGTGGTCCAGCTCGTCGTGCGCTAAAATCACAGAGCGGATATAGCGGTCTTTGGCCTTGTCCAGCTCGTCGCTGGTGACGCCATCCTTGGCGATCCGGGCGACTTCGGCAACGGCCGCCGCTTCGAGATCGACGAGCTTTGCATCGCCGCGCGGCGAGCCGGAGATGGTGAAATTGGTGTCGTCTAGCATGGTGCCCTGGAAGGAGGCGTCGGCCGCCGAGGCTATGCCTTGCTTGACGACAAGCTCCTGATATAGCCGGCTGCGGTTACCGCCGCCGAGGATCTCGGCCAGCAGGTCGAGCGCCTCGGCCTCGCCGGGCTCTGCCGTATGATAGGACGGCACCACCCATTGAGTGGAAAAGCTCGGCACCGAAACGCGCGCATCGGTCAGCGTCACTGTGCGCCTGGTGTTCTGCTCCGGCTCGACCGGACGGTTGCGCGGGGGCAGGTCCGGCCCGCGCACAACCTTGCCATAGGTCTTCTCGGCCAGCGCCTTCACCGTCTCAGGCTCTACGTCGCCGGCCACCACCAGCACGGCGTTGTTCGGTCGGTAGTATTTGTTGTAGATGGTGAATGCGTCGGTGCCGTTCAGCTTCTCCATCTCCTGCATCCAGCCGATGACCGGAATGCGGTAGGGCTGGTTCTGCCGCAACGTCGCGTTGACCTCCTCGTCCAGCAGAGCATGCGGGTTCGTCTCTCTGCGCCAACGGCGCTCCTCCAGGATCACGTCACGCTCGGTCTTGATATCATCGTCGTTGAGGATGAGGTTGAACATGCGATCGGCCTCGAAGCCCATCATCTCACCCAACGCCGAGGGCGCCACCGTCTCGAGGAAGGTGGTGTAGTCGTAGGCGGTGAAGGCGTTATTGTAGCCGCCGATGGCTGAGACGGCTCGGTCGAACTCGCCGGCGGCGTGGTTGGTCGTCGCCTTGAACATCAGATGCTTGAGGAAATGGGCAAGGCCTGATTTGCCGGGTGGCTCGTCGGCGCTGCCGATCTTGTACCAGACCATATGAGTGACGATCGGCGCGCGGTGATCGGGGATGACGACCACTTCCATGCCGTTGTCGAGCAGGAAATCCGTCACCTTGCCGCCGTCGGTGGCGGCCAAAGCCGGAGCGGTCGTCACCAAGGCCAGCGCGGTGGCAATGAACGCCTTGCGCAGCCAGGGGGACGATCGATGGCTCCGGTTGTGATGGCTGGTCGAAAGGCAAAATTCGAGGGAAAGTGATTTGTTCCTCATTTTGATGAAGGCGCTGCGTCCCCGTCTCCCCGCGTGGGAGGATCGGCGGGCAGCGCCGAGGCAGATGAATAAGCTCTTCATGGGGCCAGGCCTTACTCGAGCCTCATCTTTGGATGGACCCAGGAGACCTGCGGCGGTATTTCTTGGTGAGGTGATCATGGGACGGATACTCCTTGGTCCGCGACGCCTTGCGGATGACCAAGCATGCACCGTGCCAGATCAGAAAACCGTTCGAGGCATGTGGACAAGTCCGGCTCTGCCATGCTGCGCATGCGACATTGTCGGACATCGGACAGGGCCGAACGCGACGCGCGCGCGGCTGAGGATATCTTCTTCGTTCGGAAGACGATTGGGCGCGCTGCCGGGGGAGGGGTATAGGATGCGCTTCGAATGGCCGCTGCACTGACGGTGAGAATGGAGATGTTGGTCGCCCCAGCGGAACCCTGTCCTCGACAGCCAGACCGGGTCGATGCTGAAGGGCAGAGGCGTGAGCAGCCCAGCCAACTCGAGCGCGGAGCCTGCTCGCGCGCGAAGACGGATCTGATCAAAGATCGGCGAGTTGGGCGATATCCGCGAGGCGCTGGAAAACGAAGATCGTAGGACTCGGGCCGGAAAAAACGATGCGGTTGCGCGCTTCTGGCGTAATGCGCCTGCCGCCAGGCCGTTGAGCCTGATGAGTTGCTGCGGGAAAGGGGAGTGTTTGCGCGGGACCTTGATCAAACGTAAGAAACAACCGTCGAGCTCGCCGTGGATGGGGGCATGCAGGCACGTTTGTCGCTGGAGGACAGCAGCACGGAAGGTGTCCGCGCTTGCCGTCGTCGCTGGGTACCAAACAGGAGAATTTGGCGGTCGCGATCGAATTCATCTGCGTAAATACCGCCTGGCTGTGCTCGGTTTGCCGGCGAACAGATTTTGCCTTCTTTGCGGCTGCAAACGCATCGCTGGCGGCGTGGTCCCTTAGGTCAAGAGCATCGGGTGAGTAACAGCCTGATCCTGCTCAATCTGATACGCGCCAACCGCCTCGCCGGATTGTGGAACCGCTCGCGGGTAGCTTCTACCACAAACAGCAAGGTCATGAAATCAAGTAGGAAGTCATCGATCGCTTGAGCGATTGTTTCTGACTTGCCCTTGAACTGGTCCAGCAAAACGCGCGCGTTATCGATCGCTTCCACGCTGGTGGCATCTATTAACGCCTCGACCCTCTTGAAACAATCCAATTCGAAACTCCTTCAAGCGCTTGCCAAGCCGTTATGCACGAAGGTAGCTCCGTGAACCACCCGACCTTTGACCTGGCGGCACGAGCAGCGGTCGGCCTTACGTCCCGTGCCTCCAAGCACCAGCCATAGACGTGGCGCTGAGGAGCGTTGGAAGGATCGGGCGCTTCCGGCCATGCTCGAGCGGTAGTGTAGGACACTGCTTGCTGGCGACTACGGCCAAAATGGAGTGCGCCAGCTGATCGGGGCTTAACAATTTTTCGCTTTTTGCTGCGCCCAAGTCTCGGCTATGAGTCGGGCAGGCCTAATGGCCTGCCCACGTTGCAATTGTTAAGGAGGAACACGTATATGCCTACTGGAACGGTAAAGTGGTTCAACAGCACCAAGGGGTTTGGATTTATCCAGCCCGACAATGGCGGTCCGGATGTTTTCGTCCACATTTCCGCTGTCGAACGCGCGGGCC
Organism: Mesorhizobium sp. M1169; assembly: GCF_040318345.1. Lineage (NCBI taxonomy): Bacteria > Pseudomonadati > Pseudomonadota > Alphaproteobacteria > Hyphomicrobiales > Phyllobacteriaceae > Mesorhizobium > Mesorhizobium sp. M1169. The sequence continues at coordinate 18,307 of NZ_JAMYME010000041.1, read as the reverse complement.
TCTCGACCCTCGCTGACGGCCAGAAGATCAACTATGAGATCGAGCAGGATCGCCGCACCGGCAAGTCCTCCGCTGGCAGCCTCAGCAAAGCTGGTTGAAATTTTCTCCTGCGTCTTGGCAAGAGTGGGCGCGTAGGTCCGGAGGTCCTCACGGCCGCTCGATAGGAGCGAGCAAAAACTGAGGGCAGCAGATTGCTGCAGGCGTCGCGAATTCCTCATGAAACAAAGTTGTTTGAAAGGAAGGCGGGGTTGGCCCCGCCTTTTTATATGACGAGCAGATTAAGCCGATGGCTGCAACGCTCCAGAACGAATCTCGATTGCCAAAATCAAGCCGCGACCTTCTTGCGGGTTCGCTTCGTCGGCTCCGGTGCTTCCGGCGCTTTCGGTTTGCGGCCGAGCCCCATCGTCTTGGCCAATGACGAGCGCGCCGCGGCGTAGTTCGGCGCGACCATGGGATAATCCGCCGGCAGGCCCCATTTGGCCCGATATCCATCCGGCGTCAGCCCATAGTGGGTCGACAGATGGCGCTTTAGCGATTTGAATTTCTTCCCGTCCTCAAGGGAGATGATGTAGTCCGGTGTCACCGACTTCCTGATCGGGACTGCAGGCGTAAGGGCAACCGGCTCTTCTGCAGAGACACCTCCGGCCGTCCCTTTCAGAGCCGCGTGCACTTGGCCGATGAGGGCAGGGAGATCCCCCACCGGGATCGGATTGTTGGAGACATAGGCTGAGACGACATCGGCCGTGAGCTCGATGAGGGTGTCGATGTTTTTTTCGGCTTCTTCTGTCATGAAACTCTCCAGGCGGCGTGAAACACAGTCGGCGAAGCGTCGCTTCATAGTGGCGGTCGCCGCTGAAAGCAACAAAGGTCTCGACATGATTATTGCGATGCTCGCCCAGCGAGATTCTATGGCGCGGTATCCGCCGTCGTGACCGTTGATCCGCCCGTTGTTGGCGACCTGCCGCGGTCCTTGCGCATTTTCAGGCGCGTCTCGGCCGTAAGCTTTGCGCCGAAATGACCAGTGATCTCGAAACGAAGCAGGCTATTTCTGTTTCGCCATCCTCTTTTTGGCTGTGAAATCGATGGCAGAGCAGTGGCCGCTTCCTGGTGGCGCGTGGAGGAACTATCAAGCGTTGATTCGCAATGGTCGAAACGATCTAGATTCATCCGGTGAGCCGCTCTTGCAGCAGGATGTTAGGCATTGACCCGCTGGCAAACCGAGGACATCACGCCGCTGCTTTGCTATTGAACCGCTATCGCTGTGACAACACATTCCGCAATGGTGGGCGGGTGTAGAGGAGGCGCCTGTTCACGCAAAACTAGCGGTTTCAGCAGGTCGGGAGGAACGAATGAGCTCAGGGACTTTCAGCAGCCCACTTTTCGTAAGGCGTGCAGCGCACATCGTGCAAGAGATTGCCAGTCCTGCGGATGCTATCGATTTTCTCAACGAATGGCCAGAAGATCGCAGAGACCGGATCTACGAAGCCGCCCTCAGGGCGTGCTTTGATGCATACAACGGACGAAAACCTGCGAGCGCAGCGCGCAAGGCTGTTTTCCGCTTTGCGAAGCAGGTCGCCATATTGGAAGATGCAACCTCGGCGATGCAATGGCTCGCTGCCTGCATGTCGGGCAGTGGAAAAGCGCAAGTATAGGCGCCGCAGTCGTGTGTGAGGCTGGAGCGGGTACGCCGACGAGGTTATTGTGTCGAGATTTCGCCGGCATCTGGAGCGTAGTGTAGCGAACAAACAATATTTTGCGGCGCTATGGCGATGTTAATCATCTTGTTGTATTTGTAAATCAGCTTCTCGCGATAGGATTGCAACGCCTCCGGTGTGAAAATCACTGCGTGGGACTTGGTTCTCAAATTCATGATGGTAAATTGCCGTGTAATGATTGCAAAGCAGTTGGCCCCATCGAAGCAAGATGATAAACGAAGCCAAAATTGTGCTCCGTCGTCTGCCAATATTCGCTCTATGGAGGCCTACAAGCCAATTAAAACAGCTACTCAGGCGCCTCTGAAATTCGTGTAATTCTGCTCACCCCAAACGGCCCTCTACAGTCGAAATAAGATCGTCCCGCAAAGGTGCTACAAGACACTATCGCGGATCGATTTGGGCCAAGGTCGATCTGGCGAAGGCAGGCGGAAGTCGAGCAGGACCTGCTGCGGAACAGATAACCGGCCCCAAACCGACTCCGACACGGTGGCCCCGATTTCTTCATAGTTGAAGGCGCAGAGAGAACCGGAGCACGGCTCCGGCGCCGCCGCTTGCCGAGCAGCGATCCTCCGCCTCCCAAAATCCAATCGAGAAGAGCGTTCAATTCCGGGACGGTCCAAGCTCTGCCGCAAAAACAGGTGTCAGACCCCCGGTCCTCTCCCGCAACTGATCTAGCGCAGGGCGTTCATGAGCCGCATATCCCAGAGTGGCTGCGTGCACGACGCAGCGAGATCATTTATGAAAATCCTATTCAGTACGATGGCTGTCCCCTTGCTGACGGCCATCGCCTTTGCTGCGGATTCGATCCCCGCAGACCTCAGAGAAACGGCAATGGCCACTTTCAAGGCTTTGCCACCCACCACGCCGGCAGTCGCCAACAACCCGATCACCCCGGAAAAGATCGCTCTCGGCAAGGCACTGTTCTTCGATCCACGCGTCTCTGCGTCAGGCGTCTTGTCGTGCAACTCGTGCCACAACCTGGCCACCGGCGGCGACGACAATCACGAAACCTCGATCGGCCATGGTTGGCAGAAGGGACAGCGCAACGCGCCGACTGTACTGAACGCTGTCTTCAACATCGCCCAGTTCTGGGATGGTCGTGCCGAAGACCTGAAGGCTCAGGCGAAGGGACCGGTCCAAGCCGGGATCGAAATGGCCAATACACCGGGCCAAGTCATCACCACGCTCAAGTCCATGCCGCAATATGTCGAGTGGTTCGATGCAGCTTTTCCGGCTGAAGCCGATCGGGTCACCTTCGACAACCTCGCCAAGGCAATCGAAGCCTTCGAGGCGACACTGGTCACGCCGGCCCCCTTCGACAGTTTCCTGAATGGCGATGACGCCGCCATGACTTCCGAACAGAAACAGGGCCTGGCGCTTTTCATGGACAAAGGCTGCTCGTCCTGCCATGGCGGTATCAACGTTGGTGGGCAAGCCTATTACCCATTCGGCCTCGTGGAACAGCCCAGCGCCGAGGTCCTGCCGGAAAAAGACAAGGGCCGATTTGCGGTCACCAATGCAGCCGACGATTCCTATGTTTTCCGCGTGGCGCCGCTGCGCAACGTTGCACTCACCGCGCCATACTTTCATTCGGGCAAGGTTTGGGATCTGAAACAGGCCGTTGCCATCATGGGAACCACCCAGCTTGGCGTGGTACTGGCGGACGAAGAAGTCGACCTGCTTGTTGCCTTCCTCAACTCGCTGACCGGAAAGGCACCCGAGGTCGCCTATCCCATCTTACCCGCCGAAACGGCGACAACACCCCGGCCTATAACGCAGATCTTAGGAAAATAAACGGCCAGCTGACTGCGGAACATCGCAATTGACAATGATTGCGACTTTTACTGGACGAGACGAGTCGCGACGTCCATGAGAACGCAAATGGCTCGTTTCCAAAAGTGCAGACACTGCTTCCGTCACCAGCTCGTTGCGATGGAATCATGTTTGGGATCTGGCGTGCGACATGCCAAGGAAGGCGTCTGACGCATGAGGCTCGCGCGCTGTCGATACCGCGCGGCGGCCGGCCATCGCGCTGGCGGCCGAATTGCCGCGCGCCGAAGTGATCGGCCCCCTTAGGGCGAAGGGGCAGCCACTCCGTCCTCCATGTCCAGCGATTCTTCGACTGCTTCCGGATTCCGGGCGATGGTCCAAAGGAGAGTATTCGCCGCTGCATCCGGTTTCGAGCGACCTTGCTCCCAGTTTCGAAGCGTTGCCAGATCGAGGCCATACCTCACGGAGAATGCCTCCTGAGAGAGCTTCGTGCGATCCCGGACTTCGCGAACACTTATCGGCCGCGGCGCATGAACCTTCGCGATCACGCCTGCGGACGACAGTTCATTCTTCAGTGGCAATAGGTCGTCGACGCAAGGAACCGTCACGAACGCCTTGCCGTGATCGACCATCTCCGTGAGTATCGCGTGGGCCGTCCTGAGCGGCAGCTGTCTCTTAACGAGAATCCGGGCGGCCTCAGGAGTATTCGCGCCGTGAAGAAAACTGAGGCTCAGTCGGACGGGAGAGCCTGACGACACCGGGACGACGTCCCGGGTTCGCACCCGTTGTCCGTACCGCTCCATGAATTTCGATGTAGTCGACATTAAGCTTCTCCGCGATCACTCGACCGAGCTTGCGCAATTTGGACCATCCCCACTGGAGGCATCGCGATAAAAGTACGCCAAACAACGCTAAGGGAGAACAAGCGGTGATCTGATTTCGTTCGACGCTCGTTTTCGAGAGCCGTTCTGGGTCGTTCGCAATCAACTGTGTAGGCCAGCGGAGCGAGCAAGGAGCGCCAGATCCGGACAGGGCTGAGTGGGGTGTTTCTCCGAAAGGTGGGGCCATACCCTAAGGAACACGAGATGTAGTGGACTCGTCGATTCGCGCGGTTTCGATTCGCGCACCCGGGCACAACGCTTGGATAAGTCCCATCAAATGCTCTCCGGTGGCCGTCATCTGTTTAGCTGACACTGGGCCGAGGGCTTCCAGCACGAGCCACATGGCGCGGGTATCGACCGTGACCATGGTGCGCCGCCCCTGCCGCCAGTTCCAGCGGCGGCACGTGACACCGGCATCATCGCACCAGATGACTTCGCCCGGTTCGGGATGCTCGGTTACCATTTCACCTTGCTGGATCGTGTCGAATGGCTCCGCTCCCTTCGCAATTAAAAGTCTCGGGACCCCCTGGTAAAGATCGAGATCCTCCCCGCCAATCGGAACGCCGTACAGCACGCTGACGGCATTGTAGGCATCAACCAGTGGGGATATCCGCGGGAGAGAGCCATCTTTCCGCACCCGCTTGAGAAGCGCGGCGGCCGAGCACGGCGTTCGATTGGCCTTTGTGCCGAAAGCCTCGTAGGCAACGGCCCACGCCGCAAGACGCGCGTCCCTTTGGGCGTCATCGCGAAGCGCCGCCTGTTCCGCCGCCGCAATCGTGTCGTTCAACGCCTGTGCATCCGGCACGTCGATTTCAGCGTTCCGCACCACAATGCTGATCAGATGAAAATCCGGGTAGCGGGCCTTGATCTCGGGGGCAATCAATGGCGTGAAAGACATGGGATGCTCTTTTCTCATGGGGAGGCTTTGCGCTGCGGGTCGTTCGGGAAATGTTTGAAGAAAGGTGCTTGTCGAGCGTCCAGATCTTCTGGCATCGCATGGTGCATGCCGCACCATGCGCTGGATAATTCGATCGTTCGGCGGTGGACAAGGCCTGGTAGAGATCGTCGATTATCTCTTGCGGGTGCTCGAGCCCGCCTCGGCCGGCAACAAGCTACGCCTCCGCCAGATCCTCCATTTCATTAGGAGGCAGCGGGCGCGATATGGATGTGAAGCAGCTTTCCTTGCCGGGTCATGCATCGCTCTCGGAAATTCGTCTCGCACGAAAATCTGCCGCCAAACTGGCCTGATCAACAGCACCAGTTGCATGGCGTTTTCCCAGTCCAGTTGGCTTGCAAACGAAATGCGGTTCAGCCCAAGGGTCGGTTTCCTCGCCAGCACGCCACGTCCCCGCCGTTTTAGCCACCGTGTCCCGGCAACGCGTCTTGCACCTGCTTGACAACCGCTCGCAGGATCTCAACGCCCTTCTCGATCTGCCGAATGCTCAAGGCGGCATAGCCCATGACAAGCCCCACGCGATCGATGTGGCCTTCGTCCGACTGCCGCTCGTAAAGGGGCGAGATCAGGTGTAGCCCCAGGCCCGCGCCTCGGGCGGCTTCGACCAGGGTCGTTTCCCGCGATCGCGGCAGTTCGTCGAACCAAACGACGACGTGCAGACCGGCCTCTGCTCCCTGGACAGCGATGCGATCGCCGAAGCTGCGCCGCAAGGCGCCCAGCAACGTCCCCCGACGCTCGCCGTTCAGCCTGCGCACGCGCCGCACATGGCTTTCGTACCCGCCACTCTCGATCAAAGAGGCCAGAGCCTCCTGTTCAGCCACCGGCGAATGCCGGTCCGCGAATTGTTTGGCGGTTGCGAAGACCTCCTGCAATTCCGGCGGGACGACGAGGTAGCCGATACGCAGCATCGGCGAGAGCGTTTTGGAGATCGTGCCGAGGTAGATGACAGCCCCGTGGTCCTCGAGACTGTGCAGCGGAGGGACCGGATTGATGTCGTAGCGATATTCGCTGTCGTAGTCGTCCTCGATCACGTAGGCATTGTTGTGCCGCGCCCATTCCAGAAGCTGGTGGCGGCGCGTGATCGGCATGACGCCGCCCAGCGGAAACTGATGCGATGGCGTGACATAGGCCAGTCGTGCCCCGATCCCCGCCAGCAACTCCGTCTTCATCCCGTCCTCGTCGACGGTGACCGGGACGGGCGAGGCACCCGTACTGGCAAAGACCTGACGCGCCATCCTATAGCACGGGTCCTCGATGACGAAGCGGTCGGCGGGATCGAGAAGCAGGCGAGCGCACAGATCTAGGCCCTGCTGCGAACCGTTGACGATGATGATCTGCTCGAGGTCGCAACTCAGGGTTCGGGCGCGCCAGAGATAGCCCTGGAGCGCCTGGCGCAGCCGGCGCGAGCCGCGAGGATCGTCATAGGCAAGACGCAACGGGCGCTGCCCCATCGCCTTGCTCATCGCACGTTTCCAGACCAATGCGGGGAAGTCTGACGGCGCCAGGTCGCCATAGCGGAAATCGACCTTCAGCCCAGTCGGCAGATAATCCGGCCAGGGCGGCGTGACGCGCAGTCGTTCGCCATAGGCGGACAGATGAACCGGGCCGACTCGTTTCGCGACAGTGCGGCTCGTCTCAGGACCGATCAGCGAAGATGCAACGCGAGGTCGTGCGCCTTGACGGACTTCGATGAAACCTTCCGCGGTCAGTTGCTCATAGGCGACCGTCACCGTCGTTCGCGAAACGCCAAGGTCATTTGCCAGGCCTCGGGAGGACGGCAGCTGACTGCCGGTTTCATAGACGCCGCCGAGGATTTGCTCGCGAAGAGCCTCGTAGATCTGGCGTGCACCCATCGCGTGCGAGCGACCTGCAGAACCGGCACTTGAAGACTGGACCATTTCATTCATTGCTAACTGGATATTTCACATTGGCCAGTTTGCCGTCAATCTTTCGGAAACCCAAGAAAGATCTAGAAGGCCGAATGACCCGCTCCTATCAATCCGAAACCGATGCTCTCACGCGGTCGCTCCACGACACCGGTCCCGGATTCGCCACTCGGGCGATCCATCATGGCTACGATCCCGCCGGCTTTTCCAATGCCGTTCAGCCGCCAGTCTTCTTGACCTCGACCTATGGATTCGAAAGCGTGGCAGCGAACGAGGCCGCCGCCGCCCTTGGCGGAAGGCTCTATGCGCGCGAATACAATCCGACGACGGAGATCCTCGAGCAACGGCTCGCCAATCTGGAAGGAGCCGAGGCAGGTTTGATCGTTGCCTCGGGGATGGCGGCTTTCGGCACACTGATCTTGTCGCTCCTGTCCCAAGGCGATGAACTCATCGTCCACAAGACGCTTTATGCGAACACGCTTGCCATGGTCGAACAGGCGGTCCCCCGCTTCGGCATCAAGGTCGTCGCGGTCGACCTGTCCGATCCTCACAATCTCGATGCCGCGATCACCGAGCGGACCCGGCTTGTTTTCTTCGAGACGCCGGTGAATCCGCTGAGCCGCATCCTCGACATCGCTGCCATTGCCGAGCGCGCCCACGCGCGCGGTGTAAAGGTTGCAGTCGACAGCACCTTCGCCTCGCCCGCGCTCCAGCGGCCGCTCGAACATGGGGCCGACCTCGTGCTCCACTCCCTGACCAAATACATCAATGGGCACGGCGATGCCCTTGGTGGGGCGATTCTCGGCCACGCGCAAACGCTCCGCACGCTGCACGAAACGGGCCTGCGCTACATCACCGGCGCAGCGCTCTCGCCCATGTCAGCCTTCCTGATCCTGCGCGGTCTGAAGACGCTCACGCTGCGCATGGAACGCCACAGCGCCACGGCCCTTGCGGTGGCTCAGGCGCTCGAGGCGCACCCGGCGGTGGCATGGGTGAGTTATCCCTTCCTCGACTCGCACCCTGATCAGGTGACGGCGCGAAAGCAGATGTCCCAAGGGTCGGGCATGTTGGCCTTTGGCCTCCACGCTGGGTTCGAGGGCGCGCGGCGGATGATGGACCGGCTCAACCTGATCACCCGGGCTGTCAGCCTCGGCGATGCCGACAGCCTCATCTATCATCCGGCAAGCCTGACCCGTGCTCGTCAGCCGATCCGCAAGGATGCGCATCTGGCCGATGGAGTCGGCGAGGACCTCATGCGTCTCTCGGTGGGTCTTGAAGACGCCGATGACCTAATCGCCGACCTGCGGCGGGCTCTGGACGCCCTGTGATGACCTGTGGTCCGGCCAGTCCTGCGCTCGCGTACAAACCCGGAGCCTTGCCATGGCATTCCTGAGCGGCCTTTCCGCGTTTCCCATCACGCCGACCGATCGGGACGGCCGCGTCGATACCGTTGCTCTGCGCAAGCTGATTGCCAGGCTTTGCGCCGCTCAGGTCGATTCCATCGGTCTTCTCGGCAGCACCGGCACATACATGTATCTGACGCGCGAGGAACGGCGACGGACGCTCGCCGAGACCTTGGACGAAACCGGGGGACAAATGCCGGTCGTGGTGGGTGTGGGCGCGCTGCGCACCGACGAAGCAGTGAGGCTCGCGCAGGACGCTAAGGCCCTTGGGGCTGCCGCGGGGTTGCTTGCCGCCGCCTCTTACACCCCGCTCACTGATGACGAGGTGTTCGAACATTTCTCGACGGTGGCGTGCGAGAGCGGCCTGCCGATTGTCGTCTACGACAATCCAGGAACGACGCATTTCCATTTCACCCCAGCACTCGTCAGCCGCCTGGCAAAGGTGGGTGGGATTGTCGCTATCAAGAATCCGACAGACAAGGGCGATGCGATCAAGAGCCATCTGGCCGACCAGAGGCGCACTGTGCCGGAAGGGTTCTCGATCGGCTACAGCGGCGACTGGAACGCTGCAGAGGCCATGATCGCCGGCGCCGACACATGGTACAGCGTCCTCGCCGGCATCCTGCCCGAGGTCTGCGTGAAGATCGTCACGGCGGCGCAACAGGGCGATGCGGCCGAAGCGCGACGGATCGATGCCACGCTTGCGCCGCTCTGGAGCCTCTTCAAGGAGTTCTCGAGCCTTCGCGTCGTCTATGCACTTGCCGAATTGCTCGACATTTGCAGTGCCGAACCCCCGCGTCCCATCCTGCCTCTGCCCGCACCAGCAAAGCTCCGGATCGTCGCGGCGCTGGAACGCTTGCCATCAGATGCCGGCCGGTAAACACCAACCCAGCGGCCCGTGAAAGGAACTGTCATGTATTTACCCGCGCATTTCGATGAACCGAGCCGAGAAGTCCTCTACGAACTGATCGAGAACAGTGCACTTGGCATGCTGATAACCCATGGCCGGAGCGGTCTCGACGCCAATCACATCCCCTTCGAACTCGACACGTCACAGGGAGAAAACGGTGCCCTTTACTCCTGCGCGATTAATACACGTGCCGAAGGAAAGTGCACATTCTCGCTCGAGTGACTTATTTCAAAGGATGTGATCGCGTTTTGGCACATTCACGGCCGACATGCGGCAGCCCGGTCACTCACCACATGGTGAGCAACCAGGAAACCCTCCGGCCTACACTTTCTCCCGGAGCGCGCGTGCTGCAGCAACCATGTTCATGAGGGCAGGGCGGACCTCCTCCCATTTGCGTGTTTTGAGGCCACAGTCCGGGTTTACCCACAGTTGGGCATCCGACAGTCGCTCGCGGGCAAGCATGACGAGATCCAAAATCTCGCCGACTTCCGGGACGCGTGGTGAGTGAATGTCATAGACTCCGGGACCGATTTCGTTCGGATATTTGGAGCTCGTGAAAGCGTCCAGCAGCTCCATTTTCGAGCGCGACGTCTCAATCGAAATGACATCCGCATCCATTTCAGCGATCGCGTCGATGATCTCGTTGAACTCCGAATAGCACATGTGGGTATGGATTTGAGTCGCGTCCTTTACACCCGTTGAAGCGATCCGGAAGCATTCGACAGCCCAGTCGAGATAGTCGTTCCAATCAGACTGGCGCAGTGGCAATCCTTCGCGAAACGCGGCCTCATCGATCTGGATCATCCTTGCGCCGGACCATTCGAGATCCGTCACTTCGTCGCGGATGGCGAGCGCGATCTGGCGGCATGCTTCAGAGCGGGGTACGTCGTCGCGAACAAAAGACCAGTTGAGAATGGTCACTGGGCCTGTGAGCATTCCCTTCACAGGCTTTTCCGTAAGCGACTGGGCGAATTGCCACCAGCGCAGCGTCATCGGATTGGGCCTCGATACGTCGCCGAAGATGATGGGGGGGCGCACGTAACGCGACCCATAGCTCTGCACCCAGGCATGCTGGGTGAAGGCGAAGCCGGACAGCTGCTCGCCGAAATGCTGTACCATGTCGTTTCGTTCGAACTCGCCGTGCACCAGCACGTCCAGCCCGATCTCTTCCTGCCAGCGAATTGCAGCCTCGATCTCCTTCTTCAGGAAGGTCTCGTAGTCGACATAGCTCAGCTGGCCCTTCGCATGAGCGGCCCGCGCCCTGCGTACCTGCGGCGTCTGCGGGAAGGACCCGATGGTCGTCGTCGGGAACGGCGGCAGCCCCAGCGTGCCGGCCTGGACTCTGGAGCGCTCGGCAAAAGCGCTCTCTCGTCGCTTCATGCTGTCGTCAATGCTGGCGATCCGCCCCTCAACAAGCGGGTCATGGATCTTCGTGGATGTCACGCGGGTGGCGGCAGCCTCGGCAGACGCTTTCAACGCGCCTGCCACCGCATCCGTGCCTTGGGACAGGGCCTGGGCCAGCAACACCAACTCGTCGGTCTTCTGGGCCGCGAAGGCGAGCCACGACCTGATGTCCGCGTCGAGTTCCGTCTCCATGCGCAGGTCGATCGGCACGTGCAGCATCGAGCAGGAAGGCGCGATCTCGACGCGGTCCAAGGGCCAGCCGGCGACGATCGGTTTGATGCGGTCGAGAATGGCGGGCAGGTTCGCACGCCAGACGTTGCGGCCATCGATCAAGCCAAGCGAGAGCACCAGATCCTTCGGTGCGAGCCGACCCACGGTTTCCAGCTGCTCGGGAGCGCGCACGAGATCAATATGCAGCCCGGCCAGGGGCAGAGAAACCGCGGTTTCGAGATTGTCTCCCAGCGGCCCGAAATAGGTAGCCAGCATGATCTTCAGCTCGGGCGCGGCTTTCGACAGCTGGCCATAGGCGAATTCGAACGCAGCTCGTTCGTTCGGGTTCAGATCGAGGACAAGCGCTGGCTCATCGATCTGCACCCAGTCGGCTCCCGACAGCTTCAGCCTCTGCAGGAGTTGCTCGTAGACGGGCAGCAGCCGCGGCAGGAGCGCGATGGGATCGAAGCCTTCGGCAGGCGATTTAGCCAGCTTGAGGAAGGTGACCGGTCCAAGGATGACTGGGCGTGTGTGAATGCCGAGAGCTTTAGCCTCGAGGAAGTAGTCGACCGGTTTCGTCGACGAGAGGGCGAACGTCTGATCATCGTCGAGTTCCGGCACAATGTAGTGATAGTTGGTGTCAAACCACTTGGTCATTTCCATCGCGGTTACATCAGGCCGATGAGCCGCCTGCTGGTGACCAGCGTGTCCACAATCCTCCGTCTGACCCTGGTTGCCGCGCGCCATTGCGAAGTAGATGTCAAGTGGGACCTCGCCGCTATTCCAGCCGTAACGGGATGGAACGGCGCCGACCATGGCTGCGGTGTCGAGCACATGGTCGTAGAGCGAGAAGTCGTTCGACGGGATTTTCGACACGCCGCGATCGTGCTGCTCCTCCCAGCTAGCGGCACGGAGCGCCTTCGCGGTCGTGAGAAGGTCGGCAGCGGACGATTTTCCGGACCAGTAGCTTTCAAGCGCGAATTTCAGTTCTCGCCGACGACCGAAGCGGGGCACGCCGAGCGTTGCTACAGGAATTTGCTGAGAGACAGTCATGCCAGACCCCGATGGTTGGGGCGTCGGTGACAAGGAAGGCGCTAGCAGGCCGGCACGAACGCCAGGCTGCAGCGGCCACCGAGACACCCCGCCCGTGGACGTAATTCGCCGTGGCAGGTCTCCTGGCTCGCGGGGTCATAGCCTCTACCGGTCTTCCCAAGGCTATTCGCCTCAGTGACATGAGTGGGGTTGGCTCGCCGCTAACAGTTGCGGGGGCAGCGCCGGCATCGCACCGGCTTCCCTCTTAGCTCCGCTGCGGCAGCGCCGTACGGAGAACCACGACGCGGGAGACAATTACAGCAGTTCGCTTCTTTGTCAACGCCGCATAAAGAAATGTTTATGCCGTTATGTTAAATTTCCGTTGGCATGTTGCCAAAGGTCGCCTTGAAAGCGAAACTATGGAAGCCTTGAGCGGCCGGTAAATCAAAGCAATAACGCACAGCGGTCCAGGAGGATAGGAGTTCGTCGGCTGCTGGCAGCAAACATACCGGCAAGCGCCGTGGTGCTGCTTAGCGCATCATGCGAACCACCTCGGCGTCGAACTTCGGCTCCGAGGTTCCGACCGCTTCGTTGGTGATCTGCTCGCGACCATATTCGGCCCAATGGCGAGGCTGTTGCCCATGTGGAAGCTGTTGGCCGTGATGCCCTCGGTGATATGACACAACGATTTCGGGGGGAGCACACCGAGGCCAGGCGCAGCGGCGTGTTGCGAAGTGATCGAGGCCAATGTCTCGAACTGCTTGTTCGCAGCCCACCGGCTCAAGGTAACCCGGCTCAAACCACCGGGCCAGCTCAAGTCCTGTCCAAATGAGGCCTGGGCGGCAAATCGTCGTGCACGCGCACGGTTTGGCGTTCGATCTTGTGATGCGTCTTGGGCGGACAATCGCCACGGTGGAGCGCGCAGAAGCGGTCCCCAATTGGGAAGCCGAGGGCGGTGAGGACAAGCCAGCGCCACAGGCGGAAGGGGACTTGGACCTGTTTGCCCTGCTGGACCACAAGTTCGCGACACAGGGCCTCAAGGAGAAGACCAAGAGTGATTATGCGCGGGACCTCGCCAAATCATCAAAAGCAGCGGGCAGTCAAAGTTCGGCGCCGATTGACATGGAGATAGCCATCGCGGCGGACCCCCAGGCGGACCGCAAGCCGGAATACAACCGGGTGCAGGCGGCCAAGCTCGTCCACAAGATGGCGTCGGGCACATACCGACGATGGGAGAGCGGACCGTGGAGTGCAGGAACTTCACGCCTATCCACGCTCCCGTGGACGTGTCCTGCGGCACATTGGCAGCGATATTGAGGAGGCAGTTGAGCTTCTGGTCGAGCACTCTTACCTGCCACTACCTACGCTTAACGTCATCTCGTACTGAAAACGCACCACGCAAGGTCAGATGTAACATGCGCCCTTCGTGGATGGTTCTAAGCTTCCTCGGGCGCGGTCAATCTGTGATAACGGTCGCTTGGAACCTCCATCACCGCGACGCGATCAAGGTTGGCGTATCGCGCTCGGTAGTAACCTTCTTCCTCCACTTCGGCGAAACTACACTGGGGAACGTCAAAGGTCGCAGCTTCCAATCCGAAGAAAGTCGTAGCGGTTTCTTCATCCAAGAAGTTCCACTCATCTTCTCCGTCGTCATATGTGACGCGAACATGGGAGGCCATGCGCACGGCTTCCTGATCACCCATCTCTGCGATGATGGCATCGCATTCTTTCTTCAGCTTTCCTGAAACCTCACCCTTATCCCAGTCATCCAAAGCCCGATAGATTTCTGGATGATAATACTCTGGCATCTCCTCTACATCTTCACCGATAAGCTCAATGGTGCGGACATATTGCGGATTTATCAAGAGTATTTTGTTGTCAAGGCTCCAACAATACAGCCATGGCCTGCTTGTGTTATTTCTACGAAGATTATGAAGTTCCTTCAACTGACGTAAAATCGATTCACGCGCCTTTTCATCGATAGGATATTGGCGGCTGCCAACAGTCGTCTTGATTCTGAGCGTGCCGTATCGCGTTTCGGCATCGGCAATTGCAAACGGGCTCGTGCGCCACTCCTCGACATCAATCTTCCAGCCCAGCAGCTCCTCGACCGTGCATTTCAACGTGAGACAAAGGTCCTTGATCTGCTCGACGTTCAACTGCGTTTTGCCTGTTTCCCAACGGGCCACAGTCTGTTGCGTCGTTGCCATCTGCTCTGCCAAATCTTTTTGAGTCATGCCCAGTCGAACCCTAAGCTCTTTCATGTTCATAACTCACCTCGCGTGTTCAACACACGCATTGTGGATGAATTAATCTAATCGTCAAGCGTGTTCAAAAATCGCAGCATGTGTTTTTAGGGCGTCTTCGAGGCTCCGGCAGCCGTTCGTGACCACTTGCGCAAGACACAGGGCTGGTACACAGCACGAATGGGCGATCAAAAATTACTGCTGAAATTCAGATAATTATTGTGGGCGAGTCTGGATCTCTCTGATCGACACGATAGTCGACCATCACCATGATCGGACCGCTTCGTGGCCGCAGGTCAAGTTGCAGCGTCGGTTCGCTGAACTTGTTGGTCGGATCCAGATTGAGCGTTTCAAAATCCGGCTGACGCAGAAGGATGCCCATCAGTCCCCCAATGACAAGAACCAGCTGGCGGACGAGCAAGGCTCCCGAAACACCTTGGACATCCGCCAGTTCGCCCCAAAGCCAGCTTCCCGCCGCCATGCCGCCGTATGTGGCCGTCTGATAGAGAGAGGGCGCGTCCAACCACCCACCGCGGCGCCGAAAGCTGCACTGTGACGTTAAACAGCGAGAATGATTGAATCCAGGCCGCACCGGCTGGCATGAGGTTGAGACAGCTCAGCCCAACGTGCTCGCTCCATGCCCGAAAGAAGCAGCTGATCGCCAATACAAAGAACGCACCGCGAATGACCCATTCGTTGGAGAGAACTTCTCGGACCCGCCCGATGAGGAGCGCGCCGCAAATCGCTCCCAGGCCGAAGAAGCCGAGCATCACGCCGTAGGTGACTGCGGTCCCTTTGATCTGTTCGCGAGCGACCAACGGCAGGAGAGCCAAAATGACAACGGCGGTGAGGCCGAAAAGCTCCGGCACATCACCTTGAGAAGGTTCGGCGACAAGAGCACGTAACGGAAGCCCGCCGCCATCGCACTGCCGAAAGCCTCCCGCGGCAGCGCTTGTCGTGCCCGTTCGGCTTTCCATCGCAACAGCGCAGCGATCAGAGCGAAGTAGCAAAGGACGTTGAAGAGGAACGCGAAGGCCGCACCGGCTGTGGCCACGATTATGCCGCCAATCGCCGGCCCGATGCTGCGCATGAGATTGTAGCTCATGCCGTTGAGCGCAACCCCGCTTGGCAGGTGTTCGCGAGGCAGGATATCTCCCATGGAGGCTTGCCAAGAGGGATCGTGCAATGCCCAACCACAGCCGATTAGGAAGGTGAGACCCAGAAGGGTCCAGGGTGTCATTCCCCGCATAGGTCAGGAACGCCAGGAAGGCGGATACGCAGACCATCAGCAGTTGCGCAGTCAACATGATCCGGCGACGGTCAAACTTGTCCGCGAGCGCTCCCGCCGCGAGCGAGAAGATCATGTAGGGGAGGGTGGTCGATGACTGGACGAGCGCCACCATTCCATGGGAGGTGGCGATGCTCGTCATCAGCCAAGCTGCCGCCGCACCTTCCACTAGGGTGCCAAGGTTCGAAATGAGTGCAGCCGACCATAGCGAACGGAAGGTCTTGTGCTGAAAAGGAACCAGTGAAGATGTTCTCTTCGCCATTGTGGGAAGCTTCGGGATCGACCGCGGGGCTGGATTTGGTTCGCCTCACTCAACCATGGCCTCGCCATACAAGCCAAGCTGCCACAGTGGCGCGCCTGCTAACCCAGAAAACTTGGCGGCCTTAACTACCCCCTGAGGAGTGTCTCTCGACATTCCTCAGGGAACTCGACGCGAATGTCTGCAATATCCGCTAAGCGGGCAGAATTTCTGCGACAGCATTTGCTGAAACCCTACTTTACAACAGTGTGGCGCTTCCGGCCGAGCGAAAGCCGGATCGGGAGGTCTTGGGAAGATATCATTGTATCAACCTCGACAACGTTGCCGTTGATCCGCACACCTCGTCCCGAGATCGCCCTTCGCGCTTCCCCTTTGGAGGAGGTCAATCCGGCGCGTACCAGCAAATCCACAAGGGCTACTCCGGCCAACCCCTCGGCGTCATTTAGATGAAGCGTCGCTAGCCCCTCTGCGGCTTCGCCCTGCCCAAATGCTTGGCTAGCCGTGGCCTCCGCCTGTTTGGCGGCGTTAGTTCCATGTGCCAGGGCCGTAGCTTCGTTGGCGAGACGTTCTTTGACGGCGTTTAGCTCGGTTCCTTCAGCCTGTCCAAATCGCTCGATCTCGTTCATCGGCAGATCGGTGAAAAGCTTCAGAAACCGAACGACATCAGCGTCTTCCGTGTTACGCCAGAATTGCCAGTAATCGTATGGCGAAAGGCGATCTTCGTTGAGCCACACAGCTCCGGCAGCCGTCTTACCCATCTTGACACCTGAAGGAGTCTTCAGAAGCGGCGTAGTCACTCCGAAGACTTCCTTTCCATCCGTCCGCCGTATCAAGTCGATGCCATTGATGATGTTCCCCCACTGGTCGGCTCCACCCATCTGCAAACGGCAACCGGTCCGGCGGGTTAGCTCAAGGAAGTCGAACGCTTGGAGGATCATGTAGTTGAATTCTAAGAAGCTCAGATTCTCCTGCTTTTCCAGCCGCGACTTCACACTGTCGAAAGAGAGCATCCGATTGACGGAGAAATGCCTGCCGACGTCTCTCAGCATGTCGATCCAACGAATGCTGTCCAGCCAGTCGGCATTGTTCACCATCACGGCATCCGTCGGGCCGTCTCCGAAGACAAGGAGACGGCCAAAGACCTTTCTGATCCCTTCAATGTTGGCGGCGATCCGCTCGTCCGTCAGCATCGGCCGCGCGTCCGAACGGAAGCTGGGATCGCCGATGCGGGTGGTCCCACCCCCAATGAGAACGATGGGTTTATGGCCAGTCTGCTGAAGATGACGAAGCGCCATGATCAGAAGAAGATGGCCGACATGAAGACTGTCAGCCGTCGCATCGAAACCAGCGTAAGCGGGTACGATGCCTGCTTCAAAGGCGGCATCGACACCCGGCAGGTCGGTCCCTTGATTTACATAGCCGCGCTCAATGAGCGTCTTCAAAGCCGCCGAATATGGTTTGGAATGACCGGTTGATAAATCGGGAAGTGCCATAGGGAATCCTCCTGGTATTGCCGCCAGGGGGTCCTCTCAATGAACAAAGCCGCCTGACGGCGGCTTGTTTCAAGGCATGATCGAAACGCGCCGCTCCTTATGGAAGCGTCGCATAATAGATTGCAGCGATGAGCGCGGACTTGATCATGTGCCGATGCATAAAGGACTTTATCCGCACCTGCAAGCAATCTGAAATGGCTACTTCGGGGAGCTGCCGAGCCTCTGTCGCGACGATTTGCAACTGACTTTTGCACCTCGCAGAACTCAACTTTTGCGACAACATTTCCTGCTTCCCGCTTTCCTTCTGATGTCGAGCCCAGCGCGCTTCACCTGCGCTTCGCTGCAGCCGGTCAGCTTTGCCGTCCTGCTGATACTGTTGCCGCCAGACCGGAAGACAATAATGCGTTCGTGTGTCACCAAGTCAGCTTGGCCTCCGGCGGGGCGGCTTATCCGGATGACTGCACGCGATCAGTTGCTGGTTCAAGACAGGGAAGAAGGCCTGCATCGCCTTTGCCGATGTTCAAGGTCAGTTCAATGTGGGTAATTTTCCGACGCCGTATTGCGCCACCGGCAAAAATGGCGTGAATCCTGAAACCTACGCCTGCAATTGGTGGATTGTGTTGAAGAAGTCGGTGATTAAGCCAGGCGTTCTTTTCGCCGCGACGAGTTGCGATTGGGTCGAGGCGGCCTCCTTGCCCTAAGTGGCTGGGATTGGTGTCCGGATAGTGCAGATCTTGGCCAATTTCCTGAGGTTCTGGGCGATGGCTGCGAGGTGGAACTCATCGCGGGCACCACAGGGGCCGCGCAATCGCAATCGATCGAGCTTCAGGATGCGCTTGAGGTGCGCGAACAGCA
>NZ_JAMYME010000040.1:0-55461 GCF_040318345.1 Mesorhizobium sp. M1169 | reverse complement strand
TCCGATCGAAGCCCGCTCGCGCGACACCGCCAGCAGCAGAGCGGCCGAGATCGTCATCGACCGTCTCGATGCAAGACCAGCCGAGCGCGACCAGGCGATCGCGCATCGCATACTGCAGGGCGCTGCTCTCACGATTGTGCAGAACCTGATGGGCCGAGGACTGCCGCACATAAAGGATCGCCTTTCGCTCCAGATGGTGGGGCCGGATCTTCTCATGCATCATGGCGTGCCTCCTCCCGTGGAACGGCGCGCTCGCCGTCGACGTGGTCGAGGATCAGGCGCACCATCAGCTTTGTCAGCGTCAGGCGCGTCTCTTCCGGCAGCGCCTGCCATGGTGGCATCTGCGCGGTCTCCGCATCGTGCGGGTTGGAGAACAGATCGAACTGATATGTCGTGGGCTGGCGCGGCATGGACCTCTCCCCGATTCGCGTCGTGAGGATCCGATGCTGCGCCCGAAACCTCCAATTGCGATGGGGTGTGGGAATTGGCCGTCGCGTCCTGCAGCAGTGTCACCAAGACGCCAAGCGTTCTGGGATCGACATGTGGGGCAGCGGCAATGCGCCACGCGGTGCAGACCGCGCGATCAAACATCCAGGCCGGAACCTCCAGCCACCGATCGGAGGCGTGGCCAGAGAGACTGCAGCGGAAAACCTCCCGGTCAGCCTTCTCGATCACCTCATGAACGTGAACACAACGCCCGGCCCAGGGATGCCATGGATAAAGAAACTTGCGTTCCTCGGTCCCGTGGGCGTTCTCTCGTCGTGTTGTACAACACCGCCCGGCCGCATTCCCAAATCGCCTGGCAGACACCGGCCGAGTTCGCCACCACCTTCAATCTGCGACGGTCGCTCGCGCTGCGCGATGCCAAAGGCTCCGCGCCAGCGCCCGTCGCTTCACCCGCCCAGCAGGGCACAACCCACGCCGGAAACGAACTCAAAACTGGATAGAAACTGGGGGCAACGTCACCGCCGCTCTTCGTAAGGAACTTCTCTATGAGAGACGGCAGCCCCATTCAGGGCGGATGGGCTCCTACATCTAGCGTTTTTTCTATGGAGAAGGCCGAAATTTGATTCTCGGCTACTCAGGTTGAGAACCGGACGCGCTTCAGCTAATTTAGGAGAGCCTCAACTAGTCGTTGCTAACTGCAATCACTTGGCGCTAATGTCTTACTAGAGATGGGACGGGAACTGGCTTGGGGTTGGGATGAAAAACCTCCTTGTTAGGAAATCTGGCAATAGTCGTTTTGTTCGAGATATTGACCAAAACCTCTATCGATCCGGTGGAGAGAGTACGGTATTTGCTGGTCGCGAGATGTTTCTGGCGCCAGCCAGTATGCAGCTCGACTGGTGGCAACGGCACGGCGGTTTGTTGCTTGCACCGGACAAGCTATTTGTCCGTTTGCTTACACTACATCGCCTGGCGTTCGAGGCCGAGCTAGAAGGTAAGTTTGGACGAGCAGATTTCTTCTGGCAGGAGGTGCTCGCGCAACTGCGACGCGCTTGGACTCGAAAGGCTGTCTGGGAAGCGGCTCACACTGCCGTCGGCGGCGGGTCCCCGCACGGTCCAGAGTCGCTGCGGGATCGCATCCTCGCCGAACTCTTCATAGATACACATGTCGCTTTCGTAAACGGACGGCTCCTCCGGGCGGCCTCTCCGGCTGCCGATGACCGCGCCTTCGTTCACCTAAACTATGTTCGAAAACTCCTGGAATTCCAGACTCTGCCACCTGATGAGGCTGCGGGTCTGATTTCACCCGCAGTGGAAGCGCAGATTAGCGCACTGGAAACTGCAGGGAGATGGACGAACGCAATTGCTTGCGCGACGCAGCATCTTGCCATGAATTCTGGCGACACGAAGATGCAAGACAGGCTGGCGATGCTGCACTTCAGGCGCGCGATCGACCAGCTTTCTGACAATGCCAACGGAAACGACCTTGCCGAGGCTTCTCGTCTTGGCGAGGCGATCGAATCTCTCGACCGTGCTCAGAAAGAGGACCCTGATCGCACGCTGATTTATGATCTCCTTGGGCAGCTCTGCCATCTGCAAAGTGTCCGGCTCGCCAACGGCGGAGAACTGTCAAAAGCATTGGTAGCTGCGCGTAAGGCACAATTGTACGCGCCTTCGCTTGCTGCTGCTGATGAGACGATGTCACAGCTGCTTGAGGCCATGACTCAGTTGAAGACGCAAATACAGGAAGTTGAAAAAAAATTGCGCGCGTCGGCGAACACTGGGCTAACTGAAGAGGGACGACGCCTGCAGGCTGAGGCCACACGCGGCTTTTCTGCTCTTGAAAACTATATGAAATCGAGCGAGCCGACCCGTGTAGCAACGGTTCGTCGCCTGGCGCATGCGCGCGCGATCTGGCGCGACGTCGGCTTTGCTCCGGAAATCAAACCTGCCGACGAGCAAGCGTTGGGACTCATGGATGCGGTCGGCCAGATCTATGGATCTGAGGCCACGGGCTCAAAAGGCCTCGCTGCGGAATTTCGCAAGATCGCAAAGTCGGAAGAGGCCATTGCCGCCATTCCGCCAAAGCTCGTCGCCGATTTTGTTTTGAAACGGCGGCGCGAGAATGCCGGCGAAACGTCAGGAACAGACGCCGATCCTTCCACTGCCGTCGCCGGACAGGGCCAGACAGCGGGCGCGTTCGTGATTTCGGCGCCGGAGCCCGAGACCAAGAGCGATGGCGAGCCGTTTTGGTACTGGCTTTTTGGCACGCAAGATCGAGGCCTGCGGGCTGTTGGCGGATGTGCCGTGATTGCGGCTGTGGCAATGCTCGGCGTTACAGCACTCGACATCAGAGGATCGCGTATCCGCTCGTCTGCCTATGATGGAGTCGTGGCGGCGGCCGCCGCAGGCGGCGAAGCGGCGGCGACGAAGGAGGCGCAGCGGTTTCATGGGGCGTGGTCTCTGCGCGCAAGCGACCCGCGCGAGGCGCGGATCGAGGAATTAAAGCGTGAGGCCATCGAAGCGCCAAATCTTAAGGTCCGCAACACTGCGGTCGAGCAGCTAAAGAGTGCGTTGGAGAGCGGCGATCAGGAGGCTGTTCTCAACGCCGCGGAGCGCTTCTTGGGCGCGCCACCCTTGGAGGCCGTGGATGAGCGTCGAGACGCTGTGCTGGATATCTATGCGCGCGCGTTCAGTATTTGGTTTGCCGAAACAGCCGACCCACTTGCCCTGCCTGGGAAAAACCACATCGATGCCTATGGCAAATTGGTGGCCGGCACCCAAGCTTCTGGAGGATAATCATGAAACTTGTTTTCAAGATCCTCTCACTCGCAATACTGGCGGTCTGCGCTCTGCAACTGCTCTACTTGTATTCTGGACGCAACGGCCCGTTGCCTGAGAGGGATGCCGCCTCTAGGCCGGAAGTAACGGCAATGCCGCGAACGGACCTTGCCGCCAGCCAGCAAAACGACCACCCGCTGGAACTTCCGCCCAACCAGGCTCAGCGCGTCGACTTTTCCGTCGATGAAAGTTCGTTCACCGAATTTTCTGAACGTGATCGCAAAGATCAATATCTTGATTGGCTGTTGTTCACGGCGATCGCAGCTCTTCAACCCTCCACCGAAGAATACAATAAAATTCTCTTCGATCTCCCGGCCACCCGCCAAGGGTACATGCGGCCTGTAGGCACTTTCGAGTTTGGCGAAACACGGGCTCGCTATATTGGCGATGGGCAAGTGCTGACCTTGATCCCCGCTGGCCGCCCGGAGGCAGAGCGGAAGGATTTTCTGGCTTCCATCGCCGACGAACAACGCAAGACACAGGGCGGAAAATTCGACCGGCTTGTGGTGGTCGAATATGCGCTGGAGCCTAGTCAAGCGCGCGCCACACTGACCAGACGCGGCGACATCGACTACGCCTCATTGTTTTCCGCCGACTATGGATACCACGAGCAGCCCGTTGGGAGTCTCGCTGATCTCGAACGGTTCATGAGCACCGTTGATGACCTGACGCTAGCCCAAAAAACGTCAGGCGGGCTCCTGCTGGGCGGTCGAAAGATACTGAGCCATGCTTACAGATCGATCGCCATCGAGCAGGTTGCGACGGTCTGGCAATCCGAACAAAAGATTCAGAAGGCTCTCGCCGACTGGGATGCACGACAGACGAAAATTATTGACGACTTTAATGCGCGATGGCGCCACCGAACTTACACAACCGAACTTGAGAGGTTGGAGCTTGAGCGGCAGCGGGACCATGAACTAGCTAAAATCCAGGAGCAGCTTGTCCGCGAGCAGCGTGATCTTAAACTCGTGAATGGCAGCGGTTTTTCGCTGGATCCTGGCGTCGATTATGCGGGCTTGAAAAAAGATTTCGAATCGAACCTACCGCTACTGCAATTGGTCGCACAGGACAGGATATCCGAACAACAGGCGAGAGCAACGTCCCAAGCGCTGGCAGACGAGAAGATCGTGCCTCTGCTGGAACTGATCGCGGCCTTGGATGAACGCAGCCTGGCCGGGGGCCTGCTACACGACATCCAATACATTAATTCTTACCAGGCAGCCCGATATGACGGAGCGTTGCAGGGCACAGAAGTCGGCATGGTTTTGTTCTACACTGATCTAATGGCCAAGCTGTGGACAATAGATTTCGTAGGCTCTTCCCCGAGGCGCGATCTCATTCCTGATTTCGTAGATGATCCACACGCGCCACGGACGCTGATTTATGAAGCAGAGAGTCAGAAGCTACGATATGCGCGACTTTGGCTTGGCCCCTCCGATCTCGGCTTCCAAGTGTCTGATGAGCTTAGCTCAGTCTTTTTCGCGCCAAACGCGACGCGTATCTATTCGGCCGGCTCGGATCCACTTCACCCGGGAGTGGAACTTGAGACTTCCGCATTTTTCGCAGCCGGGATAGATTGGTGGAACGATCACTACGACGAGGTCGCCCGCATCGAGCCCGAATACCAACGCCTCAACCAAATTATGAAATGGAGCATCGTGATTGGTTGGCTAAATGGATTCAGTGACAAGGCCGAGCTCAATTTTCTCGCCAGCGTTAGCGTCGATCACTCAAAACGCTTCCCAGACTGGGCCACTCAAAATTCAAAACTGAAATTCCACCAGTGGGATGAAGTAAAATTTCTGCCCGCCGGCGATAAGGGAACGACGACCGAGGCGCTGCCGCTTCTCAGCGGGCCTGTAAGCAGCGGCGGTGTGAGCCTCGCCTCACGGGAAACTGCCAAGCGCGCACCAATCGCGCTGCAGATCGATAAGACCCTTCTCCGTTCCAATCTCGACTACACCGCCGGGGAAGGTGCTCTGAAAAACCTTGAAGGAGCGCTCTTTACCTTCAAGGGAGATACGCCAGATCTGGCCTCAATGATCGCCCGCGCCAAGCCGGAAGCCAAGTTCCGTGCCACGACAGCGCAGCTTGCGAACAGCGAAGTTGAGCGGACCATCATCGCCACCGCCGATACCGTCCAACTCAACACGCGCGTCGGCGACGTTGCGCTCGGCGACCTCAAAATCGCAGGTTCGAAGAACGGCTTCAGCGTAGGGTGGAAGGCACGGGATATGGATCGTGCGCATATGATAGCCCGAGATCTCAGCATATCGGAGGCACCCGATATCGCCTTGCGAAACAATACGATGGTCGAAGCAGTCATCAAGTTTCCGGATGACGCGACCTATGCCGTGAAGCTCAGAGACTCGACGCAGTGGGTAAAGCTTGCGGCCGAAAAACAGCCAAGCGTCGACATTGCTTCGGGTTGGCAGATGCGCGCGGCAGGAGAGCAGGGAGAGGCTATTCGGGCCATGCAGGCCTCCGTCATCAAAGATGCCGAGCTCCAGGCTGCGGTCGCCAACCAGGGCCATATAGTCATTGAGACGGCAAACGACGGAAAGCCTTTCTTGCGTATATCGCCGGAAGCCGCCCCGACAGGAACGCGCATTGTTCAGTTCGAAGACGGCACCACGCACTTTTCCGCATGGGTTCGGCCGCCGTCGGAGGCCGTGCACCTGGAGGGGGGGAGTGGCGTTGAAGCCGTCATGCTGGGAAAACGCCTCAGCCCGGAAGATCTTGATGCCATCCGCATGGCGGCGGCGAACAGCAACACACCGATCGTGCAATTGTCTGAGGCGTCGCGGGTCCGGGCCAAGCTCGCCACCGCACTGCAGAAGGACGAATTCCGTATAGCTGCCCTTGATATTGTGAATGACACAAAAAATGCACGCCTCGCCATCGACAGGCAAATAAAGGCAGAGCTTGAGGGGAACCTGGCTGTCCTTGACGCAAGGGGATCCAATGAAGCGCTGCATGATCTCGACGGCCTTATCCTCATTTACGGAAAGCGGCCGGAGTTGACGTTGCGGCGCAGCTTGCTGCAGATCGAGAACGGCAATATCGAAGCGGCAGTCGAGAGTGCGCGCATCAATCCGTCGCGCGTCCTGACCGATCGGCAGGCGTTCTTCGAGGAGGTCAATGCTCGTCTGGCAGGTGGATCGTCCAGCGCTCATGGAGACCTTTATCGATTTGCGGAATACGCCGATTGGCAAGATGCGATGGCAAGGCCACCGCGCGCCGGCGAGCTTGGCGGGTCAGTTCAATCGAGGGTCGCCGGCGATCGCTTCGACTTTGGGTTTCAGCTCGGCAGCATGCCATCGAGCCAGCCGCTTGGGCCAGGCCAACTGGCGCAGGTGAAAGGAAGCAATGCAGTCGTCTATCACCAAGACATCGCCAGCCTGAATGGCATTGATTGGTCGGCCCCCGTCGATAAGTCGCTTGGCCAAGTCGTGATGGGAGATCTGGGAAAGGTCATTCATTTGCCGAATGAAGACATCGCGCATTTCCGACCCGGGGTGATCTGGTCTCCCGATCACACTGTAGCTTTCAAGAGCGCGCAGTTTGACATACCTCATATGCCGGGTTCGCTTTATCAGCCTTGCGATCCTTCCACGGGAATTTGTGCCGATAACGATTCTGGTGACGAACGAGAGCAAGGAGAGGTCTATCTCGTTGTCGCCAAGTGAGTTGGGCAAGGATCGATCCACGGGCCGTCGGCCCACAGCTCTTTCCTTCGATCAACTTCAGGCAGGCGTACGGGCCGCCGAAGCTGCGCTGAGGCTCGGACACTATCGATCAGCATTGGATAGCTATTGCGTTCTTCTGCGGGGCCGGCTTGCCGTTGCCGGTGGCGTGGATGGATTTGGCGCCGCCGAACTCGTCATCATCGAGCGCCTGTCCGAACTCACGTCACTGTTTGGCATGTTTGAAACGGCTGATGATTTGCTGGTCACCATGGTTGGCCTGTGTCGCAATGCAAGAAACGACGTCGCGGCCGACTACGCGCAGCTCAAGCGCGTCGAGTTGGCGTTGGCCCGCGGGCGGATGCAGCAGTCGTTCAACCTGCTCGGCGACCTGAAAGAGCGCATCGGCGATGTGGATGAAATAGACCTTTCGCCTCGTGGCTTGAAACACTGGGAAGCGACCATCGAATGGCGGCACATTGAGGCCGCTGATCGTTCCGTATTGCTGACACGCATCTATCTGGTCATGGGTCAGGTCCTCGCAGGGATCGGAAGATATGGCGACGCACTCACGGTGCTGGAGCGTGGACTTGCGCATGCCGAAGGGGCGGCGCCTGACCTTGCGCGACGCACCGCCCCACATATCGGGCTGGCGCGGGTGGCGGCGCTGCTGGAATACGGTGATCTTGACGCCGCCGAGCGCACCCTTGCAAGCTTTGTCACTGACGCCCCTGACAATCTCGCGCCGGCTATCCACACGCGTCAGCTCGAACTCTCCGGCAAGTTGGACATGCTGCGCGGCCGTCTTGGTTCGGCGGCACGCAATTTCGAGGGCGTGGTCCGGTTCTGCGACCAGAAAGGCTTTGGTCGCGCAGGTGCGGCTGCGGCCCTTAATCTCGCGCACGCTCTGGTTCTCTTCAATCGCGTCGGCGAAGCATTGTGGCTGGCGGAAAAAGCCGGAGTCAGAGCCGCAATGTTGGGAGATCGCGGGCTGGAGATGCGTGCGGCGACCGTTGCCAGCCTTGCGCTTGCGCGCCGAAGGTCTCCTGTGATGGCGGCGTCGTTAGCGCTTTCCGTCAAGGATATGGTTCAAGGCCGCCAGTCTCGTGGCAGCGACATCCGCCGCCCCGCGCGATCGCCTGTTCTGCTGCCCGTTTCCCAAGCCGACAATTTTCTTTCATTCTTTGAAGATCGGGCACTCGAATTTCAGTGGGTGCTGGCAAGCGACCCAGAGGACGCCAAAGCGCGCCTCGGTCTAATGAAGGACACGTTTTCCAGCACCGACTCGCGGCTTATTCACATACAACTGGGGGTTCTTGACGGCCATCTTGCTCTGGTCCACCGCGATTTTGCCGCCGCCGAATCGTATTTCGGCAGAGCAGCCGAGCGATTGTCGGCGCTTTCCTTAAAACCGGAACTCTGGCAGGTGCAGCATTTGCGCGCGCACTGTCTTACCCAGTTAGGCAAGCTCAGCGAGGCAGCGCGACTGGCCGAGTCGGCTGAAAGGCTGCTCCTCGATATTTCTGGATCGCTCGTTGGCGGTGATCGGGATACCTACCTTCTCAACAAGGCGACGATGGAGGAGGCATATATTGCTTCCCAGATCGAAGAACTCGTGCGGGAGGAGGCACAGTCAGCCCAGGCTTCCTATCTTGGCCGCTTGCGCCATCGAATCCGGACGGCGCGCCGTCTGCATCGGCTGATGGAACATATCGACGCTTACAAGCTGGGCCGCGCCGGCCGGCAGCTTGCGGCCGAAACAGAAGTTCCGCTGCAAGGCAGGCGCCCGTCGATGCTGCGACGGCTATTGGTAAGCCGACGAGATCGCGCATTGCTGTCGTATCTCGTTCTGCCGGACCGCGTGTTCGTCATGTGGTCGGGCTTCATGACAATTGGTTTTGCAGTCAGTCCGGTGACGCGCATCGACTTGCGGGAGAGGGTCCGGAATTGGCACCAGAGAATGCGCGGTGAGCGGGTGGGACCAGCGCGCGACATCGGGATGGCAGACGATGATCCCCTCGTCGAAGAACCCTCCGACGAACAGCTCATTGGCGACCTTGGCGAGGCGCTTCAACTCGACACCGCACTCGCCGCTTTGCCGAAGCGGGTTAGCGGCCTGGTCGTAATTCCGGACGACGCGCTGCACGGCGTACCCTTTGCCGCGTTGAGCCACGAAGAGCGCTATCTGGTCGAGAAGTTCGCCTTGTCGATCGGGTACGCGACGTGGCCGTCTGTGAAAAAGCGTGCGCGCCGCAAACTTGGCTTGGTGGTGGGTGTCTCGAAAGGATTTGGGCGACTGCAGGACTTGCCGCAAGTTCCGGCGGAATCGCATGCCGTGGCTGACCGTCTTGGGAGTTGGGGTCTCGAGATACGGCCGTTTATTGATGATGAAGATGCCAGCAAGGCTTCGATGCTCGATGTATTTCAAGAAGCCGCCATTGCTCATTTTGCCTGTCACGGAACGTTTGAACCTGACCAGCCGGATCAGTCCGGTCTGGAACTCATGCCCCGTATGGGGCGTGACGGACGATTGACTTTGCACGACCTGGCCAGGGTCCGGCTGGACAATTGCCAACACGTCACACTGTCGTCGTGCTGGTCAGCCGACAACTTCATCATTCCCGGACGCTGGATCGTCAGTTTGCCGGAGACACTCTGGCGAAGTGGGGCGGCAAGCACGCTGGGCTCACTTTGGCCCGTTGACGATGATTTCGCCGTTGCGTTCGTGTCGCGCTTCTACGCGGAAATGAAGCGGCTCCCGCGTGACGCCGCATTACGCGAAGCTCAGCTTGCATCATTGTCCGGTGAACTTGGGCGCAGAGGTATCCCCGCTATTTTCTGGGCCGGGTTCCGGGTTTGTGGCGAGCCCGGTCGGCTGCGTCTGTGAAATCCCTCGGCCAAACTCGGTACGCCTACCGACGCGAGGTGTCCGTTTGACGCGACCCGCACCAGAGTTTTCCTGAACCCTTCGATCGTCCTGCGGCGCTCATATACGCGACAAGACGTTCAACAGGGCCCGTCGGCCCGCATCGGTTGTGAAGAATGTTATGTGGTCGCAAGCGACCTCACTAGCGATCATTTCGGGGTTGCGCGTTTCTGGAACGGCCCGGGCGCTGGAAACCGCTACTGCGATGTCGTTTGGTTTGTTCAAGAAGGCCATCGCAGTCACGTCATGAAGAACGCGCTGTGGCGATAGCCGTTCGAGAAGTGACCGGAATGTGCCGTTCGCAACCGCAGCAGGAATGATCGAGGTATGGCCTACGAGCAGCGAATAGGGGGTTTGAGGGTCGTTGCTTTTTCCAAGCTCTGTCAGAAATGGCGATCCCGGTACCATCTCGTCTAGGGCGACATCGACCTTCTCGACTGCGGCTGCAAGATCGCCAAGCAGCTGCAGCGGCCATGCGATGGTGCTCAGCCCATTCAGTCCGATGGCCAGCGCCGCATTTGCCCAGTTTTGTATCGTTGGCCAGGGCGAGCCCCCATTTGGCGTGCCCAGCATGACCAGATGTTGCACGACACGATTGCCGCCTTCCCGTTCAATGAACCAACGCGTGACCAGCCCACCCATCGAATGCGCGGCGACGTGTAGCGTCTTGCCGTGATCGACGCCCAAACCAACTACCCCGAGACGTTCTTTCAGACTGCGCGCGTTGTCCTTGATACTAGTATTGATGTTTTCATAGTCAAAGGCGAGCACGAGATCATAGCCATCGACAATGCACTTGGCTGCAATACCGGGAAGCGCAATCTCGGCCTTTGCCGCCGCAGTCATACCCAAGGTGTCGCCGAGAATGCCATGAACGTAGAGCAGGATTCTCTTCGCCCGGTCGACCTTCTCGTGAACGAGTTTGATATCCGTATCGTAGGCAGGCTGATCTCTGGTATCGAAGCTGACCGCAGCAAGGTGCGGGTAGTCGAATCCAGTATCGATATATGTGCTGGCGATCTTCTGAAACAGAATACGAATTGAACTGACAATCCCGCGCTCGACATCCCTGGACGTGCTGAATACGGGAATCCGCCTGAGTTCGATCTCCACCGCGCCGCCGATTGGTCGGCCAACTCCCAGCGGCAGATAGAACTCGCCATCCCAGGCGTATGGGATCACATGCTCACCGGGCGCAAGAGTGGCCGGCACGCGAAGATGCAAAGGTGTGTTGGCCGTGACCGATGCTGCATTTTCGATATCGCTAAGTTGCAGCGCGCCAAGGCCGTGATCGGTTCCACGGGCGGTCTCGAACAGCAAGGGCTGCGATGCTTGCGGGTCATCGCGGAAAATCGCCGGTGTCCCAAGCGTACCCAATGAGCGTCCGACTTCGGTCATCGACACGAGGCTGGCCTGCGCCTTGAAGTCTGTGTGGCCCCAAAGCGTTACGCCGGCGCCCAGCTCGACCTGGCCGCCCCGCGCAGGCACGTCCGACGTTTCCAGCGGCCGAATCACCGTTAGGGTTAAGTCACTCGTGGCCCAGTCACCGAGGTTCTCATCACCATCCGGTACCGACGACACGTCACGGTAGTATACGCGCTTGGCCAGACGCTCAAATGTTGACCGCGGACGCTCGAATCCCCTTTCCAGCCTCCGCGTACGGCTGTGGGTCTCGATTGCGTCCTGATCGAACAATGTTGCGTCGAACTGCTCGCGGCTTACGATCAGCTTGAGATGGTCGGTCAGTTCGGTGCGACCCGCTTCCCATTTCCGATCCGGGATCGTCGCACGAAGCTCCCTTCCGCCGCCGAGGCCCATCGGTTGTCCTGCAGGAATGAGTTGAGCCCCCGCTGCAAGCAGCTTGGAACTCACCGAATAGTCTTCTCCGAGCCACAGCAGCGCACAGTACAAGTCTCTTTTGCTTGAGTTTGTAAGCATCAGGCGAAACCGCGGCGCGTGCCATTTGCCGTCGGGGGACCGGGTGTAATAAAGGCGGCTCTCTACACGCGGATCGATCTCTTCCCAAGTTTCGGCCCTGCCGTCTGCAACTGGCACACTCATGGTGATTTTTACGGGCACATCGCCTAGGTGGCTGTCGCAATTGCTTAGGTCTGCCACGGCTTGCCATCGCGCTATATGTTCGAGACGCTCGACCACCAGCGCGGCTCCGTTGGCGCTGATGCCTTCGACTTTCGCGACCAAAGGACGGTCGCCCGACAACCGGCTAATGCTATAGCTGGTTGTAGATGCAGTGACGCGGAAGTTGGCAGTGTCCTCGGTTTTTGCTTCTTGGACCAGGAGCGAGGCTTGGCCCGAATTGGCGGTGTTGCCTAGCGCGTATCGAATCAATTCTAATGCAGATGCGTCGCCGCCGAGATAAACTTGCTTGGCTGGCAGTGGCGTCGCGATCACGATTGCGCGATAGGTGGTATTGCGATCGAGATCGCCGTGGCTGGAGGACTTGATGTTGACGCAACTAAGTTCTGGTCTCAGGTCGGACACCTCGGCTAGTGCCAGCGCCGCATCGAGCAATCGCCACATTTCGGGATCTACATCGAGCGGAAAAATAGCAAAACTGGTTGTCTGTGAGTCTTGAGGCGACGCAATTCCGTGAATGGCCCCGCCATCGACGATCCATTGCAGGCCGCGGTCGAAGCTCATTGTAAAACTTGCTCGCCCTTGGCTAACCGCACCGCCGAGGAAGGGCTGTAGCAAATCTCGCGGATCACTGGTTTCGATCTGGGGGACCTGCTGCGCCACGCGCAGACGGACCTGAGCTTCAACACGTTTTATTAGGTCGCGATAACTGGTCGCTCCGCGCATCTGCCGCAAAGCGGCGAGTAGCGCCGCGCTGAATGCGCCATGCGGCTTGCCGTCCTCGTTCACCTCCTTGGCCGTTTCACTGGACCGGCAAGCCGCCAGCAGCACATGCCGGCCTTCGGGCATCACGGACCAATTGGAATCAGGTGTTGTTTTATCGCTGTTGCGTTTTGCCGACTGCGATCCGCTCAGAAATGTTTCAATCGGGCGCTGCCGTCGATCGGTCGGCGCCCGCCGGATCGAAAGACCTTCTTCCAGCGCCGCGCGGGTTCCGTTCCCCGAATGACAGCAGTCGAGCACACACAGCACATGCGGACCGCGGACTGCGACTTCGGCGATCAGGACAGCCAGTTCCTTGTCTGCGAGATCCCACTCGCCGGTGTTGCGACTGTCGTAGCAAACTAAGGTCTCGTTGAGATGATCCGGCTCTAGGTGCCAGAACTGGGGCGGGGCGCTCTCCTGTGATCCATGGCCGCTGTAGTAGAACAGCACCACGTCATCGGGGCCTGCCTTGCAAAGGTGGTCGCGAAAGCTTCGAATGACATTAGAGCGAGTCGCCTGATCGTTTTTCAGCATCAGCAGATCAACGCTGAAATCCCCCGTCTTGCTGATATTCTCAAGCAAGCTCGCGATCGCTTCGATGTCGTTAACACACCCATTCAAGGCCGGAACGGGGCTCAGATAGGAGTCGATGCCAATCAAAGTGGCATACAACGTTCTCGCCATAGTCGCCTGCCTTCAGCCGATGTTCACTGTAAATGGCTTCTCCTGCTCGAACGTCGAATTGGGAGCGCCGACGAGGAAATAATTGGGTGTTTGGTCTCTCGGCATTCTCGCAAGGATTGCGCCGTGAAAATTTTTGTATCCACCGGAAAACTTTCCGCCGTTCCAAACTGTTTTCAACGTTCCCGTGAAGCGGCCGTTGAACGTGCCGTCGGCCGAGAGCTGATTGTCCTGGCACCCAGAAATCAGCAGCGCTGATGCGTTGATCTTCGAGCGCGTGCTTCGAAAGCGAGGATCATTGCCGATGCCATCATAGAAGGTTTTGTTTGCCAGATATGTTCTTTGCGCTATTTCCGGTGGCATCGCGCGATAACGTATCTGGCTTTGCGTGACATCCATGCGCACGGATTGCGCAATGGCAATATCTTTGATCACAGTGCCGCTGTGGCAGCTGTCGGATAGGATCAAAAGCCTCACGCCGGCTGCAAACTGCCCGAGGTAGTAATAAATCTCGTCATCGACAAGTTGCCCGTCGAACAGGCACCAGGTCTCGTCGAGCCCGTCAGGCTCATCGCCATCGGTATCCGGCACCTGGCCACCGTGACCTGAATAGGTCAGGAAAAATATGTCCCCGGTGCGCAACACGCTCGCTGCCTGGGTCAGGGCACCTTGCAGCGATTGGCGCGAGGCTTTGGCGGTCAGCAATGTCGTTGCCTCAAATCCGGCCGTCTTTGCGATCATCGCCATATCGTTGGCGTCCATTTCGCAGGCCGCCAGCTCACCCGCCCATCCCTGGTAATGTTTGGGATCGACGGCATTCAGTCCGATGTGAAGTGAAATGCCTTTGCTCATGTCTGTAGTCCCCTCGTTTGCAGCTGTTGCTATGTTGCCTATGCCGGTTTCAGCAGCCGAATCTGCCAATGCATTTGCGTGACGCTATCAACTGAGCAGAAATTGAGTTGGCGTGCAAAGAACGCTTGCGTGGCAGATTAACCCTCTGACCGCCTGCTTTTCGGCAAATACCAAGCACTCGGCCGCCAAAATAAGAGCGTCCGCATTCATACCTGTCAAAGTAACTTAAACGTTGTATTTTACAATAAGTACTTGCGCATTTTACAAGTACGGGGAGGGATGAACAGTGCTCAGCCCGCGTGAACGTGAAGCCATCGCGTCGAATGTGCTGTCGATCATACACGAGCTGTTTGTTCACCGACGGATGAAGACGGCGCTGCATGGTATTGATGTTGTTCCTCTTTTGGATTCGCTAAGGCGCCGGGCGGCCAAGCTCTCGGATGTGGACTTTCACCGCGCGATGAGGAGCCTCGTTAACAGCGTGCGTGATCGACACACCCGCTACTCCTACGCGTCCACCTCGCCTTCGTATTCGCTGCCTTTCGTTGTGGAGCGAGCTTTCGAAGCGGGCGCGCCCGCATACTTCGTTACCAAATCCACTCATGCCGATATCAAGGCGGGGTCGATCATCGAACGTTGGAATACGGTGCCGGTCGAGTTGGTTGTTCGCGAACTTGCCGAAGATATCGGCGCGAGCAACGATGCCGCCCGTCGCGCGCTGGCGGTTCGGTTTCTGACAGCAAGGCGGGCCGATCGTTTCGATCCGCCTGCAGAGCACGCCGTCAATCTGGATCTCCGGCTGCCAAACGGTTCGTCTTCCATGGTTGAAGTCTCCTGGAACAGTTTCGCCCTTGCGCCTGTATCTGGCCTGGCGCCCGCTTCAACGATGACCGGGCAAGGTGTCGATGCAGATCTGCTCGACTCCAACCGTAAACTGTTCGAAGTTTTCTCGCCTCGGTTCAAGCAGTTCGCCGCAACCTCCTATCCAAACATTGATGTGCGGACGGTGCAGCACAATGGCGTTGATTTCGGGTACCTTCGTGTTTTTGATTTCTCTGTCGAGGACGCCGACGATTTCGCTTCGTTCGTTGCAGCAAAAGTTGGTCCATTGCCGGCAAGCGGCCTCATCATTGATTTGCGCGGTAATCCTGGAGGTTACATCAAGGCGGGCGAACTGCTGCTGCAACTGTTCACATCCCAGCGAATTAGCCCCCTCGGATTTCGCTTCAGGGCCTCAGATGCCGTCGAGCATCTGCTTTCGACCAGCGACTATTTCGACGCGTGGGAACCAACGGCCTCCCAGGGCACCCGACTGGGCGAAGAGCATTCCGGGACGTTTCCAATTGAAGACGATGAAGCAACCTTCAACAAGATCGGACAGGTCTACTCAGGGCCTAGTGTGCTGATTGTCGATGCCCTGACGTTCAGCACGGCGGATATTTTTACTGCGGGGTTTCTCGATCATGGGATAGGGCAGGTAATTTGCACGGACGAGAATATCTCCGCGGGCGGCGCGAACAACTGGCAGCACAGCGTCCTTCGCGCCGCCATGCCAGGGTTTGCTTTCCCGTTGTCGGCCGAATTGGAACTTGAGAGCGGCCAAGCTGGCCCAATCACGGTCGCTTCCTTTGCGTCGGCGGGAAAGACACTCAGCTCCGCTGCTGTCGTCAAGCGCCTGCCTGACTCTGATTTTGGAAACTTCTGGGAGATCACGGACAATGGACAGAGCTACAAAATCGGAAAGATGGTTTGGTTGAGAAATAACCTGGCGGCATACTTCCCTGGAGACAACCGCTTCGTGGACGATCTCCCTGCGGGAGTCGATTTCGGCTTCTCAATCCGCCAGGGCATTCGCAAGAGAGGTGGACAAGGCCTCGTTCTGGAAGACGAGGGGATCGTGGCGGATCACTATTATCGAATGAGCGCAACCGACGTGCTGTCAGGAAACGCCGATCTGATCAGCTACGCATGCGGTCTGCTGTCGAAGCCGGCAACCCCACGCCACGCAAAGATCGGGCTGCCGCCCACATCAGCTTGAGGCAGGGGTGGCGACTATTGCTCTCGGCTTGCAGCCGGCACCCACTCGGACGCGATCGCGAAGTGCAATGTCGCGCTTTGAGCACTTTCTTGTCTACCTGCTGAAATAGGATTGGAAGGCTTGCACGAGATAGGCTCCCTCAGAGCGATGGGAAAGCCCGAGTCTCGCCCTCTCGACGTCATCGACACGCCAAATCAATTTATCGACTTCAGGGCGGCTCAATTCGGTGATCAGTTTGGAAGGATCGATCAAGTACCATTCCAAACCAAAATCCCCGACGGTCTCGACGTAGCCAGCCTCATCGATCTGATTGGAGGTAATTAAGTTCGAGGAGTTGGCGATGTCGGAGGTGGAGGGGAGGAAAATGTTGGCTGTCCCATCAGGGCTCACGACAGTGTACCCGTAGCCTTGCTCAGTCCGTTCCCACCTCACCGAAGGCCAGGAACTCTTCGGGGCGAGGGGCGCCAAAGAATCGACTGTGTCGGCCGGGGGCTCTTTAACCTCGACAGGGCTGCCGTCCAACGTCCAGGCCCCCTGTCGATGGGGATCGCCGCTCGTGTCAATGAGTTCAATGATCGTCTGGTCGGCGCGAAAATTCAACTGACCGGTAAAGATCGCGTCCTCTTTGGCGACAGCCACGACAGGGTCGCCCGCCTTGGGCCAGATCTGGATTCGGTCGTTGGACTGAGTGATGACCTTGCCGTCCTTGGTATAAAGCACGCTTCGCAAGAAGGCTTGATGACCGCCCAAAGTCCTCAGCAATGTTCCGCCAGTGTCACGGGTCTCAACCCCGTAATCGCCCGAAATGGAGGAGTACTCGATCGCTATTTCATGACCATCGGGGCTCCATGTCGCCATGTCGTATACGGTTTGCGCGGTGTTGCTGACTGCTCTGAAGCGAGCGCTCTGCAGCGACCAGACGCGCGCGACGAAACCACGTGTCCAGGAGAGTACCTTCGTTCCGGACTCGTCCCAGACGAGATTGGAGATCTGTGGATTGAGTGAATCTCCTGGCTGATCGGCAACAGCGCGGTAAACCTCGTGCGCTCCTTTGTAGAACAGCACGATGCCATCGCGCCGGCAATAGGCTATCAAATTGCCGGGTCCGGGCGAGACGACGTCGACAGCGCGACCGAGTGCTGCGATCTGGGTAGCAGCAGGTATCATCGCGAGATCGCCGCCGAGCGGGACAGCGAATGATTTTCCATTAAGCAATGTTACGATGAGGCTTAGGCTGTCCGCAGTGGACGCGACAGACGTGATCTTGCTTTCGGCAGTCGAGAAAACAACCCCCTGCTGATCCTTTTTTACCAGCGTCACTTCATTGGCGTCGGTGGGGTCACCGAAACCATCCAAACCTTTTGGATGCGCAAAAGCGAACAACAATCCATCCGAAGAAAAGGAAACGGCAGTCGAAGCGGCACTGTCCTTGATTGCTTTTCGGACCTTACCGTCCACGCCAAGGGTGGTGATGTCGCCATCGTTGTAGCCATAAATCGCAAAGCGTCCACCTGAGGGAGCGCAGGAGAATTTCAAGCGTCGCGGACGTGTGTGCTGCACAGGACTGGGAATCGAAACTTGGCTCGCTGCCGTGAAATTCCAGAGATCAATGCTATCGAACGCCCCGCCGACGGTATAGGTTCCTGCCCGGTCCGAGCAGGGGAACGACGTCTCGTCGCTCTGACTTGGTTGCGTTGCGATTGCTGTCCCATCGAGCGACCAAAAGGTCAGAACACCCTTTCTGGTTCGCGTGAAGATGTTCTTCCCGCCATTTGCGAATTGGGCATCTATCGTATCCGCGTCGACAACGAACGATGCAAGCTCCACCTCATCGGCCAGCCGAACCATTCGGACTTGGGGGGTGGTGCCGGTGAACAGCAAAACAGCGTTCAGTCCTGCAGGGTCCATATCGGCGGCCCAAACATCGCGGTAGTGATTGTTATAAAAGAGCTGGTCGCTATTGTAGACTTTGGCCAGTACGGCTTGGCTGGTAAAGCTGGGGGTTATGGCTTCCGCATGTTCGGCCAGACGCAGGCCGAGCGTTGGATCGGTCGAATAGACATTCGAAGCCAACGACCCCTCGAGCGACGTTTCAAGATTGCGATTGGTTCTATTGAGACCCTGGTTGGCGATGACGGTCGCGATCGCCAGAACAGCGATAGCCGCGATTCCGGCCCATTTGATGATCAAATTGCGTCGCCAGCGTTTGATGCTCGCTGCTGCAAACTCCGTCTCGAGTGTATTGAGGCCGGGGAACATTTCTGCACGCAACTTGTCGGATGGTCTTGACCTGTGCGGGATCGTCCCATAACGGGCGCGACTTTCTGTTCGCGTTCTAGGTTGTAGCATCTTGTGCGAGGCGCCGCCGATCGGAGATCAACGGCGCGTCGCGTCTGACCCATCTGAAAAGCCGATCCCACCCCAATATCAGCGCATCATGCGCGAGTTCGAGATGCGATTCATTGCCAACGACGTCAGAGACGGTGAGCCGCTCGTCATCAAGGCGCTTGAGGACGGTCTTAATCCGCGCCTCTTCGTCGGGATCTGTGGAACTGAACTCAACTTGTGGAACGCGTCGGCGGGTGAATACGCCTGACTCGACCGAGACCAGTCTCTCCAGCACCCGCCTGGCAGTTCGTCTGAGCGCCTTGTCGGCGGCACTGATGACCCGGTCGGCGCTGACACGGATCGCCCCGGCAACCCCACCCTTGAGACTATCATAGTCAACTTGGCGGATTGCCCGATCCTCATCTCCACGCTCCGCGAAGTTGAGGTACATCTGACTTAGCGCAAAGGACAGCAGGGCAAGACCGCCGGGCATAGCGATGACTTCGTCGATCAAGCCGTCAACGAGACTCGGCGGTTCAAACCTGAGGACCCTGACCGCGGCCGGCCCTTCTATCGCGCGCCGCAGATCGCTCTGCGTCATTTGCGGAATAAGATATCTCGCCTTGGCCCAACTATCCTGAAGGGCTGAGCCGGCAAACTGCGGCTCGAAATCGGATCTCAACGTCAGTACGACGTTCATAGTGTTGGTTTTGCTGAGGACGTCGGCTACCGCGGCCAGGAACTTGTCCATGGTCTCTTGGGTGCCCAAGGTGAGCAACTCCTCGGCCTGGTCAACCACCAGCAAAAACCGCTCGTTCGGCATCTTCCTCGCCCAATCGGCAAGGGCGGAAGTCTCTTTGCCGAGAGCTTCTGCATCTGGCACCACTCCCAGGCCACGTAGTTCGCCGAGTGATGCGGCGAGAGAGTGGAAAACAGTCGGACCCGGTTTCGAAGGGCGTATCAGAATCTGGCGCACTTCGGGATCGATTAGCGGCAGCAGTCCGGCTCGTACGAGGCTGGACTTGCCCGAACCCGAGGGGCCGATGACCACAACCAGCCTTTCGCCCGGTTGGGGCACCTCTTGAGATGAGGTGCTGGCATCCGATACGCGGCGAAATAACTTGTTCGTTGCCTCCCGCCTCCCAAAAAAGACATCTCTATTTTTCGGCCCATATGGCAGCAGGCCGAGCCACGGGTTGGAAAGGGGAGGGGCCGGAAGGAGGTCGAGGGTAGCGTTGGGCGCGAGGAACAGGAACTGACCCTTGTCGTGGTTCTTCATCGGCCATAGCAGCGGAACCTGGCCGGGTTCGCTTCCATCGATCGGCAAAAAACTCCGCTCCAAGAAGAGAATGAGTTCAGTCGCCGTTATTACCCCGTCGCCCTTTCCTTTCTCCATCGGGAGGTCGGCCGCTCCAGCCAGCGCACAAAGAAGTGCAACAGCGAACGGAGAGTGAGGTCTGCCCGTCGGCAATGCCTCGGCGCCTGGAGTGGCCTCGCCCCGCAGCCCGAGGGGCCAACCGTTGGCCACATCGATGGCCCTTTGGTTATGTGCTGCCGAAGCGATCGCCTGCCGAGCGCTGTAGCGAACAAACCACCGATAGCGGTCGAGGTGAAGGTTCTCCGGTACAGCTATCAGGTCCCGTGTTCCCGACCAGCGCATCGCACCGGCGAAACAGCAGTCCAGGACAACGAGGAGATGGCGACACTTGAGTGAGTCTAGCCTGCGTTCGAGCTCGACCATTTGAAGATATCTGTCGGAGCTCTCCTTGGAAGCATCCTGCGGCAAGATGTATCCCCAGGGACCATCTCGACCCGGCAGTGATATTCCATGACCCGCGAAGTAAAAGATGACTCGGTCGTCTTCGCGAATTTCTTCAGTCATCTCGTCAAGAAACGCTACCATCCCATCAAGCGTGGCGTCCAAGTTTCGCAGGATACGGCAATGGAATCCGTGCTCTTTTGCCAGTGCGTCGGCAAGGTCTTCAGCGTCAGCCACTGGTGTACTGAGCAGCGGTACGCCGTCTCGGTATTGATCGATCGCGACAAAAAAAGCGAGATGACGCGCAAAGCCTTTGATTGGCACAGGATCGCTCATCGAGCAGATCCCGAGAAGATTGTACGTAGCTTGGCAACTCTAGTCACTGGGCCCAAATGCCAGAAGATAGCCGAGTCGGCGAACCACTCGATAAAGGTGAGTAGAAAGAAAGCGCGGGAATGTATCATAGAATTCCCCTGCGAAGGAAGTTATTGACGAATAACTATACTGCGAGATCTGGCTGTAGCAATATGACAATGATGGCGGCGGGGCATAAAATGGGCGAGCTCACATCTGCCAAGACCCGAGGGTTGTTTTTGCTGTTGCTTTTTTACAACGATCCATCGACAGATTCCCAAGGAAACATGCGTCTCCGATCATCGTAGATTGCTATGGTCCAGGGCGTTCGGCCTTTGATCCCGCTCAACCGCGCCAGAGCCTTGGGACGCTTCCTCCTTGATCGAATCCTCAGAAGGTTCGCCGGCAGGCACGGCAAGTCTGCCGACAACGCGCGTGACGCCGAGAACGCACAAGGCAGGTCGCTGGGGATATCCTTGTCCGGGTCGGTCAGTCCGAAATCGGGACAAGAAGAATGTGGGGAATAATGTCCGGTCCGTCGAGAAGCATGATGTAGTCGGGCGTGTGAGCCTTATCGATGGCATCAATCGCTTCCTTGGCACCCCGTTGGTCGGTCGGTCCCAAAACTGCCGCGCCGCCGATCGCGCTCATTTGCGCGTTATCGTCGATATCGATGACAATGCTGGCATGGCCTCTCTTGAGGTCGGCGGCAACGAGCCGTTGCGGGCTTTGTAAATCGCGGCAACGCCCCCAGCACCGTACTTCGTGTTAAGCGCAAACGATTGCTGACAATAACCTTGTCGACTGTTGTCACGGGCATTGCGGCTTCTGTTTGATTGCCACTACTCCTCAATGCTTAAAGGATCGGACAATGATCGCTCGGGTACGCATCGGCAAATGTTAGCGCGGTGCTGCTGTTGACAAGGATCGTGCCGTCGCACCTTTCGGATCATATCGACCGGATTCTCCACAGCAAGATAAGCCGCTTAGGGCAGTGAACCTGCGAGGAGAAAATTGCGCATTTTTCCCTCGGAGTTGCCTGGCACATCAGTATTTGTAGTTCAACCTCAGCTGCATCTGGTCGACTTCCTCCAGCGTCTCTTTTCGCTTGCCATTCTCGTAAAGAAGAGAAAGCGACGTCGCGCCGGACTCGTCTAGGTTATAGGCGGCTTCCGCCGAATAGAGCGCGGCGACTTCGCCAGAGATGGCATCCCAGTGATATTTGGCCGTTCCCGTCAGATGAAAGCGGTCTTGAAGGAATTCAGGTCCGATCTCGCTCCCAGCCAAGGGAAAGACATGAAGCTTTGTCGTGAATCCCAGCCAAGCATAGTCCTTGTCTTCAAGGTCGGTCCGACCGGGAGATTGGACATTGAGGTAGTCTGCCTCGGCCGCGAACTGCCAATACCAATCGAGATAGGGGGAGAGGCGCCGGACATTTCCGCCTAGGCGAGCCTCCAGCCAGTAAGGTGTCCAACTGGCTTCGATGCCGTAGGCGTTCCCGTCGCCGCGAAAATCAGTCTGATAGTAGGGCGACAGCGAAAAATACATCGAGTTGAACGGCCTAGGGTTAAAAAGCTCGGCCTGCGCCTCGATACCAAACCTGAGATCGCTTGTGCCACCGGGACCGTCACTCCGCGTACCGTGTGCGCCGATCCACGGCGCGAAAGCGTAGGCTGAAAGGTAAGGTCCGCTTACACCCTCGGGACGGTCCCGGCAGGGCTCCCGCCAGAGTGCGAGAGAGACGTTGCCATCCATTTTTAACTGATAGCTCGAACCGTCCCAGTCTTTCGTGTAAGCGACCGAGGCGCCTTGAGCCTTTGAAAGGGGCGCGAGGTTGAACATGTAGTTGTCAAGCTTGTCGCGCCGAATGAAAAACCGCTGGTCATCCTCGCAGTCCGAAACCGGAGCATTGGGTGCTTTCGTTTCGAGATAAATGACTGGCACGCCAAGCTTCGCCTGGACGGTTTCGCCTGCAGCTTCAAACCGGTCCGCGCTGCTCGATTTCGAGCGATCGTGCTCCCAAGGCGGTGCTGAATACTTCTCTTCATCCTCGCGGCTAGCCGCCGCCATCTCCGCGTCGTTGAAACGGCCGTCGTTGTCGATGTCGAATTTCTTAAGGCGCGGGTCGGCGTCGTGAGCGCGGATCACCCGCGAGATATCGCCGGAGACGCGTTCCACGCCCGGATTGATGCCGTATCGCTCGGTCAATTCCTTTTTAGTCGCGGACCAACCCGGATCGGTCGCTGCGGCAAGAAGGGCAATTGCGCAAGAAAGGCGAAAAAACGCCGGCATGGAAGCCCCCTATGTCACGATCCAACCGTTGCTTTCGTACCAGTCGATGATCGCGCCGCCGATCTGTTTCATCTTTTTGGCTCCGCCCAGATCGCCGGGGGCCAGACCGAGGCCATCGCTTTCGAATTCATTGCTGTTGTTCAAGACCGCCGCGAAGGCTCTCAACACCTTTACGGGATCGTCCCCCTTGAGGTAGTCGGACGGCGGCGCATTCATTTCGATGTGCGTCACGTCGAGGACGGAACAGAGCCGTAAATAGATATCGGTTGCAGCGATGGTCTTTGCCGGCTTGGTCTTTGCGAGTGCGGCGTTTGCTCTTTGATACGCCGCTTCGAAGATAATCCCGCTTCGAACACGGCGGATGCTCTTTTGAAGAGCCGTCTCTTTCTTAGCCGCTTTTGTAACAACTTTCGCGTTTTTTCTTTGCGTTACCTTATCCGCTGTTTTTACGGCAGCCATGAGTGTTACCCACCAATCTTACCATTCCCCGTGCAAAAATTTGCACGATCGCTCATCTGAGTCAATCTTCTTGCAAAGATAATGCAAATGGATTTTTATCTCTAATCGTTGGGGACGCTACATGCGGCTTAAACAATTGGAGGGGTGTTATGAAAGATTGGATCGCTTGGTGGTCACTTGTTTTCTCGATCGTGTCCTTCGTGATTTTTGCCGCAACGATGTTCGTACAGATCCGCGGTCAGTGGAAGGCCGCCGATATCAGCAAGCCCATGGTCGACGGCGCGGCCTCGAAAGCGGCGAAGGATGCGACGGCCGACATCACTAAGCTACTTGGTACGATTAAGGGCCTCGTGGATTCCCTGTCAAAGGCCAGCCCTTCGCTGATGGCTTTGATCTCCGCGATTGCTTTTATGACCATCGCTGCCCTGACGATTGGGGTGGTGACCACAGGCTGACGCCTCCGAACGTGCAAGGTGCCGCGCGCCTTGGGCTCCCAATGTCTGCCGGCGGCTGTGCTGCTCTGGCATCTCAACCCCTGGCTGCGAGTAGCCGCGGACACGCTCCCGAACCGTTGATCATGCAGTAGCACGATTATGACTGACATCTGTGCACGAGAAATGGAAGGCGCGGAGGAGGGGAGTAATTACGACGGATATGTCCGGATAGAAATCGGATGGCCTGCTTTCGATACATACCCGTTCCCAACGGTCAGATCGATTCAAGAACAATCCTTTCGACACGTGCTGCCGTATTCGGCCCGCCAGGGGCTAAGCAGGCCTCGGTTTGGCTGGCTATGCGGTCGTCTCGGCCGTTCTCAACGAAGCCAGAACCTGTCGTCCGTTCAGGGGAACCAGAACAAGGTGCCGTGCTAACTTGATTGCGAGGGCGACTCCTTGCAAATCTTATCGATGGTGGAAAAGGAGCCCAGCCCCGAAATCGTGCGCGGTTCGAGCCCAGCATCGTGGGGGCCGGCCGGTGCCTATATCGAAGGTGAACTCGGCGCGCTCTATCTGCTTGCGCTGCTGACGGGCAATCGGGCACCGGGCTTGCCTGACGCCCGGGTCGTCAGCGTTCGGTCGGAGCAGGGATTCAAGCTCGATGACCTGGTAGTCTCGGGCGCGGGATCGGCGGGCGACTTCATCCTCGAAATCCAGTCGAAGCGGGATATCACCTTCTCGCCCAGCGATAGCGTCTATCAGGATGTCGCGTCGCAAATCGCGCGGAGCGCAGTGGGTTCTGTCCCGGAAGACCGGCACCTTCTCGGCATCGCGACTCAGCGGACCAGCCGCAAGATTTCGGGCGCCTATCAGGATGTGCTCAAATGGGCGCGAACCGCGGACAGCGCGACAGCGTTCTTCAACCGCATCGGCGCCAAGGGCGTCGCGAGCAAGGACATGCGCGACTTCGTGGCGACGACGCGAAAGCATTTGATCGCCGGCGGCATCGCTGACGATGACCATGCGATCTGGTCGCTTTTGCGGCGAATGCTCATCCTCGAGTTCGATTTCGAAGCGACGGTGCCGATTGCGCGGACCTATGGTCAGGCACTCGCGCGGGTGGCGCTGGCAGACGAGGGATGTCGCCCTTGCCGAGGCGCTGTGGAGCCGGCTGACCGACCTGTCGATCAAGACCGGGACCACTGGCGGTAAAATTGATCGAGATAGCCTCAGGGCCGATCTCGCCGAAGCAGGGTTCCGGCTTGCCGGCGACCGCGATTATGGGCCGGCACGCGCCAGACTCGCCGAGCTCGCGCAGAATACGCTTGCCCACATGGAACGAGCGTGGCGGGTGTGACCTTGCCGCGATTAGAAGCTGTCGCTGCGGTGGACGATGCA
The DNA here is from genome assembly GCF_040318345.1 of Mesorhizobium sp. M1169. Classification (NCBI taxonomy): domain Bacteria; kingdom Pseudomonadati; phylum Pseudomonadota; class Alphaproteobacteria; order Hyphomicrobiales; family Phyllobacteriaceae; genus Mesorhizobium; species Mesorhizobium sp. M1169. The sequence goes on along the minus strand of NZ_JAMYME010000040.1, from coordinate 30,101 downwards.
TCTGAAGCGCATCGGTTCATTGAAATCAGTGGGGATTCCGGTGTCGGCAAATCCTGGGTTCTTCGGCATGTCGCCGACGCGTGGCGCGCCTGGCTCCGATCATCGTACTTGACCGCGACGCGACGCCGTCAGGCGGCTGGTTGCCGTTTTCCAACGCGCTCGGCATCCCGGATTCGGCGGTCGAGTTCCTGACCGATCTGGCTGCGAGCGGCGGCGCGATGCTCTTCATCGACGGCATCGACATGTTCGACGATCGCGGGCGCCAGCGCACGGTCATGGAGCTCATGCGGGCGGCGAGCGCGATCCCTGGCTTTACGGTGATCGCAACCAAGCGCACGGTCGGCCGTGTTGACGTCGAACCCTGGCTCGATGAAGGGATAGTTGACGTCCTGGGCGGCGCGCACCGGGTACGCGTCGGGCCCCTGTCGGAAGATGAAGTCGCGATCCTAGTCGATCAGGCGCCGGATCTCCGGTTGCTGCTCAACCCCAAGCATCCCGCCGCCGGCCTTGCCCGTAATCTCTATAGGCTATCCCGGCTGCTGAAGGTGCCGAGCGCGACCGAGGTTCGCACCGAGGCGGCAATGGCCGATGTATGGTGGAAGAGAGCGGATGGCACGCCTGCTACCGCGGTGCCCGCAGCGCAGCGGTTGCTGGCCGCGCTCGCGGCCGGTGCCATGAAGGGAGAAGACGGGATCGATCTGACCGAGGATTCTTCTGCTCGGTCGCATCTGCTCGGGACGCTGACGCTCAAGGAAGTGCGCCGCGACCGGCTCGATTTCTATCACGACGTGCTGCGCGACTGGGCGATCGGGAACTACATCGCAGAGGATTCGAGCCGTCTGGCCGCGCTCGATCTGAGCGTGCCGGTATCGCCGCGCGTTGCGCGCGGTATCGAGTTCGCCGCCCGCCTCGCGCTCGAGACGGGGGCAGATTACAGCACCTGGACCGATCTGCTCGCGCATCTGTCTCAGCAAGGGGCGCACGGATCATGGCGGCGCCAGGCGATCCTCGCCTTACCGCGGTCGGAGGCCGGCTTCGAACTGCTCGAAAAGTGCGGCGCTGGCCTATTGGCGGACGGCGCAGCTCTCCTCGAATTGTGCACGACGATTGCGGCGGCTGAGACCGTAGCGACGGCCGACTTGATGACCATGCCGGACGGGTCCAAGGTCAATCTGCCGCGCTCCTATCGTACAAATATTACCGGGTCAGCAGTTCTGCTCCTGCGCTGGGTGGTGGCGCATGCTGCCGAGATCCCAATGTCCGCGATCGGCGCGGTGGTCGAGCTGGTCCAAATACAGATCTATCTTCTCAAGCACCTTCGATCGTTCGCCGAGCAGACGGCCGTCATGCTGTTCGGCTGGCTGCGTCAGCTCGATGTTCGCGACGCCGAGGTGACGATCCCCAGAGAGCGAAGCTTCGGTCAGCTGGCGAGCGACGCTAGGCGCAGCGCGATCGAGCATCTGCGCCTGACTGCGGTGTTGCTTGGCGAATTCGCGCCCGATCAGCTGAAGGCTTATTTAAGGGAACTCGGCGGCGAGCGGGAAAGCTATAAGGTCGAGGCGATCCGGCCGTTTTCCAAGATGATCGCGCCGGTTGCGCCGGCCGAGCTTGCGGACCTCGTATTGTCGAGCCTCATTGAGAAGCGGGAGCGACGCGGCCGCCGTGACCGCTCGATGGAGCGAGCCTTCGCCTTCGCTGACAGCGACTATCTGCCGGCCTCGCCAGCGCAGCCGCCATTTCTCGATCTGTTGGAGTCCGGTGCGGCCGAAGGGTTGAGACTGATTCGGACGCTGGTTGCGGAAGCGATAGCGTTCAACACAGACGGGCTTGCGCCGGAAGACGACGGCTTCACCATCAATCTCGGCCATGGCTCGCGCTTCTTTCCCTGGACTTCGAGCTACTTGTGGTCTCGCGACCAGAGCCACGAATATTCGGCAGCCTCCGGACTGAAGGCCCTCGAGGCGGGGAGCCAGCAGCGCCTCGACGACGGTGTCCCCGTCGATGAAGTGCTCACCGACATCCTTGGATCCGAGGGCAGCTGTGCGGCCTATCTGCTGGTCGCAATCGACGTGCTGCTGTCGCATTTCGGTGTCGGTCGTGATGTTCTCGCGCCGTTTATCGCAGCGCCTGAGCTGCTAGCTGCGACCACGCGAGGCAGACCCATGATCACATCGGGTCAGGGATCGATTTACCAATCGGGAAGGAGCCGGATGGAAAGGTCAAGCTCGCCGACTTGAAAGCCCGCCCGTCACGGGGTGCGTCCTTGCTTGACATCGTGCCCAATTATATGGGCGACGATGCCATTGCGAACCGTCTGCGTGAGCAGCTGGGCGCCGCGATCGAGAACTTGGAGCCCTATGAACCTTATTCGAACTGGGGCGATGCGCGGTTCATCGCACGCTGTGCCAACAACATGCTTCAGCGGTCGAACTGGACAGACATCGGGGAGGGTACGCTGGCCTATCAGCCGGCCGCGGATGAGGCCGCTCATTTTGCAGCGATGGAGGAGAAGCGGGGCGAGTTCCTCCGATCGACCGAAATCGAGGCGCGCATCAGTCTGGCTATGGGTAGAGAAGGCGAACACGCCACCGCCTCAACGGCACGCGATGCGGTCGAGTAGGCAGAGGGCGATCTCCCCGACGACAGTGATACCGATGCTCTCAAATCGCGCTCGACGAGGCTGATCACGACTGCCTTGCTGGTAGCACACGATGGGGATGACGAGCTGCTCGCGACGCACGAGAAATGGGTTCGTCAGGTCATCTCGATCGCGTTGGAAGAGCAGTCCGATCGCGGGGGGTAGTTCGCAGCATACGCTGCGCTTCAACCGCCCGGCAATCGCGACGCTTGCGCTGATCCATCTCTGGGGGCGCAAGGGGAGCAACGCGGACCGAGATACGCTGATCCGGCTCGCGACGCGCAAAGATCGCAGCGTCGCGCCGGCCTCTTCCGCCGGCCTCGCGCGGATCCTCGAGATCGAGCCCGGGCTCTTCAAAGCGGCGATGCGCGTGGCCTTCGCAAGCATGACTTGGCGCTGGAAGAGCTATCAGGAGGACGAGGCCGAACATGCGCGTTTGGAAGCGGAGCGGGCCGCAGCGATCGATGCAGCGGTCTCGGCCGAGGTGGACTGGCTGGATGGCGGCGCCGAATCTGCATGGACGACATGGCCCAAGGAGCGTCCCCATCTGCGCCGCGGCTCGCGCATTCGCGTTCCTGGACCAGTCCCACCGGCACAGTTCGACGAAGACGAGGCGATCGAGATCGTCCACGTCGACAGCGCGGCTGCGGCGCAGTGGCTGGCGATGATCCAGGCCCCGCCTAAGGGATCGATCGGCTGGCGGCAGGAGGTGGTCGCGGCCTATGCTGACTGGACCGCGCGGATGAACGGGTTGGGGCTGTCGGTTGATACCGAGATCGACCGCGATCCCCACGACTGGAACCTGCACCAGTATGCGCTGTTCGCCGAGCGGCTACTCGACGGCACGCCTATGTCGTTCGATCCCGATCTGAAGCTCGTGACCGATTTGCCAGACGAGCCCTTCTGCGAGGTCGCGCACACGGTCATGCATGCGGCCGACGCGCTCTATTTCAATGATCCCCAGCGTACCGCTTCTCGGCCTGCCGATCTGCGCACCAAGCTGGTGGAGCGGGTGATCGCGCTCAAGCGGTGGGAATATGCCGGCGATCCGGCCAGCTCGCGGATCGACATGGAAAGTGGCGGCATCATCGCGAAGATGCTCCTCAATACTCACGATCCATTCAACGGGACATATAGCTATCTCCCGCCATTACTCGTCGACCGCGTCGACCCGCTGCTAGCCACAATGCGCCCCCTGCTGCGGGGCGGCCCGACGGTGTTCGTGGCGCTTTGCACTATGAAGCTGCTCCTCGTTGCGCCGCGGGCGCGGCACCTCGACTTCGTCCTCGATGCCGTGGAGGCCTGGTTCGATCGCACCCACGCGGCGGGCCTGTGGATCACCGCTGGCATCGGCGGTCGCGTCGTGCGCTGGTTCGACGCCGCCTTCGCCGAACAACCGGACCTGCTGATTCCGGCGCATCCCGCGCGGGGCCGGATCGACCGCGCGTTGGGCAATCTGATCGGGGTTGGCGTCGCTGAGGCGCATGAGCTGGAGTTGCGGGTAGAAGCGGCGGCCGGCGACGCGCATGCATCGGTCGCGCATCTGGATCGGGGAAGCTGAGAAGTTGCTCCTACAAGCCGGACACGGAAGGCGAATCGTGGCACATCCACATCGGCTCAAACAGCTCAGTCCGCGGAATTCTGCGGCGGCCAATATGTAAATGGAAGTGAGATAGCCTCCGCTGGCGCAGACCTTGCTTTGCCCGCATAATTGGCGACTATCTTTCGCTATGCCAGGGCGGCGCTTGTGGATATTCTTGACTCACATATCAATGCGCCAAGCAAGTGGCAGACCTTCGAGGACCTGACCTGCGCCTTGTTCGCGGAAGTATGGAAAGATCCGACCGCGCAGAAGAACGGCCGGACCGGCCAACCGCAGCACGGTGTCGACGTGTACGGCACGCCCGAATGGAGACCGGGTGCTTATTTCGGTGTTCAGTGCAAGGGCAAGGACCAAGGCTTTGGCGGAAAGGCTACCAAGGCCGAGTTCGACAGCGAACTCGCCAAGGCAGAGACGTTCGCACCAATCCTCGGGAAATGGTATTTTGCAACGACGGCCGAGGTCGATGTGGGGCTTCAGGAGCATGCCCGAACTGTCTCCGCCGCGCGGGTTGCCGTCGGCAAGTTCGAGGTAGATATTTTTGGTTGGAGTGCTCTCAAGACCTTGGTGGCAAAGCATCCATCGGTCATCCGTCAATTCTACCCTGAGCTCGCAGCACGCGCCGTCGATCTCGAACGTGTTGCCGAAGCCGCCGATTCCGCCTTGGGGTCAATTGAGGACCGCTTGCGCCGCGGCAGTGAAAGTCTCCAACTGCCCCGGTCGGATCTCGTTGCGCGCGCATCGGTCTGTCTTGCCCAGCAGAACATCCTCCGCGTCACCGGCGAGGGCGGAGGTGGTAAGTCGGCGATCCTGAAGCGCCTGGCACGTGAGCATTTGGGGCGGCTTTTCGTTCTGAAGGATAATAGGGTTCGGGCCGGCTCGCTCGCCGAATATTTGGTGCAGCTCGGGATTGTCGAGACGCCTACAAAGCTGTTCGAGCGCCTCGGACGTGGCGGCAATCTGCTGATCCTAATCGACGGGGCGGACCGGCTCCTGCTCTCGGAACGGCGCGGGGTCGTGACGGACCTGCTTTCGCTCGCAGCACGTCATCTGGGTGCCGGCAACTGGAGGATGATTACTTCCGCTCGCGCGTACCAGGATCGGGACCTAGTGCTCGCCGCGCTCAATGACGCGGGGATCGGCAAGTCGGCGAGCCTGCCGATTGATGCGATAGACGAGGAGGATTGTGAGGCTGTGGCCAAAGCATTCCCGGCTTTTGCATCTTTACTCAGACGGGATGATCTTGCCCAACAGAACCGCCGGCTCTTTCTTCTTCGCGAGCTTTTAAAACTCGACGTACCGCCGGAGGGGCGTATCACCGAAATGGATCTGGCCGGAAAATGGGCCAATGCAGAGCAGAATGATGCCCGCCTGACGGCTTGTCGGACCAAGGCTCTGTCGCAGATGGGGCGCTGGCTCGTCGAACATCCGGCGCGCGCACCTGGGAGCGCCGCCTTCGACCCGGAAAGAGCGCTCTGCCTCATAAGCGACGGCACGCTGGTTTCAGACCCGCGCTCCGATGCACTCACTCTTGCTTTTGATGTACACGAGGATTGGCTCGTCGCCCGTGGCCTGCTTCCGGACTGCGATCGGCTCGGCGAGCGGTTGCGTGAGAGCGGCGAGCCATTGTGGTGGCTTCGAGCGGTGAGGCTCCTCGGGCAACTGTGTCTTGAGCAAGGCCACTATGTCCGTTGGCGCGAAGTGTATGCGGCACTCGAAGCCGACACCTCAATAGATCCTGCCTGGGGTAGGGCGTGGCTCGTCGCGCCGCTCTACACCGAAGCCTGTGGCGCAATCCTCACCGACCTCGGTCCCGCCCTCGAAGCCGATGACTTCCGGCTGATCCGCCGTCTTCTTGACACGCTGCTCGTATCTGAGACACGGCTGGACGAAACGCTCCTGCACTCGCCGCACCTTGCCCACTTTACCGAAAGCCAACGCTACGCGATCGCAAGCTATGGCAAGCAGCCCGTGTGGCGGAGCTGGGTTCCCTTCCTCCGTTGGTCGCTGCCGAAATGGTCCAATTGGCCGAAGAGTCTTGTTCCTCAGCTTGCCGAGACAGCGCGCGTTTTCTGCCGCGCAACGCTCAAGATCCCGAACGCCCACAGCCAGGCCATAGGACAGATCGTACGCCCCTGGCTGGATGAGATCGAGGAATGCCGTCACTTGCTCGGCTGGAGTGATAGACGTGAGCCCTTCGGGATCGGTTTGCCGGACCGCGACGCTTGGAAGCTGATCGAGGAGAAACTTCGTGAGGCTCTAATATTCTGTGCTCAGTCGGACGCACGCGGTGTCGAAGCCTATCTCGCGCGTCTGGCTAACGATCGGCGCCTTGACGGCCCGCGCCGCAAGTTGCTGAAATCCCCTAGCTATCTGCCGGGTAAGTTTCCGGACACGTGGGCTAAGCTTTGCGCTAGCCATTATCTGCCGCCTCGGCGCCGCTCGCGTGACACTCAGTCGATCCTCGGCCGCGAGCTATTTACTTCGTACGACGCTCATAGTGCGGGGCTCCCTGAAAGCCAAAGTTGTTACCCGCCCGGCCCTTCACGCGCGGGTTTCCTTGAGCTGTTCGAGGCCGACGAAGTGTTAGCGCTCGATCTTTTCCATCGGATCGAACGGCGGGCCTCCGTCTTCTGGCGCTGGTACGCCCGCTGTCACGACGGGGAACGACCGCTTGCGCTGAAACTCCAAATCGATGGGCATATCATCGCTCTCTGGGGCGACGAGACCGTTTACCGCTGGTCTCGCGCCGTACTCGGATCGAACGTCTTGGGTTCGATGCATCTCGCGCTCGACGAATGGATGCATCGGCAAGCATCTAACGGACGTGATGTAGGGGAGCTTATCAGGCTAGCAGTCCAGCCCAATGGTCTGGTGGCGACGGCTGGTCTGTGCATTTCGCTTCTCAAGGCCCATGTAAACACGCCGAGTGCAATTGATCACGCTGCGCCCTTTCTCGGGGCGCCCCGCTTCTGGAACTATGACATTCGGAAGCATTTCGACGACCAACAACCGACGCACCGGATAAGCTTCAGCTTCTCAGAGCGTGACCATCACTTCGATCAAGTCGAGGAGATATTCGAGCGGCATAAGGTGCAGTTGCCGATGTCGCACACGTTGATGCTTCCCTTCCGTCTCAAAGCCGGCGAAGCCGCCCAAGCCGAGTTCGACGCCTTGCGCGCCGCGTGGAGTTTGGAGAATCTCGCCGAAGACGAACGACAGCTTGCCGATTCACCTTGGGTCGCGGCGAACGAGGAGCGGTTCGCGCGCATCCTCTCCGACAGCGACAAGGATCACTCAAGATCAGCTATAATGAGGCCGAGCAGCGCATAGAAGCCCATATCAATCCTCCGGCCGAGCAGCTCAAGGTCCTCGAGGCGGCGGAAGAGAACCGGCGCAAGATGGGACAGGTGAATCGGTTGGCGATGTGGGCGGTCCACTCACGCGAGAGAGGAGGTATCGAAGAAGCCTTGACTCTTGAAGAGGCGATCGGACTTGCTGATCAAGTGATGGCCGAACCGCCCGAAGACACCGATGACGACGGGTTCGGACTGGCCCGGAGAATGACCTCCTTCGCCATTGTTGGCGCTGCAGCCGTTGTCGTCGCAAGGGCCGACGCGGCTTTTCTCGATGGACGGCTCGAATGGGTTCGCAAGCGGCTTTTAGCGGGCTGTGGGAATCCGCGATCGCTGGCAGAAGAAAGCTTTACTGTTGATAATGCGCTCCTCAGCTTTGATGCTCAGGATATCGGCGCATGGGGGCTCTCCGCCTATGCATGCCGCCAGCGCGACGCCGCCATCGAGCGGCGCGTACTCGAACTAGCGGTCGACCGGCTGCATGGCATTCAAAAGGCAGTGCTCGATGGACTTCTTTGGGACGCCAACCCGGATTTTGCTCGACGGGTGACCTTTGCCGCGCTGGATGTCTGTGTGATCGACATCGGCCATTTCTGGTTCAAGGGCAGCGAGGAAAAGGCCGCGAAGCGCATGGCTAGGAGGCGATTGAAGATCATCAAACGCGCTGCGCGACCCTGTCCTGCGGACCGAGCTCCAGACCTTCCGCCAGTACCCTACAAGCCTCAGTGGATACGCGGTCGCGCATGGTATCTTCCGCCGCGCCGCATTCGGCTGATCTCGCCGGTCGTGCTCGATTGGGGGCGCGTCCCGGAAATTCTAACCCGTCTCGATTGGCGTCGCCTTTCGAGCGAGACAACGGCGCGCGATGCCTTCGCGACCTATTTGAAGGGCCTCGTTGAATGGACCCGGGACTATTCGGAAGGCGAGGAGTCGCGCCGGCACGACCGGCGCTATCCCTTCGAGTGGGCGCACAAGATGGCGCGCGAGGTCGGTCGCTTTGCGGCCTTCCATGGTGATGGGGCGCTCTGGAGCAGCCTGACCCGATTCGAAGAGAGAGATCACGGCCGGGACCTAGTCGGCAACTATATGGAGGCGATTGTCCACGAACTGATTGTCAGCGAGCGGAGGCCCGACGCGCGCTTCTGGTCCGCGTGGAAGACCGCGGCAGAATGGGTCATTGCGACCGCCGTCCCATCTCGGCAAACCAATTACGATTCGCTCCACAATTGCGTGGAGGCTGCGGGGTTCGTGGGTCCTTGGTCGACTCCGATCCCGCCCGGTTGGCCGCATCTCGCAGATCTTCTGGAATGGATTGACACCTGGCAACGAGGGACGCTTCATCTCCGCCGAGCGGCGTGGCTATCACTGCGTGTGGTTGAGCGGATGTCGTTGGACGAACGCGCTTCCACCTACACGCGATGGCTCGCCCGTCTTGTCGAGACGCATGGCCGCGATCCGAAATTCTGGCAATATGAAGATCTTGGCGACCGCGCGGCCGCATTGGCGAAGCCATTGGCCGATCATGCGGCCAGCGACAAATCCGAGATGCGGCGCATATTGGCCATTATAGCCGATGCTGGTTCGAACGCTGCGCTTGCGATTGTCCCACTGTTTGTGCAGCGGAAGGGCCTCTAGGGGAACAGGCCGTGGTCCTGTATAGACTTGTCTATGTAGACATAGGTGCAGGGGGGCGCATCGAAACCTGTGAGCAGCTTGTCGACGACAACCAGCAGCTTCATGTTCGCCGGCTCCTTGGTGAAAAGAGCCTTGGCCGCTTCCTCGTACACCTCGGTTTTGGACAAACCGCCCTTGGCCTCAACGCCCTTCAGCAACTCGGTGTAGGTGTTGTAAATGACCTGCCGGTCGGTATCGGTGTTGGCGCCCGTCTCTTCCTTTGTGATGTCCTGCGCATTCGGATTGTACGATGTGATCAGGGGCGCACTTATTGCGGAACGGGGTTTTTTGAAAAAGCTCGAAGTACTTGCAGGCTTCGTAGATGCTGGAGGCCACGAGAATTGCGTTGCCGCGTTCGCTTGACAGGCGGGGCTTCACGCTGAAATCGAAGACGATGTCGCTGACGACACGATCCATGCGGGATCGCGAGCTGATCACGTTGCATCGTGCCCCATTTCTTTTTTAGCTCATCCCTTTACCAGTCATTCAGGGCCTCGGTTTTGGCATCGAACCACTGATCAATTTTGTCCTCTGAACCCAGGCGCTGGTCGATATCGCGTGCTTCATAAACGAGGTCGAGAACGACTTCGTCCTCCACCGCCTCGCTGAATTTGTAGGTGTGGATGATGTATCCCTTGCGCACAAGGTTGCGCCGGAGTTCGGCTTCGGCGTTGCCGCGGAAGAGAACGCCGTGCGGCAGAATGCAGGCGCCCTTACCGGCGCTCTTCAGCGACCGGACGATGTGTAGCAGGTGGGCGTAATCGCCCTGCTTGGCGGGCGGTACGCCGAAACGACTTAAAGCGATCAGCTCATCATGAAGCGGGTCAAGCCCGGTGCTCCAGCGCTTGTCGCTGAAGGGCGGATTGGCGACGACGTAATCAAAGGTCTTGAGCGCATCGCCGTCGCGGAATTTGGGATCGGTGAGGGTGTGGCCCTGCATGATCATCGCGGTGGGTGCGTTGTGCAGGATCATGTTCATGCGCCCGAGACCGCTGGTGGCCGAATCCTTCTCCTGCCCGTAGAGCGTGACATTGGTCCCGGCCTCGTCGGCCACTTTCAGCAGCAGCGATCCCGATCCGCAGGTCGGGTCGTAGACGGTGGTGTCGCCGCTGGTCTTGGCGGACCGAATGCCGATGATCTGCGCCATGATGCGGCTGACTCCGGCGGGGGTGTAGAACTGGCCTTTGCTCTTTCCGCTCTCAGTCGCGAAATGGCGCATCAGATATTCGTCTGCATCGCCGAGAATGTCGTCGCCATCGGCGCTCGTTGCTGCCGAACTGGTAACGTCCGGTCATCAGCACATCCGGGGCCATTTCGCCGGGGCATCGCTGCCCCCATATTCTTCCGCGGCCTTGCGGAATAGCCGCCATAACATCCTTTGGAATATCGCTTCCTTTCATCATCCCCCTCAATCACGTACATTCACTGCAACAGGTTCAAGTCGAGCAGCGACCGGGCATACTTTTCGATAAAGCGCCGGGCATGCTTCATCCCGTCTCTGAGTTCCGCTTCGCTAATTTCGTGAGCGCGATGGATGATCCCGTCACGCCGCCCGACCAACGCACTCAGATTGTCGCGGTGGGACAGCCGTTGCGGCGCGTGCAGCACCCCGATCCGTTGCAACGCAGCCTGCAGAGCGCCGAGCGCTTCCCGGGGGCCGAGCGTCTCGGTGCCGTTTTCGCGGAAGGCTGACAGCGCCAAATCTTCCCGCCGCTCAAACAGCCCATAGAGGAACATTTCCACAGCATGCACGGTCGCTATGGCAGCAAGCCGCCGATTATTGGCGCCGCCTTCCAGCTGCAGCTCTTCTGCCTTGCGGAAGAAGTCGCGCGCCATCAGGAGAAAGCCATCGACCTGCGGCAGCATCTCGTTTTGGCGCGCGAGATATTCAAGCACCAAGGCCGCGACAAAATCCTCTGCCCACGGCTCTGCCTGCCAGCCTCCCAGCACGGTCTGACCGGAGACCAGCCAGGCATCTCCAGCCGCCAGCACGTGGGGCACGTCATCGACAAAATCAGACCGGCGAATAGCCTCCATCGCGAGTGTCGTGGCGATGACCTCGGGATCGTCGTCGCCCGCGTCGCGCGGAAGCGCGCCTGTGTCAGGAATAACTTGTGTGATCAGCCATGACACGGCTTTCCGAATTGCGTCGTGGTAGCGGTCATCGCCAAGCCGCTGAAGGGCGACTGTCGCAAGGGCCGTGGCGCGCAGGCCGGGCCGGGGAACCCCTTCTCTAGTTTCATTCCAGTAGCCCCCACCCTCCTGGCGGCGCACGAGGCGATCAGTCAGGACCGCAATTTCCCGGCGCAGATCGCCGATAAGTTTCGGGCTTCGCGAACAGCGCCAGAGTGCGTAGCCGATATCTTCAACCGGGGCGGCGGCTTCTCCCTCGCCAGTGCCGAGCGCGATCATATGCGTTGCGCATTCGGCCAGCGCGCCGTCAAGGCGCCCCGCTTCCGTGGCGCTGCCGTAAAGGTCCAGGAACCACGCCAGCGAATAAGACCAGTCGGCAGGCAAGTCCTGCCCATTGTGATCCCTTGCGACGACGGCCACGACGGCGTTGCGGCCTTCGGGCGTGCGGGGCTCTATCCCAAGGATCGGGTATAATTCGGGCGTCGGCTGCTGAAGGATACGCGCCGGCACGAGCGACAGTGCTTTCTCCAGCGAGGGAGGAAAATCCTCCAGTTCTTCGGCCAGTTCGGCAGCTTCTCTCCTTCGTCCCTCGCGGCGCGCTTCTACATATTCTGCCGCAACCACGGCAACGGTGCGCTGCGCCCGTTCAGCAGTGCCGGTGGCAATCAGCTCGGCCGGAATGTCACCATCCTTGATAGCCCAGTGCGTACGGTGCTGTTCGAACTGTTGAATGCCCAGCCGGTCCGCAATTCTCAACACCGCTGACCGGTCGAGAAAGGCATGTTCCGGATCGGGCTCGAAGGTGAAGGCCAGTTCGTGTCCGCGCCGAACGATATTGCGTATGCGGCCGTGCCGGACCACGCGCGCGTGCGGGCCTCCCGCCCCGACTTCGTACATCAACAGCGCCGGGATTTCCTCCAGCCGGCGCAATGTTTCAGGGCGCGCGAGGTCGATAGCCTCGGCCTCGGCGCCGCTATATTCCTTGAACCGGTCAATGGTTGACGTGAACGGCGGCGTTTCCCACCACTCGCCGTGGCCCGAGACAAGCAAGTTAAACATGGCACACCACCGACCTCACGCCGCCTTCTCCATAGACCACTTCACCCGTTCGGCGAGAAAGGCGGCGAATGATTTCACATTCATATTGCCGCTCGCCTCCTCCAGCCGTGCGAGGTAGGCCTTCCGGTCATCGACTCTGACGACTGTCCAGGGGTAACCGCCTGAAGCCAGCATCGCGTTCATGAGGAACCGCGCCATCCGTCCGTTGCCGTCCGGATAGGGGTGCACATAGCCCACAAGCCAATGCCCCAGCACGGCACGCACGGAGGCCTCCTTCTCCGCCTCCAGCAGGTCGAACAGCTCATTCATACCATCGGCCACCGCTCCGGTACGCGGCGGCACGTGCTGCGAGCCGCGCAGGTACACAGGGTGATTGCGATATCCCGCAAGCGCGCTCGCTTTGAGGATGCCGGCGGTCACTGACGGCGCGAACAGCTCCCGGTACCACTCCCGGTGAGTGTCCCGCGTCAACGCGCCGGCTGGCTTGCCGTTGATGATCGCGGCAACAGAGTCTTTGACCTTCTGGAATGCGAGGTAGTAGCCACGCGCGGCAAGCGCATCCCGGTTCTTGCGGTCCTCTTCATCAATCTCCGGATTCCAGCTCCCCTCGCGCACCCGGTCGATGAGTTCCGGGGTGACGCTGTACCCTTCTATCGACAGCGAATGGTAGGCGTCGCTTTCGTAGATATCCTCGACGAACTTCATATAGGCGTCTTTGTCGGACGGCAGTCCGGGTGCCTTCGGGAATATCTCGATGATGGCTTCGCGCTGCGATTGCCAGATCGCGCGCAGGCGGGCGACCAACGGCGGTACGCCCGCCGCAATGGTTGTCACTCCAATTTGTCCCGCGAACGGATCGGATTCGCGCACGTCATAGCCGGCGGCTTTGAAGGCGGCCACGATTTCATCGGCAAAGGAGTCGCGTCCTACGCGACGGAAGGCCCCCGCAAGCCGTCCCGCCACGGCGGAATGGCCGCCATCAAGCAGCAGGGCCAGAACGGTTGATACGTCGCGCACCGACGCCATGGCGATCTGCATCTCGATAGGGGCGCGCTGGAAGAACGCTTCCGGCACCCGGGTAAGGGCGGCCTCGACAGTGAACACGCGCTGGCCGTTTTTCTCTGTCAGTTCGGCCGGCATCTCCTTGACCTTGAGGTCATAGAGCGAAGTGCCGAACAGCAGGTCGATTTTGTTATTCGTGCCTTTGGGGGTGTTCACCACCACCTGAGGCGGAATAGTGGGCGCTTCCGCGTGCAGAAGCAGCGACTGCTCCGGTGAGAGGAACCAGTCCTTGCCGAACCGGTCATTGCAGTAAAGGGAGCAGAACTCCCAGAAGTTCGCGTACCAAGGGGTGGTGTCTTGCTGCCGTGCCTGCGGGCCGGTCGACATGAGCCAGCCTTTGATAACATCGCGCAGGAACCCGTTCTGCAGCAGCCGCTCCCGGTGGACGCGGGTCAGCTCATCTGATTTGAATATGCGCCGCCCACCCTCCTGCAGCTCTTTGAGGACGGCCAGTGATACAGCGAGTTTTTCATGGGGCTTGGCCATGGCCGTGCCTTTGCAAATTTTTTAGAGCTGTGCGATTACAAGTATATAGTGCTGATAGGCGACAAGTCAATGATGCTGTGGAGTTGCAAGTTTTTTAAGTCGTGCGATAACAAGTTTTTTATGCGATAATCGGGAAATGCGATCGTTTCCATAGCCGCGCGAAGGATCGTTACCCGGATGGGCCGAGACCCAGCTCCCCCGCAGGCTACGCAGGGGCTCGGGGCGAGCCTAGAGCCTGGCCCTCCGAAGCGCTTCGAAGGAGGACGCGCCTCTTTGAAAAACTCGCCCGTTGTGCATCGTGGGTACCCGTAAACGCGAATTCTCAAAGGAAAGACGCTCCTTACCTCTCCCTCCCGCCACGATCATCACGGCCGCGCCCGCGCTCACTACGCCGCGACGCCCGCGAGATCGCTGCACGCATCTGATCGGCCACCAGACCGGGTTGCAGATGAAGGATGTCCGTGACGCTGTCGTGTGTTTGCACCGTCACCGCAGTGACGGCAAGGCAGCTGCGCACGCCCATGGAGGAGAGCGTCTCGATATCGCGCGCGATTCCGGCACCCCCACTGGAGTCCGATCCGCCGACGACAAGTACATGCGATGCCTGCCTCAGCGCCCTTTCATCCGTTAGAATGAGCGTTCGAAACGCAGGATTCCGCCGACACTGCTCTTCTTGTTGGCGTTGGTCCAGTTCACGTTGGAAGCGTCCACCTTGCCGACGGCGAAGTTGCCGTAGCGGCCATAGTCGAGTTCCGCCGTAACTGTGAAATCTGGAAGAAACGCATAGGCGACGTTTGCAGCGACACCATGGCTCTTGAGCTGATCACCGGAGAGCTGAAGGTTGAACGAAGTTGTCTCGTTGAGCTTGTAAGTGGCGCCAGCCCAGAAAGCCCAGTTCCCGCCCCAACTCTTATAGAAGCCGCGACCATGAGCAACGATGGCGTTCGTGGAGTCGTCGTTGAGCTTGCCGTTGGAACCGTAGCCGAGCATTCCGAACAGCAACAGTTCGTTGGTGACATTGATGTCGACACGGACCTTGGCGGCCACCGATTCGTAGTTGCTATCATAAGCGGCAACGCCGGTGATCGCGCCCCAGCCATGTGTGTATTTCAAGCCGCCGACTACGTGCGGTGCGTAGCTGTCGATTGTGCCGGCCACGCCCGAGCCTTCTTCGAGCGAAACCACGGCCGAAAAGCCGTTCCCGGCGTCGAAGTAGTACTGAACCACATTGGTATCGAAAGCGCCGTACGGAACCGGCGTTTGGTTGAGTACGTCACCCGCGCCGCCAATAAACATGTCGAAGGCCGACCAGTCCTTACCAACTCGGAGGCCACCAAGCTGAATCCAGGCGAAAGTCAAGGTGCTGTCTCCGTTGAAGGCATAGGACCGAGAACTGTCCGAAACCGAAGTGTGGCGGTTGCCGAAGTTCATGCGGCTTTCGGTGTAGGTCTTCAACGTGCCGAGTTCGGTCTCCTGGCCGGTCCAAGTTTTCAATGTGAAGCGCGTGTTGTTTTGCCATGTGCCCTGATGCTCACCAGTCCTCACATCCGAGGTTCTTGCGTGATCAACCAATCCGACATGGCCCAAGCCGACGTCGTAACGGACATAGCCGCCGATGCGCACGCAGGTCTCAGTGCCTGAAATGTAGACGTAGCCCGAGCCGTAGACGTCGCAGACTTTAACGTACTCAGTCGGGTCAGGCTCGGCAACGGCGGTCACGGCGCGAGCGTCGGAAACGGCAATCAGTGCCGCAGTTGAGCCGAGGAGGAGGCTCCTAATGTTCATTGTTGATCTCCGTTCAAAGAGTAAAAGGAATGGACGTCAGTGATGAACTATTGCTAAGGAAACAGGTCGATAACGATGCGCATTGAGTTGAATTTGAGCAGTTTGATGCGCTCGTCACGCCATATATTCATCAGAAATTGAGAATATGATTGGGCGTTATTGTTACAAATATGCGATTGTTATTACAAATATAATAATCGCCGAAACGACGCCATCCAACATTTCTGTACAAATCATCCCCGTCATCTCCGCTAGTTGTGGGCGGGCCGTCACAAAGGCTTCTACTGCAAATGACGTGCCATCCTGACGACGCAGCTGCGGCTTGAAGCTCAAGTGTGCCGGCGGACCTTGGTTCGCTCTTCCTTCCTTTTTGCCTTGCGGATCAACCCAAGCACGAACGGCAAACGTTTCGGCTACGGTTCGTCTGTTCGCTTCGCGACAGTTTCGTTCAATGGCGACAGCTTTGTTTGCTGTGAGCCCCGACGTTGAGACATCATGCGGCGGCACCGCTCGGTACGACGCCGTCATTTTGGCGAGCGCGATGATCGGTAATCACGCGCTGAACGCGCAGCCTTGCCTCCACCACGGAGTCAGTAGGCGCGCCGGCCTTGGCATTGCGCCCGACCTGACGGTCGCGTCGAGCAGCCTCTCGTCCTGATAGACGGCGCGCCACAGCTAATGCTTCTTGCCAGCAATTCACACAACGAGCTCATCGAGATGCCAGAGATCACTATGGGGCTGCGCTAGCTGGCGAGCAAAGTCTGGTCCCAACGCCGTATTATCTCGTTGGATGCGGCAGCCGCGCTCAGCAGAATCTACTCGACCAAGCGCAGGCTGAAGGGAAGGGATGGTGGAACCAAACGGTGCGCGTGAGGGTCGCGGCGGGAACAGCCATGGCCAGTCGCTGACCGTCCAGCCAAGACTGAACGGCCGCTATTGCTGAGAAATACAAGTTTCGAGACCAAAGCGGAACGGACTGACATAGCGCAAAGACACAGGCGAGCGCAGCGGTAAGATTGGTGGTTATCAGCATGGGACGGTAACTGTTGCAGACCACAAAATATCGCGAGGCCGGCCTGCCTTGGTACACTATCTATCCGACTGTGTCGGAGTTCTCTGGGGCGGTCGGCGCCGAGGCTTATGAGGAATGGCTCAGGAACCTGCCGGCTGACGATCCGGTGTCGCTCTATTTCCACGTTCCGTTCTGCCGATCAGCTTGCTGGTATTGTGGCTTCCCCACCACCATCACCCGCCATGATGCGCCGATCCTCAACTATCTGGCGGCCCTGCGTGACGAGATCCGTTTGGTCTCGGAGCGAGCGCCGCAGACGCTGCCCGTGAGCGACATGCATTTCGGCGGCGGAACGCCGTCTCTCATAGGACCAGCCGAGTTCCAGGCTCTGATGGAGTTCCTGCGACGCCGCTTCGCTCTCACGAAAACAGCTACGGTTGCCGTCGAGATTGATCCGCGCACGTTCACGGCCGAGATGGCCGAGGCCTTAGGAGCAGCCGGCGTGAACCGTGTGAGTCTCGGCGTGCAGAGCTTCGATCCCATTGTTCAAAAAGCAATCAACCGGGTTCAGAGTGAGGCGCAGACGTCGGCTGCCGTGGAAATGCTGCGCCGGCATGGAGTAAGCCGCATCAACTTCGACCTCATCCTCGGTCTCCCGCATCAAACGGTGCAGTCCTGCATCGAGACCGCGAGGGCGGCGGTCGCAATGCGCCCCGACCGGCTTGCGGTGTTCGGCTATGCGCACATCCCGTCGCTTGTAAAGAATCAGCGCCTCATCGAGGAGGCAGTTCTTCCGGGCAGCGCTGCCCGCGCCGAACAGTATGCGGCCGTGGCCGCGACGCTGATTGCCGCCGGCTACCGCGAGATCGGGCTCGACCATTTCGCCTTGCCGGACGACGAGCTCGCGCTGGCACAGAAGACGGGTCGCCTGCGGCGTAACTCGCTGGGCTACTCGGCCACCACCTGCGGAACCCTGATCGGTTTCGGCGCGTCGGCTATCGGCCGCGTCGGCGAGGGGTACGCCCAAAACGAAGTTACACGGGATTCCTACATCCAGCACATCGCAGCTGGCCGTCTGGCGACGTCAAAGGGCTATCGCCTCACCGACGACGACCGCGTGCGAGCCGCAATTATCGAGCGACTAATGTGCGATCTCGAGGCCGATGTGCAGGCAATCTGTGCCGCCCACGGATCTGATCCGATCCGTCTTCTCGATTCAGCTGAACGCTTGGCGATGCTGGCCGAAGACGGGATAGTGGACTTCGAAAACGGTTTTGTCCGCGTACGGCGGGAGCATCGCTTTGTAATTCGCGCTGTCGCTGCCGCGTTCGATGCTTTTCTCGATCGGGATGGCCGTAAGCATAGCCACAGGTGAGGGCAAGCATCCAACCGGAAGCTAAACTCGACGCCCTCGGCCGAGGCCTGTCATGAAGCGCGCGTCAAGGATGCGAAAAGCAGAGCTGATCCGCCTATTTCATCTCATCTTCAATGACATCGACCTCGTGGCTGCCACCGAGGCGTTTCCATATTGATCGTGGTAGGTGCGGGGCATCTGGGTGTTTCGCCGTCAGCGCATGAATATCCCCGCCATGTGATGGGTCAGGAAATCGCGGTGGCTGCAATCAGCCCGTCCATCGATGACAGACCGCGGCCACGCCGCTTCGCGAGGCCCGTCAGGTCGCCCCAGGCCAGGGCAACCAGTTCGTCCACGGGCAGGACTCTCGGCTCGAAGCGCTGCGGCAGGTCCCGGGCGAGCCATCCGGCCAGTGCGTCACGTTTCCGACCTTTGTCCATGAGGGCAGCGCCGCGCCGGATCTCGGCGATCGACACAACGCTGATAAATGAGCGGTCTTCATCGAGCCCGTCATCCATTCCAGCACGCGCGCGTCAGGGCTCGGCCTCGTCACCTCGGAGAGGCCATTAGTGTCGAGCAAGAGCCTCACAATGGCAGACCATGCGGTTCATCGCGTAGCCGCTCGATGTCCAGTTCGGCGTTGCGCAGCGGCGATGCGCAGCGAGTGCCCAGAAAACAGCAGCCAGCTCCCCTTCCGGAAGATCGGAGCGGACGCCACGCAAAAAGCGCCAAATCCTTGGCGCCGGCGGTCTGTGTGTTTGCGCGCTGGCGGCTTTGGTGTACTCCTGTGCCGTTTCGACGAGGCTTCGAGTCGGACCGGCAGGGAGGAGGCTTTGGCGGCGCGGCCGGCACACGGCCCACCTCGAGGACGAGATCGACGATGTCGGGCAGATCCTCGGTCGCCTCACAAATCGGTGAGGTCGTCGGGACACCGTCTTCCACTTTTGTTGATCAGCCGCCTTCCTGGCCATGTTCCGAGACAATAAGGCGCCCGTGCGCCGCCGCCTCGATTAACCCAAGACGCGCAAGGATCTTTTGCCGGAGACAACGAGGTCACCATCCTGCGGTGCCGCGTTGCGTCACAGTCGGCATGAGATGTGCAAAGTGGACCGTCGTCAAACGTCAAACAGAGGCGTTGGTGACTGGACTGAACGACCAGAGCGGGCTGCTTGCGCCCTTTCGGACTTCACAAAGTTCGAAAATGGCGTCGTTTCAGGGCATAATCGCCGCTTGTCAAAATGTTTGCGACAAGTCCGGTGAAAGCCTACCGAGTATCTTGTGCTTGGGGGGCGGTTAGTTCCGATAAACTAAGCGGCATACACATGCTAATCTATTTGATTTACGGGCCGACCTGCAGCGGCAAAACAGACGCGGCAATCCAAATTGCACGAGAGACCGGATGGCCGGTCATTGCGCTGGATCGTGTACAATGCTGTCCTCAAATCGCCACCGGCAGCGGGCGTCCCTCGGATTCCGAACTGCAATCTACCCAGCGGATCTACTTGGATTCGCGCCCCCTAACCGCGGGCATCATCGACGCCGAGACCGCCCATCGTAAGCTGATAATGCAAGTGGATGAGCGTAGTTCCCAGCCGGGGCTCATCCTCGAAGGCGGTTCGATCTCCCTTCTCAATTTAATGGCGCGAAGTCAGCATTGGGATGGCGCTTTTCGGTGGCATGTAAGGCGGTTGCGGCTCGGCAACTCGGACGCCTTTCTGGAGAGAGCCAAGCGTCGGGTCACAGACATGTTTGTCACAAGAGAAGGACAACCTTCATTGCTGCAGGAACTTGCGGATCAGTGGAAGGAAGATGCAGTCCGTCCCACTTTGGAAGACGTTGACGGATATCGTTGCGCCATTCGTTTTGCGAGAGAGCACAGCTTGGCAATCAGCGAAATGCCGTGCCTTCGCAAAGAGCTCCAACAAGATCTTGTAGAGGCGATTGCGAGAGAATATCTCGAATATGCGCGTTGGCAAGAACGCGACTTTCCAGAATGGCAAACTGAGTGAGCAAGCCTCCCCGGACCTCGCCTGCGGTGCGGGCACGGTAGCTCCTGAGAATTGCGCTAAGTGGTTTGCTGAAGCAAGCTAGTGCCAGGCGACATTAGGTCCGTGTGGCAGCGGAAGGATTGCTTTCGCCACGGTGACTGCGGAGGAGGCGACATGGCTGCACTGCTCATTTCAGGCATGGGACGGAATGTACCGATGACAAAGTGCTGCGCGCTTCGTAGCGACCGCTACCGTGGCTGACTCGCGAACTACTATCCGCCAGCCCAGTCTGTGGCGTCGTCTCGGCTTTCATCGCCACCGCCTTCGCCCAGGAAACGCCCGAGGCCGCAAGCGTCGCCGTGGCAGTGCGGCACCCGGCAAGATGGGTGGTCATCGGCCCTATCTGATCGACGGGGAGCACCGTGCTTTCGTCCTGGGCGAGGTTGAGCGAGATGCCAACATGACGCTTCATCAATTGACGGCGGCACTGGCTGAACGTGGTCTCCTGCGAGCGTCGGTCGCTTCCTGCACCGCGAGGGCAAGAGCTTCAAAAAAACCGTTCTGCCGGCGAGCAGCTCAAGCCAAAGCTGATGCGCGGGCGTGCGCAATGGATGCGCTATCAGACCCGCATTGACCCTACGCGCCTGGTCTCCCTGGATGAAACATGGGTCAAGACCAACATGGCGCCGTTGCGCGGCTGGGGTGTGCGCGGCAAGCGGCTGATGGCCCACGCACCATATGGCCATTGGAAGACGATGACCTTCATCACCGCGCTGCGGCATGATCGGTGGAGGCGCCTTGGGTCATTGACGGACCCATCAATACGCAGGCCTTTCGCGTCTATGTCGAAACCGAACTCAACAAAACACTGAAGCCGGGCGACATCGTCATTCTCGACAATCCCGGTTCTCACAAGGGCCAAGCCGTCCGCGACATCGTCAGGGCTGCTGGCGCAAGGCGGGTCAAGCCCGCGAGAGCGGCAATTTTGTTCCGGCTATCACCCTCTCGTCGAGAACGGCGTGACGGAAGCGATAAAGTTGCGCCGGCCGGCCGCCGGTTTCCGCGGTTGTCTCACCGGTCTCCTCGACCAGCTCCTGCTGCTCGATCAGCCGGCGAAAGTTCGGCTTACGCACGAGCCTGCCGGCAAGCGCCTCCACGGTGCGCTGCAGCTGCAAAAGCGTGAAGACCGGCGGCATCAGTTCGAATACGACCGGCCGGTATTTGATCTTGGAGCGCAGCCGCGCAATGCCGGTCGCCAGGATGCGACGATGATCGGCGATCATCGATCTGCCCGAGACCCAGGTGGGCGCAGCGGAATGTCCGGCGCGTATTGCTTCCTCCACCAGGGCGGCTTCGTAGAGCAGCTCATAACGTTGAAGCGCGAGTTCCTCGTTCCAATGGCGGTCGTCAAAGCCGAAGGCGATCGCCGCCCGCCGTCGTCGGTCGAGGCGTGTCGTACCGTCGTCAGTGCCATCCGCCCATTCCATCAGGCGCGGCCGCAATTCGTCCACCACGACCGCCGGTGTGCCGGAGCGGTGATCCTCCCACGGGAAATAGTCGTACCAGCTTCCCCAGTGTCGCCCGGCCGGGTCGCCAGCTTCGTCTTGGTGGGTGAGCGCCAGATAGCTGATAGAGACCACGCGGTCGTCAGCGCCAACCCTGTCGCGATCGGCGAAGGTGTAGAGCTGTTCGATATAGCCGAGCGGCTGGCCGGTCTGTTGTTCCACCCATCCCCTGAGGCCCGACTGTAGCGAACGGTGAGCAAGCTCGAACGGGCCCGAGGGCAGGGCGTTTGCCTGCGGGATGGTCAGAACGCAGGGGGCGCTGCTGTCCATGGCGACCACAACGGCGATCAAGTCCGCATTGACGTCGTTGGCCTTGCCTCCAGCTCCGCCTTTCCTAATCCCTTTTGCGCGATCGTCCATGGTCCCCGACGTCGTTGAGCAGAGCCCTGCCGCCTAGGCGGCTGAACCGATTGAATTCCGTTTTTGTCTGATAATTGTCGGCGCGTCAACACCACCCGTCGTGGCGATTTTAGCTCTTCGCAGCTGCACAAAAAGTGCCAACGCGACATCCGTGCTTGGGGAAGGAGGCCCATTGAGTGCGCCGATTCAAAGCTCGTCGATCGACATTGCGACGTTGTTCTCGTCGGCGACAGCGCGGCATGGTTCTCCACGGCTTGGCGTCGACGCTGGGCGTGACGCTGGAGATGATGATCATGCACGGTCAGGCCTGCCCCGTGGCCTGGAGCCGGCGCAAATGGTCGTCGACCCGCCGTTCGGTTCCTTTTGAAGAAACCCGGAGCAGGCTTTCCGCAATGCCTGATAAAGCCCTTCCAGTGCGCCCGCGCCAGCATCATCGCACTCTCGCTCCAACACAACCTATGCGAGTCAGTAAATCGACTCGCCGGCACTATTGTTTCAGGGGAAATGAATCTAGTCTCAAAGGGTTCGGCCGATAGGCCGGGCACAGCTGCGGTCTTCACGGCCTTTTTGACATAAACGCGTCGCCCGATTGAGATTATCTTGACGGTACCGCAGTGCGCCATCCATGCCAGTCGAGATGATCATGGGCAAATATCGAGACCATCGCGAGCCACGCCGGCATCGCTATGACGATGACCCCGTTTCCTTTTCGGAACGGACTTCCGAGCCAAGCTATTTTCAGCGCCCGCCGACCGTGACGGCAGATCCTGTCGATGCGGAGGTATTGTGGTTCACAGTCAGCAAGGGTTTTGGCTTCGTCAAACTGTCGGACGGCACGGAGGCCTATCTGCACGTGCGAGTGTTAGAGGCGGCCGGAAGCCGGGATGTTGCCGCGGGAACGCCTCTCAAGATCACGGTCGAAAAAAGTCCAAAAGGTCATCAAGTCGCGCAGGTGCTGGAGATCGGCGATCAGCGCGCGAAAACTCCTTCACATACGCGCGTCGCTGGAGGGACCTTCGTTGAAACCGGTGCGCAGCTGGAGAGCGGGGGCACGGTCAAGTGGTACAAACCCGAAAAGGGCTTCGGCTTCATTGCTCCTGACAACGGTGAGAAGGACGTCTTCGTTCATGCCAGCGCCCTGACGCGCTCAGGGCTCAGCGTGCTGGTGGCGGGACAGAAGGTGTTTGTCGAATGCGGGCAAGGCAAGAAAGGCTGGGAAGTCCGGAGCATTCGCCTTGCCTAGACGGCGATGCATTGCTCGCCTCGAAGGAGATGCCGGAGAGCGTCGGGCGGCCGCCCGAGCCCGCGTAGCAGAAACCGACATTGTCGAAGCGCAGCACGCCGTCGGTGACGACGAGATCCCTGGCGCCCGCCGCGTCCTCGATGTCAAGTTCGGCGTCGAGCAACTCGAACAGCCGCGTGCCGCAGGTCGAGGCGCGCGCGAACGAGTTGACCATTAATCCGAGCTAGCGCACCGGCATCTGTAGAATGGTCATGAAGGTGAGCAACAGGGCCAGCGTGCCGACGCTGATTTGACCTGCGATCACTTTCTGGCCACCGAACCAGAGCACCAGGCCCATGGCGGTCAGGAACGAGAAATTCATGGCGCTGGTGTTGCCGACACGGATGTCAACGCGCTCATTGGCGAGATCAAGGCGCGTCCTGCTTGGCGCGGTCGAACTTTTCCAGCTCGTGCGGCGGCGAAGGCACGCACGACACGGATGCCGCCGAGATTCTCATCCATCACCCGGATCTTTAACGATCGCTGATGCCCAGATATGGGAAGGTCAGGCTTCAATGACGGGGAAGGTGAAGGATTGACTGGTCGGGTTTCCGGGCCGAGCTTGTCGGCCGCTCAATCGAAAGCGTCATTTGAGGCGCTTTCTCTCCCGCGTGTAACTGGAAGACACGCTCGTCCAGTTCCTTGTCTACTTCCGTGAGACGATGATTGAGGCGAAGGTAGTCGGTCCAGGTCGGCGTTCGGAACGTTTCTGTCCACTGCATAGGCTTCTGAAGGTTGCGCTGGAGCGTCCAGTTCCGAGCACCGACGCGGCTGTGTACATGACGCCGCTGCCGCATGAGGTCGAGGAAGGCCTCGACATTTCTCTCGGCTATCAGATATTCGATCTTGACCACGATCGGGCCGCTTCTCGGCTTCAAACTAAGAGCGACAGCTGGGGCGTCGAATTCCTCCAAAGGATCGGGCTCGGACTCGCGGCGCTCGCGAAGAGGAAACAGAACGCCGGCTGCAGCAACGAGCAGCAGGGCCGCAGCGGAACCCTCTAGCGCCCAGGTCAGCGAATGGTTCTGGGAAACGGTGCCCCACACCCAGCTGCCGGCCGCGATGCCGCCGTTTATCAAAGCATAGTAAATCGAGATGGTGCGCCCCACGACCCAGCGTGGGCTTGCCAGCTGTACGCTCACGCCAACCCCGGACCAGGCAGTGACCCAGCCCGCGCCGCCCAAGGCGAGCGCAATTGCCGCCACGCCGATCGAAGAGGTAAGCGCCAGGGAGAGGGAGCACGCCGCGCAGGCGACGCAGGAGAGCCTCATCAGCTTTTCTTGCGACAAGCTCCGTCTGAACAGGCTGTTGGAGAGGCCGGCGAAGACCGCGCCTGTTCCGAAACCTGCCATGAGCGTGCCATAGGCGAGCGGGCCTCCTCCCAACTGGTCGCGGACAATCAGCGGCAGCAGCGCGAGTATGGCGATGCTCGCCAGGCCAAAGAGGGTTCCGCGTGCGATCGCCGCTTTGATTTCCGATGACATCGCCGTGAAGCGCAGCCCGTCATAGATGGCCCTCCTCATCGACTCGCGCGGAAGAGGCGACGAGCGGACCTTCCACTTGCAGCGCCATATGGTGGCCAAGGGTACCAAATAGGTGAGGGTGGTCACGGTAAAAGCGGCCAAAAGCCCGAAGGAGGCAACCACGATGCCGCCGAGCGCCGGGCCCACGGTCCGTACGGTGTTGAAGCCAACGGAAAGCAGGGTAACGGCAGCGGGAACATCGCGCCGGTCCACCATATCGCCAACCGACGCCTGCCAGGCGGGATCGTTGAGAGCGCCGCCGCATGCGATTAAAAAGCTGAAGCCGAGAATCATCCATGGGTCGAGAAAGCCCAGCGCTACAACAGCGGTCAGCATCGCAGATGCTATCACCATAAGGCAGCGGCCCGCGAACATAACCCTGCGACGGCTGAAATTGTCAGCGAGAACCCCGGCGAACATGGACAAAATGAAAGCGGGCAGGTTCGATGAAGCCTGCACCAGCGCAACCATCAGATCGGAAGTCGAGATGGTAGCCATCAGCCAACTGATGGCAACAGTCTGCATCAACCAGCCGAGGCTCGAGACTTGCGTGGCGAGCCAGATCGAACGAAAGGTGGGCTGCAAAAGTGGCGCAAAGGTCGTTGGTGCAGCCAAATCATCATTTGATCCAGCCACCCTACTCATTTTGCCAACCTTTGCTTTGCGTTATTGCCGTTTCCCATGTAATCTAGGCTGAACCGTGGCGGCTAGAAGAATAGAGAGAAACTGTTTGCCTTGCGCCACAGTTCCTCGTGATTAAGGGTTGCGGCCGAGACGCATGCCCGAGCCGGCTCACCCCGCCTTCGAAGACATCACGGGGTGGAGCCCGGATTCTTGCTTGTCGTTTGACGCAGCATGCTTCGTCAACGGGCACTTTGCCGAGCGATGCCTTTTCGCGAAACGCGACGATGTTCTTTCGTCGGAAACTCTCTCCAACGGCGTTCGATGCGCTGAGTCTGGCTTGGGGCGAGGTGAGGGCTTGCAGATCTTAGACAGGATTGATTCCTGATAAACGCAGACGGTTGCCGGGCCGCGATCGAAGAGGCGCGCGCCTTGCTGCTTCAGCTTGAACAAAAGTCTGACGCGCTCACACATGCCATCGACGACTTTCTGCTCGATCTGATGAGGCTGGCTTTCATTGTTGAATGTTATGGACACGGCTTTGAACTTTTGGCGCGAACGCTTGCCCGTAGAAGACTGGCAAAGGTCAGGCTTTTGTCGGGGCGGTGGACTCCGCCAGGGGAGAAATGACACCCAAAGCCGGATGGCTGACGCGACGGTCGCCCCGCGTTCCGCACAGTGACGAAGGTAACGGTACGGCTCTTCGGCAGATGGCGCATCCGCATGGTAGCGTCTGGCCGTTCCCTCTGATGCTTCGGCCTCCCACACCTATCCGAACAGGCCCGATCCTGGAGGGTCCTCGAAGTGGGCATGAGGGCGATAGGCCGCGTGGTTCGGGTACCAAGCGTAGGCGCGGTATTGGGCTGGAAATTGGCGACGCGCGACGAAGAAGTCCGAAATCAACTCGTGCAATGGCAATTCCTAACACCGTGGACGTGTTGGAGCAGCCTCATCCTCCTAGTCAGGAACGTCATCAAGGTTATAGGATTGATGCGCGGCGAACCCTCGGAACTCAGGATCATGTTGACATCGCTGTTCGACAGAGCCGACTTCGCGCAAGGAAGCCACATCGTTTCGGAATTGCTTATCTCAGGGTCTATCGTCGGCCTAGTCAAACCCTTGGCGCGGCGAGGAAGCGGCGGTCGTCGGCGTGATGCATGACGGGAGTCGGCGGCGCCTCACCATAGGCGAAATGCAGGAACCAAAGGAAAGGACCACCTGCATGGAATTGCGAACCGCGTCCTCGGCGTCTGAGCCGCGACCCTTGCCAAGGATCATTCAACCCGCGACGTAGAGCTTCAAGCCAGCCTTGGACATGCGAACCGCGCTACCATCGTTGCAGAGGAGCCGTCCACCAGATGGTTCCATTTGTAGTCCGCGCCTTTGGTCGACATAGCGGACTGGCTCTGGCCACCGGCAAGGTTGAAGAGTGTTCCGTTGTTGCAGTCGTACTTGGCCTACGTGAACCAGATGCCTGAGCACGCGGTCGCGTTTCAGGGTTGATCTACTCGTAAAAGGAATTGTCTTAGGCGGAAGGCCGCACTTAATACCACTATCCTATTGGCGCCCCATCGGGTTCCCGGATTGAGCAAGTCCGGATCACTATTTTATGCCGCTGCCAGCGTTGTGTCCGCCATGTGCACGCGCGCTGCCGCTGCCAGCAGGTCGGTCTGGGTGATCAGCCCAATAATGCGTCGCTCGGCATCGACGATGACCACGGCATGGCTGCGGCCGTCGGTGAGCACCGGCAGCAGGCTCATCGCCGGCGTATCGGGAGAGGCGGTGCCAGCCTTCGACATCACAGCCCTCACCGCGTCGGTCGCCTTCGTCAGCTCGCGCAGGCCAACTACACCGACCAGCCCGCCGTCGGCGTCGGTCACCGGCAGCGTCCGGATGTTGTGATCGAGCAGCAAATGACGCGCCTGGTCGGCAGGCGCATGTTCATCGACCGAAATCACATCGCGCGACATGATGTCCTCGCACAGCAGGGTGCGGTGGGAGCGCACCATCGCCTGCAACTCGACCTGCCGCAGCAGCCGCTCAAGATCGTTGCGGTCGATATCGAAGGTTTCCTCCAGCGCGCCGAGCGCGGCATCAATATCCTCGGGCTGGAAGCCGACCCGCTCCCGCGCCGGCGGATCGATGGTTCCATGCGCGCTTTTAAGGGCGGGGGCCGCCACATGTGGATAGTTGCGCCGCGACAGTTTATGGATGCCGTAGCCGAGTGCGACCAGCACGATCGAGTTCAGCGCTACCGGAACGAAGGGAAACAGCAAGCCGGAACTGAAGACGGCCGGTCCGCCGAACACCGCAGTTAAGGCGGCGGCGCCACCCGGCGGATGCAGGCAGCGCGTGAACGACATGGCGGCGATGGCCAGCGCCACCGCAATGCCGGTAGCAAGAACGGGTTCACGCACGAAATGCGCCACGATCACCCCGACCAGCGCCGAAATCGTATTGCCACCGATAATCGACCAAGGTTGCGCCAGCGGGCTTGAAGGCACGGCAAAGAGCAGCACGGCCGATGCTCCCATTGGAGCAACTAGCAGTGCGACATGTGGGCCAGACCCGTTCGCCAGCGCACTGATCACGCCAGTCAATGCGATGCCGATCATGGCCCCGATGCAGGCGAGCAGCCGCTCGCGCAGCGTTGCACCGGCAAGGATCGGAACAAAGAGACGAAACGCCATGACATACCCTTGGGCGAGTGGTCGGAACTCCGCGCTCCGCAATGCAGGCAAAGCCACAGATTTGGAAGTTAAGCCAATTCGGAAAGTCGGCTCACGGGGGAATACTTTTGCGCGAAACGGCCATTGCCAAATGGGTGCAGACATTTTGATCGGCTAGAGAAGGCAGACGGCACGCTGATCCCTCGAGCGCAGCTAGAGGCCAAGGGCTGCCGTGCCGCGGGCAGCCGGAAATGGGGATGGTCGGAGGTCGAGCTGGGATGGACACTAAGGAATTCAGAGGCTTCGAAAAGCGTGCTGACAATGTGGCATGGCAAGACAAATCAGGCCCTTGTCGCTCCACTTCCGAGGCGAACTCCAGCGGAGTACAGCTTCTACGCGGTGCTTGGTCTGCCTGTCCTTGCCACCATCGGATTCGTTGGCGTCATGCTGAAACGTCCACCTGTAGCCGCTGAGAAGACGACTGCCGCCAGTGCCGTCGTGGAACCGCTATATGACGGCGGCTTGGTTACAGAGCCGGCTCGTGTCGATCGGGCGGGGGAGCCTGATGTGACGTACATGGTCCAGAAAGTGGCCAATGAAGGTGCTGGCATCGTCAACGTGATCAGGTCACGTAATAGCGGTAATACAACCGCGACCACGAGCCTCTCAGGCGTTCGATGAGGCGGGAAAATCCGATCACCAGACCAAACGCGTTTCCGCCACACTGCCACACACGAAACCGATCAGGTCACGTTCCAGGCTCGCCAGAAGATTGGAGCCAAGGCCACCTCGGCTGAACTCTGCCATGCCGCGGCCGCCACCTCTTCCAGCCGCGGTAGAAAACGTGGGTCAGCAGCGCCGGCATGGGCGAGCAACTCCCAAATCGCGAGCAGCGCCATCGGCTCCGCAAGCGGCCGCAGATGTCGGCCGATGAAGCGGAAGGGCGGCGGTGCGATGGAAGCGCCGTGCGACAGCCTATCCAGACCTGTAATCGTGATCAGGCTCATCTGGGTCTCCGGACGCCAGCGTTGCAGATGGTTTTCGGCAAGCGTGAGCAGGCCGTGGGTCCCAATCCGGTCAGGCCGACCACGATCATGGCCGAAAGAACGAGTTCCAATTGAAAGAGCTGACGACCATAGGCGATCAGGTATCGGAGCCTTTCGAACGATGCGATGAGTTCTACCGCAACCAGGGTCTGCCAGCCGTTGGCAAGGCCTTCTCGCAGCCCTGTAAAGATCGACGGCACGGCGGAAGGCAGCACGAGTTTCGACCAGCGGCTGAACGAAAGGACACGGCCAGACCCCGTCTCACGACGACGCCGTTGCGCTTCGCCGCCATCAGGCTGGGTAGAGGACTTGCACGTCTAAAGCTGTCGATCATGCTCGGCACACACAAAAGGGCGGCATTGCTGCCGCCCTTTCCGCTGTAGGTTGATAGGGGGCTGGATTAGAAATCCATACCGCCCATGCCGCCCATGCCACCGCCGGGCATACCAGCCGGCATGCCGCCGCCAACCGACTCCTTCTTCGGAGCCTCCGCGATCATGGCTTCGGTGGTGACCAGCAGGCCGGCGACCGAGGCCGCGTCCTGCAGAGCCGTACGCACAACCTTGACCGGATCGACGATACCCATGGCGATCATGTCGCCATATTCGCCGGTCTGGGCGTTGTAGCCGAAGGTTGCCCCCTTGTTCTCAAGGATCTTGCCGGCAACGATCGATGCTTCCGCACCGGCGTTGGCCGCGATCTGACGGGCCGGAGCCTGCAGCGCGCGACGCACGATGGCGATGCCGGCGGTCTGGTCGGAGTTGGCGCCAGTGACGGTGATGGCCAGCGAAGCGCGCAGCAGGGCGACGCCGCCGCCGGGAACGATGCCTTCTTCGACGGCCGCGCGGGTCGCGTTGAGGGCGTCATCGACGCGGTCCTTCTTTTCCT
>NZ_JAMYME010000039.1:0-57631 GCF_040318345.1 Mesorhizobium sp. M1169 | reverse complement strand
CCACAAAAACTGGCTATCGCGGTTATTGTGGTGCCTCTAACAAACCCCGGATATAATTGGTTTCCATCGCCCCCGCCTCCCACCCCCCGGGGGCCTGGGGCTCGACTTCATCACAGGGTTGATTCGTCCACTTCATGTTGGACGACCCGGACGCGCAGAAAAAAGCGCCTGCGGCGGGTCCTTTGTAACCACCATGATGCGGGACCACAGCGACAGGGCGTGCCGGAGACAGTCAATCCGGCCGGCGATGTCGTCGCCGGCGGCGACGGTCTCATTCAGGATCAGCATCGACCAAAGAGCGAGGCCACTGCCGTTATGCTCCGAGATCTGGGGACGGCGGCTTGGCGATCACCGTCTACTCGGCGTTGCCGAACTAATGCATGCGAGACCGTGACGAAGCCCTTCACATTGCGGGTCGGGACATAGCTGGCTTTCTTGGCGCGCTACCATCGCTAGAGATGCAGACTTCGCCCAACAGCTCCTGCTGGAGCGCGGCTTGGATCTGATGGCAGAATTCTTGCGGAGACGCGGACAAAGTGGGGAGCACTCCAACCTACACACGCGTCACTGGGCTATCAGTGTTGACCGTATAATCTTCGGAATGGCAATGGCATATTTTACAAAGCACGACGGCAATCAAATTATATACCGCAGCTGGGAAGAGCCGGAACAGTCAAGCGCAAGGATGAGAATTTTGGTCCTCAAGCTTGATCATGTCGGCGACTTTTGGATGTCTCTAGGGCCTCTAAAGGACCTTCGTCAGCGTTTTGCGCATGCCCACATTACGCTGGTGGTGGGAAGCTGGAACATCGCTACTGCAAAACAGTTTGACCTCGCCGACGATCACGTTGCTTTTGACTTTTTTCCTCGCAACCCAAAAGTCAAAACGCGCAAAGAAGCCGCGGACATAAGGCCGCTGCTGACCGGCGAGTTTGATCTTGCCATTGATATGCGTGTTCCGGAAGAAACAAGGCCGATCTTGCTTGAAGTTCCCGCCAGGCACCGTGCGGCGATAGTTGATCCGTACAGCATGCATCAGATCGATATTGCGATAGCGCCATTCAATCTGAAACTGCGCAGAACCATTTTCTACAAGCTGGTCCAAAAAATAGGGCTTGCTA
Source organism: Mesorhizobium sp. M1169 (assembly GCF_040318345.1). Taxonomy (NCBI): domain Bacteria; kingdom Pseudomonadati; phylum Pseudomonadota; class Alphaproteobacteria; order Hyphomicrobiales; family Phyllobacteriaceae; genus Mesorhizobium; species Mesorhizobium sp. M1169. The sequence continues at coordinate 56,510 of NZ_JAMYME010000039.1, read as the reverse complement.
ACAAAATCCCCCGTAGATGGCTTGATTGGTTCATTGACCGTAAGCAGGTGCGTCTCCAGCATGTGTCAGAAATCCTCCTCTTTCTGGTCGCAAAGGCAGCTGCCTATTTCGAAAGCGGAGCGGGTCACCCACAGAATTCGACTACAGGCAATGCCCCGATTGTCGTGGCTCCGTTCTCCAATTCCAGCCTGCGAGATTGGCCCATTGAAAGTTTTGGCAAAGTTGTCGCTGCTCTTTCGACCCGTGGTGAGGTGGTCCTCGTTGGCCGTGGCGAATGCCTGGAAGCGCTTGAGGAGGTTGCGAAGATAGCTAGGGAACGTGGGGCCGCGAACATTCGGACGGCTGTCGACTTGTCAGAATTGGAATTCAATTGTCTCGTGAATTCGGCCGCGCTCGTCGTTTCGAACAATTCAGGCACCGGCCATGTCGCTGCCCAGCTTGGCCGCCCTACTATCGGCATTTTCACGGCGTCACATCTACCGGAGATTTGGGGGTTTCGAGGTCCCTTGGTCAGCATGCTTATGAGTGTTATTGAATGTCGCGGATGTGGTCTGGACCAAGTGCGGCATTGTCCGGTCAAAGTCCGATGCAAGTTCGACATCACGCCGGATCTCGTGATTGCCGAGGTAAACGCCTTGATGAATCATTGTAAGGGTACGGCACAAGCTTAGTGGCTCGCGGTCACCACAACCGCGATTGCCCAGCCCTTGTCGCTGATTCAATCGCTACAATCATCTAAAGGCCGAAATTCAGAATCGAATCGACTTGTTCGAAGGACCGCAGTGGCGATGTCACATTGGCCGACAGGTGGCATAGAGCGGCGCCTGAGAATGAAAGTGCCGCCGCCCAGCCTTCATAGCCGTTCCTCCTTTGTTGCGTGACGGCCCGAAAGTCGCCATCGCGTCAGATGTTCATCAGGTTCGGGATAGCCGGGGCTCGTCCGGCGACAGTCATGGCAGCGACTTCGCTTCTGGACCCGCTCATCCGGCCGCCAAAAACAAATGCGCTTTCTAAGCCGTAATTGATCCGCAGGAGCTGACCAAAGCCACCTTGCTCTGGGTTGCGGCAATGGCGACTGGGGCGAGAAGCCGAGAAGAACCGATGCGGCGAGAAATCCTGAGACCATCCGCCACGAGACGTCGCCAGGGAACGTAGTATTGCGTTCCGCGTTACACTAACGTATATACGTCCGCAGCACAGGAGCGCGCCATGGCCACCATACCCACCAGGAAGGAAGCACCCGTCTCGATGCGGTTTCGCGACGATGATCTCACCATCATCGACCGCGGCGCGGAGCTGCTCGGCCTGTCGCGCACGGAGTTCATGCGGCGCGCCGCGCTGCACGAGGCGCAGGCGGCCATCCTCAACGAAACCGTCATCCGCGTGTCCCCGGAAGCCTATGACGCCTTCATGCAGGCGATCTCAGCCCCGGCCGCTGCGCCCCCGGCGAAGGCGGCCGAGCGGCTGCGTCGGTCCCCGCCCTGGGACCGCTAGGTGGCGCTTTCAGGCATCGAACTCCTCGACGACGCGCACCGCCTCGACAGCTTCGATTGCGGCAAGCCGGCGCTCAATGCTTGGCTGGCCGGCTTCGCGCGAACGAACCAGGCCCGCGGGTTTACCCGCGTCCTGGTCGTTCACGACGAGGGAACAGTCGTCGGGTATTACGGCCTCGCGCCGGGCGTGATCCAGCCAAATAGCGCACCGCGCGCCATCCGCACCGGACGCCCGCCCGATCCGATCCCCTGCCTGCTGATCGGACAACTCGCCGTCGACCACCGCTATGCCGGACAAGGCGTCGGTAGCGGCTTGGTCAAGGACGCGCTGTATCGCTGCGTCGCCGGCGCCGACATCGTCGGCGGCCGCGCGGTGGTGGTGCGGGCGATCGACGCCGAGGCAGAGCGCTACTGGCAGAGCTGGGGCTTCATTCCCGCGCGGGACAATCCGTCGGTGCTCATGCGCTCGATCCAGGACGTGAGCCTCTGGCTGGCCGACAAAGGCCACTAGCTCTGCGCGCGTAGCGCCTCCGGAAGCGGCAGGTCTGCGCGCGGGCCTGCCGCCGACCGGGCTCTAGTTGCGGCGTCCCGCCGCTCCCCGAGCCGGCTTCGCCGTCTCGGCGTTCGGGTGACCCCTCACGCAGGGCCAGAGGGAGACGGCGGTCAGAGCGAGGGAGCCCTGGAGAGAAGGGAAAGTCATGATGTCGATGATATTCATAGGGGGTTCACGCGAGATATTTGAGCTGCCGGAACCTGCCATCGCTCGGATCCGCCCAATCGTTGTTGCCGTGCACGGCGTGCTGATTGGCGACGCCTCTGGAGCCGATGCCGAGGCGCAGGGCCTGCTCGCGGGCTACGGCTACAAACATGTCGGGGTCTTCCATGCGGCCAAGGAACCCCGCAATGATCTGGGCGACTGGGCTGTACGCCGCCAAAGACCGGGAGATGGCGCGCGCCGATTTTGGGATGATAGTCTGGGACGGCGCATCACCCGGCACGGCCGTCAACGTGCTTCGGCTCGCCATGGCGAACAAGCCGAGGTCATCTACGATCTGGCCAGGGGCAGCATGGCGACTACGCACCATGTCGTCCCGGCGAGAAAGTCGTCATTGTCCGTGAGGGTGACCGCCGCCTCTACGGTGAGAATATTGATCGCCGGCAACTTATGGCGCCTGCCGACCTCAAATTCGTTGAAGTCGTGCGCCGGCGTGATCTTGACCGCGCCGCTGCCTTTCTCCGGATCAGAATACTCGTCCGCCACCACCGCGATCCTGCGGCCGACGATCGGCAGAGGATGAGGTTCTTGCCGACAAGATGTCGGAAACGCTCGTCGTCGGGATGCACCGCCGACCGCCATATCGCCCAGCATCGTCTCCGGGCGGGTCGTCGCCACGGTGATGAAGGTTTTAGGATTTTCCGGATCCAAAACCTCGCCCTCGACGGGGTAGCGGAAATGCCAGAGGTTGCCGTTGACCTCCTGCTGTTCGACCTCAAGGTCGGACTCGCGATCAACAGCTTCGGGTCCCAGTTGACAAGCGCTTGTCCTTGTAGATCAGGCCTTTCCTTGTAGAGCGTGACGAACACTTCGAGCACCGCCTTGGATAGGCCCTCGTCCATGGTGAAACGTTCTCGGCTCCAGTCGGCCGAGGCCCCAGCCGCTTCAACTGGTTGAAGATCGCGCCGCCGGATTCGGCTTTCCACTCCCAGACTTTCTCAATGAACTCGTCGCGCGTCAGGTCACGGCGGTGGATCTGCTTCTCCATAAGCTGGCGCTCGACCACCATCTGCGTGGCGATGCCGGCGTGATCCATGCCGGGCTGCCACAGCACGTTCTTGCCGCGCATGCGCTCGAAGCGCACCAGAATGTCCTGCAGCGTGTTGTTGAGCGCATGGCCATGTGCAGCGAGCCGGTGACGTTCGGTGGCGGGATGACGATGCTCAAGGCTTCCGCGCCCTCCTCGGCGCCTGCGCCGACACGAAACGTCTTTTACAAGCGTATTATGTTTTTTGCGCATAGACCAACGAGTTGAACGGCGGCCCCATGAATCGCCGATGTGTAGGTCGGGCAAAGGCGCCCACCAGCTCGTACTTGTCAAGACGATGCCACCCTTGATCTTGCACCCGCCTCCGATACCAGCGATGCACTGCGTCGTATGCTCATGCCTGTCAGGATGGGATGGGCGCTGCTAGCACCGTGGCAGTTTGACAACCCGGCCATCGGGGCGGTAGCACCGTCCAAGGCCAAGAGTCGCAGGGCAGACCGCACCCCATCGGGCTGCGCGACCCAGACCAGCTGACGCCCAACTGGCACACTCATCGCGCATCGGCACCGTGGATGCGACATCTACTTTGTTGCGAGCGCGATATCGGAACTTGGTTGTGACGCAGCTGTGCGTAAGCGCACCGCTGTCAGCGAGTGAGTGAGTGAAAGAACTACGTGGTGGAGGTGAGAAGTCATGCGGCGTCAAGATTCCCCGCCCTTTGCGGCAAACACACTGATCCCTCTTCAGAATCCGGTCTTTCGTTCGATCTGGACAGCCACGCAGATATCCAGCCTTGGCTGGCTGGTGCAGAGCGTGGCTATAAGCTGGCTTATGGCAACGATTTCAGCCTCCGATCTGATGGTTGCGCTCGTGCAGGCTGCATCGACACTGCCCGCCTTCTTCTTGTCGATCCTTGCTGGAGCGATTGCAGACAGCTTCAGCCGCCGCGGCGTGATGCTTGCCGGACATTGCCTGATCGCACTGGCATCCACGGCGCTGGCTCTCTCTGTTGGACTGGGCTTTGTCAGTCCATGGCTGATCTTGGGACTGAGTTTCTTGGCGGGATGCGGCTTTGCCTTGAATGATCCAGCCTGGCACGCCTCGGTCGGCGACATCCTGGAAAAGCGCGACATACCCGCTGCAGTGACGCTGATGTCGGTGGGGTACAACGTGGTTCGAAGCATAGGACCGGCGCTTGGCGGTGTAATTTTGGCTTTGCTGGGCCCCCTTACGGCTTTCGCCTTCGCTGCGCTGACCGACCTGGTCCCGTTGAGCGCTGTACTGCGCTCCAAGTGGCAAGTTCGCTCTTCGCCTCTTCCGCGCGAGCGGATGACGACGGCCATTCATGATGGCATGCGCTTCACGGCAATCTCCTCGGAGATCAGAGTGGCGATCGTGCGTGCAACCCTGTTCGGGCTGTCAAGCATCTCGATCCTTGCTCTGCTCCCCCTCCTGGTTCGCGACCAACTGGCGGGGGGGCCAATTGTTTACGGCGTCCTGTTGGCCGGCTTCGGCACAGGCGCCTTCATCGCGGGCATTGGCAATAGCTACTTGCGACGCATCACGTCCCAAAATCGATTGATCACGTTCGCGTCCGTTGCTTGCGCAACGTGTTGCCTTTTACTGGCTCTCACATCATCGGTGGCTGTAGCAGCGATCGCGCTTGCAATCGCTGGCGCAGGCTGGGTTGTCACCTGGACCGGAACCGACGTGTGTGTGCAGTTGGCAAGCCCAAGGTGGGTCGTTGGTCGCACCCTGTCGATCTATTACGCCCTGACCTACGGCGGCATGGCAGCGGGCAGCTGGATCTGGGGTGCTGTCGCGCAGAACTATTCCCTGACGTGGGCTTTGGAAGGTGCTGCAGCGGCGCTGTTGCTGGTTGCAGCTGTGGGAAAGCTATTGCCGGTCCGCCTATGGGAGGAATCGGATCAAGGGGCCTTCGACTTCAGGCCACCAGAACTGGCCCTCGATTTGAAGCCCAGGAGCGGCCCGATCGTGATCAAGGTGGAGTACTCGATACCCGAGGAGAATATCGAGGACTTTCTGAGCTGCATGCGCGAAAGGCGGCGCGTTCAGAGCCGTGCCGGTGCGCGGGACTGGACCCTCCAGCGCGATCTTCAGAACTCGACTCTTTGGACCGAGACATTCCGCACGCCGACATGGACGGACTATCTTCGTCTAAACCATCGGCTAACGGTGACTGACAGGGAAGTAGGCGAGCGCCTTGCCGCTCTGCAGGTCGGTGATTCTCCTCCTCGTCTCTCACTTTCGATTGAGCGGTCGACAAGCCCCGCCCCCGGCAGCCAAGTCCAGCCTGTGCCCTTTGTATCGCGCCCGTAAGGAAACCAGTAACTTTTCTGGGTTCGGACACGGGAATGGCCGAGACCTACTCCTTCTTTCGTCGGGTCTGCCCGGATTGCCATACGTTGCAGCCGGTTAGGCGAGCATGAGGATTTGTGTGGCACGTATGTCCACCACGGGCCCATGTCCAGCCCCACCGCCTCTGCGGCCATCAGATCGGCTTGGGCACGGGTTCAGGTCGCCTGTCCCCCTGCATCGCGGCGAGCAGCGGGAGCAAGGGGGGCGGAAGGGTCTCCCCGGTCTGCAGGGAGCGCAGCGGGCAGACGGAGGAATCCGCCAGCGGCGGCTTGCTGGGAGAGGGCCGCGCGCCTCTTTCCCCTCCCTGACAAAACGTGCCGCCAAGCACGTTCACGTCGGCGCAGCCGTGCCGCAGAGGCGGCCGCAACAAAGAAGGCCTACAAGGCGGAAGCATCGAAATGTTCGCCAGCGGGACCAATTCAGTTCGGTGCTGGAGAAAGCGATTCAACAGGGCGGCCATGGGAGCGCCAGCATAGCGCCGCTGTCAGGCGCGATGCGGACCGACAGCCCCGGCGAAGGGCGCTGATTGATCGACCGAAATTGGATCGGGTCATAATCCATGAATTTTTCACGATGCTTCAGCACGCGCGTGGATTTGTGCATTTAACTGCAGCGTCCAGGTGGTCCGGTGGAAGCGCGCCCGGGGCATCTTGGAACTTATTTGATGCAGCCATCCAGGACTGCTGCATTGCCACAGCAATGGTCACAACCTGCTAGGATCCGGACCCATAAAGGGATTGAACGAAGCCGCTGACGCGTCATTTGGTGCGTGGGTTTGCGGATGACGCTTCTGTTTTGAAGGATTGCGGCTGTTGAAGCGCAATCTTGAGAACAGGAGTTTGAGAGTTTGAGATGGCCGAGTTGAGCCCTCTTCGCCGACGCATGATCGAGGACATGACGATCCGCAATCTGTCGCCGGCCACCCAGCGATCCTACGTGCACGCGGTGGCCAAGTTTTCGCGATATTCGACCGCTCGCCGGACCGGCTCGGCCTGGAGGACGTTCGCGCCTCCCAGGTGCATCTGGTCTCTACCGGAATCTCGTGCCCCTCCCAGGCGCTGCGCCAGTAAAGCGTCGGCGAGCCAGCATCCGACGGTGCGTTCGAAGCGATCTCATTCGGCGGCCATGATCGCGCCGGTCACCATGCCGCAGCGGAAAGCTGCCGAGCTCGTCTGGTCAGGTCGCTGACCGCCTCGTCGTCGCGGGCGACGATCGAAATCTTCCCCACCGCAGCGAGGTTTCTCCCGTTAGAAGATCCTCAGCGGGATGGGCTGCCAGTTCACGCCCGGTCAACAGCATCCGGCCCGCGGGGTCGACCTTGTCTCCCGGTCGTGTGAGCAGAAGAACATCGCGAAGTGCGGCTTCATCCTCGACGCCGCGAGCCTGCTTCGCCGTACCACGGCCGCCGAAAGCCCTAGGCGCTGTCACCAGGCGCCAGCCCACCTCTCTAGCTGGCGGACCATCTCATCGAGCGCGCCGATGGCTGCACGGTCAGTGATTGCAATGTCCTCAATGCGCCGCAACTGTTTGGGTCGGGGGCAGCCCTGTGCAACCAGGCCGGCACCGCCGCGTCGGCGCGGCTTCCGTGGCACCCGGGAAGAGTGCCGTGGTGGCGCAGGAGGGTTTTGGCTCAGAATCATGGAACACGATGAATCATCGCGGCGCATTTTGTAGAGCGAACGATAAGTCTTGCACGACCAGCCATTTATCCCTCGCGAGATCAATGCCGCGGGCAATTAGCAGGCGAACTCCGTCCGGACTGAGTACCTGTTTCAACGCGGGCAAAAGAAGTTGTGTAGCCATGTCACGAAATGCTTGGTCCGCTTCTCTGCCGGCCGATGATCCATGAAATCCCCTCGCCACCCATGACACCAGACACCTCCTTGCCAACAGACCGATCAAGCACTGGCCTCCATGGTACCAGCGTGAACTCGCGCGCCTTCTCGACTATGACGTACTTGCCGCTGGCAAGGTCGATCGAGCGGCGCAATCGACCCTCTATTCGATCACCAGGCTGCGCTTCGGAATACGAGAGTCCGAGTTCGTCAGACAGTTGACCGGCAACACGGTTCAGCTCACGTTGACGCAGGATCGAAAGCATGTTGGCGCGATAGACGATCCGGTCCTGCTCTTCCCGAGCAAGACCTTGCGCAATCAGCCACTGCCGTCGGCGGCCTTGCGCCTCTCGGACATCGCGGCCGAAACCAGAGCTGTGCAAGGCCTCCGGTGTGTCGGAAACCAGCTCTCGATCGAGCCAGGTGGCGCCGTCGAAGCTGACTTGGCTCTCCAGCAGCATTGATGAGAGCTTGTCGACGACAACCGGCTCGGCCCTCGCTCGCTGACGCTCGTAGTCAGACACACGGTCGAGATGGTCCGGCGCGATAGTCCATGTACCGTCCGGCTCGCGCTCGACACCACCGGTCGCCCGGCGGATCGCCTCCAGTCGCCGCACGTGCGTTTCGGCAAAACGTTCGGTGGCCGACTGGTCATGCTTGAGATGGATATCGATGCTGTAGCGCCCGTCATGGGCCGTGGCGATCTCGGCAATTGTGCGGTCGACTTGCCTTGGCCCGGTGTCCCTCGGCGTGACCCGCACTATGCAGCCCTCTGCCGTCGGTTGGGTTGCCTCGCCTTTGCCGATATCAACATAGTGGCTTTTGCCGTCCACGCCGTCGACGACGAGGTAATGGCGGTCAGTGATTTCGTCGGCCAGGCCGCGCGCAACGATGCGGCCGACGACAGGCTGCATCGGCTCTGCAGATCGATCATGGACAACATAGTCGGCGGCACTGCGGGCGAGCCCCTTGCCGGTCAGTTCGCGGTGCATGGTCTTGATGATGTCGCCCCGCTCGCCGATGCGGCGCAGCGTCGCTTCAAGCTCGCCATCAAGGCGCCAGCGGCCCGAGCCGACTTCCTCAGCCAGACCCATCCGCTCGAGCTTACGCAGGCGCCCCTGGTGCAGCGTCTGGCGAAACGTGTCTCGGCTGGCCGGTGAGACATGCCCCTCATGGTCGCGCATGCGGAGCAGCTGCCGATCGATGCTGGTGAAGCGTTCCCGCTCCATTTCCTGGCGCAGGCGTTGCTCGATCTCGCGGTCCGTTCTCGGGCCAAGGTCGAGGCTGACCAGCTCGGCCGCCCGTTCACGGATTCCAGACGAGATGTAGTCTCGCGCGATGACAAGATTTTCGCCGCGGTCGTCCTTGCCGCGGACGATAATATGGGTATGCGGATGACCAGTGTTGAAATGATCGACGGCCACCCAGTCGAGCCTGGTGCCGAGGTCTTCTTCCATCTGCGCCATGAGGCGCCGCGTGAGCGGCTTCAGGTCATCATACTCGATGCCGTCTTCAGGGGCGACGATGAAGCGGAACTGATGCCGGTCGCCATCGGCACGATCGATGAAGGCCTTGCCATCGACGCGGTCGCTGTCGGCGCTATAGAGCTCGCCAGGCTCGCCTTCGCGGGTCACGCCGTCGCGCTGGAGGTAGCGAAGGTGTGCACGTGCCCCGTCAACACCCTTGCCGGCCAGCTTGACGATACGGGCCTTGACGACGGCGCGCCGCTGCCGAAACGCCGCGTGGGGGTCGCGCGCTCTGAGAACGGCGGCAGCAGCCCCGCCGCGCCCCGCCCGGCTTCCGATGAAGCGGCCACGGCGACCGCTGCCGCCGCCGGCTCGGTTGATCGCGGCGCGGATCTGGCCGGCGAAACGCTTGCCTGCCTTCGAGCCGCGCGATCCGATTTTGCCCAGGCTCGGCTTGAACTCTTCATCCTGCATTGAGCCTCCTAGTAATCTTGAGCAAAATCAAAGCTTTGTCGGCAGAATCTCTCCTGACGCTGAAGGCAGCCTCCATGAAAAACGATGTGCAGACAAAGACTTCGCCGCCTCCAGGAGGCGATGCCTTTATCTTGCCTTCCGCGGACCTGCCTCCCTGCCCCGCCCGACCCACGGTACCCCTGCCCTCACCTGCGATCCGGCCGGCCTGACCTTGCTCGCTCCGATCCGAGCGGCACCACAATTTGGCCATTCGGATCGGTCGCGGAAACACCGTTTCGCAGGAAAAACAGCGACTGCGCGGACGGGATTTCCGGCGCTTTTCCGGAACGGGATTTGCCGGTGAACGCGTCCATGTCGGCGGCCGAGATCCCCGCAGCCTTGAGCTGTTCCAAATACGAAACCGTCTCGCTGGGCAGCGGTCGCCCACGCTGCAAATGCTGTTCGTAGCGGTCCGGCCCAGCGTTATAGGCGGCAAACAGGCCGGGAAAGCCGAAGCGGTCATACATGGCGCGCAGATAGGCAGTGCCTGCCAGAATGTTGTCGCGAGGGTCGTGCGGATCGGCCCCCAGGCCAAGCTCTGCGCGCATCTCCTCGTAGGTGCCGGGCATCACCTGCATGAGGCCAATGGCGCCGGCGTGTGAGGCGATCGGCCGTCCGTCCAGCATTGTCTGCCCCCGGCTTTCGGCATCCATGACGGCATAAATCCAGGGCTGTGGAATGCTGAAACGCCGGCTTGCTTCGGCTACCAAGGGCTGCCATCTTGCCAGCTGCGGACCACGGGAGATGGCGGCCGGCTGAGCGTCGGTCGCGGCGGAACAGGCGCATGGCGCTATCGCGACCATGCCCAGCATCAGGAGGGTTACTCGGTCCATAGCGGCACGAGCCTCCCGGCAATATTTTCGGCCGGCACCGGCCCGAAATAGCGGCTGTCGAAGGAGCGGTTTCTATCGTTGCCGAGCAGGAAAAACTCGTCGGCGGCGAGCTTGCGGCAGGCATTCCACCAAGGCAGCGGACGGTGCTGCGTGTCGGTTGCCAGCCGGCGCGCGACAATCTCGCCGCCGATGATGATGGCGTCGCCGAAGGCGCAGACATGCTCGCCAGGCAGCGCGGCAAGGCGCTTGACCAGCGGCACATTGCTGGGCAGATAGAAGCGTTCGGCGGCGAGATCGGCGACCGGTTTTGGCGGGCGCACGAGCACCAGATCGCCACGAGCCGGTGATCCGGACGCGAGGCGATAGAGGCCGACCGGCGCACTGGCCGAGGCATTCCAGACCAGCCAGGGCGATGGGTTGTCGAAAGCAGCGAAGCCGATCAGGCCGAGGCCTATTGTGGCCACGGCGATCGTCTTGCGCGCCCGAATGCGCCGCACATGGCTGCCGATCAGACGGATAGTGGGACGCCGGCTCATGAGCGGCCTCCCTCACCGGCCGAGCCGGAATTGTGCCCGCCATCCTCGGGCCTGGTCGCCTGCGCGCGTCCCTTCGACCAGTCGTCGAGCTCGTCGATGTGATAGCGGACATAGCGGCCGTGCTTGCGAAATTGCGGGCCACCGCCCTTGAGCCGCATCTTCTCCAGCGTGCGCTGGGATAGCCCGATATAGAAGGCGGCCTGCGCGGTGTTGAGAAACGGACTGCCCTTCTTCGCGCGGGCCGCGCGTTCGTTTTCGTCGTCCATGATGGTCCTCGTTTCGTTACGGACAAGCGAAGGCGAGGATCGGCGAGCGAGATCGTTTTGGGGACGGGCGAAGAGTGGGGGGCGAGTTTTCGCCGCCCCTTCTTGAGAAGAGCCCCGCGCCGGTGGCGGCGCGGGGCTCGAGGCTGGCGGTTCAGTCGACCGGGTTCCAGATGATGGCGTATGTGTCGTCGTCGTCCTGGCCGGCGGCGCGGCCGAGATTGGCGTAGAGCTTGCGCGGACCGAACTCCGGGGCGGCAATCGACAGGCTCACATAGTCCTTGCCGGAGGTCTCGCCGGTGCGGATCCAGCCGGCCCCTACTTCGACCCCTTGCGTCAGCACCCGAAAGTCGGGATGGGTGTCGGCGCTCTTTGCCTGATTGGGCACGATGTCGATGTCGGCGCGGACGCTAAGCGTCTTGAGCTGGCCCTTGTAGCCGCCGTTTTCCTGTTTGGTAACGTATCCGATCGCGGTCATTTTAGTCTCCTTTTGGTGCTCGCCGGGGACCATTCCCCTGCGATGGCGGACCGTGATGGGCGCGTCCGGACCGCCGGAACCGGGACGGCCGCAGCGATAGCGGAGGACCCGAGCGGACAGCTTTTTTGAAGCGAAGCGGCGCGAGGAAGCCGCCGCAGGCGGCGGGGAAAAAAGCTGCTGGCGAGGGTTTCGGGCGGGCCGGATCCGCCCATAGGTCGTCAAGCCAGCCGCAGGGGAATGGTCCCTGAGACACATGGAGACAGGTGGCGCGATCGGTGGCACAAGAGCGGGCGGCAATGCAGGGGGCTGGCTGCGCGGGCTCTGTCGGCAACCGGATCGGACAATTGGCCCCATGCGCCTGGCGCCTCAGCAAGCAACCCGGCGTGGTGCAGGGCTGCCGAAATGGGGCGAGTTGGCGTCGGGATTTCTCGCGCGCGGCACCGGCTCGACAAGACGACCGATCGGCAGCCGGCGCGGTCCGGAGCGGCGCGCGCGACCTGAGCGGCGGCACTCGAAAGAACCGCCGCTTGGGTCCTGATCGATTATTCGCGGACGAACAGCGGCTGCACTTGTGCCCACTGATCGGCGGTGCGGAAACCGCCGCGGCTGGTGTAGCTTTCGGCCGGGAATTTCATCCAGCGCGGCAGCCAGGTCTCGACCCTGAGGCGGCCATTCTCGCCCGCCAGGAAGTCGCGGATGATCTTCTTTTGCGTCTTGACCTTCTCGGCGACATTGCCGTCGGCGACCAGCTTGCCGCCGACCTCGGCCAGCATCGAATTGGCGATTTCCTTGTCGCGCAAGAGGTCGAAGAACGCATCGTCCGCTTCCCACCATGCGCCCATATCCACGTTCAGATGGTTGCCGAGCGCCTCGATGACGGCGCTGCCGGCTGCAAGCGTCTCGGCCATGACAAGGGTGAGAACGCGCATGACATCGTCGTCGCACAGCGCCAAGAGGCGGGCGAACACGCCGGCGATAGCAAAGGCGTCGCCATTGCCGCCGGCGACCACGCCATCCTCATCCGGTGATCCGAGCAGGGCCAACACTTCGCGTCGCTTTTTGCCGAATGCCGCTTCAGCCTTGCAGCCGGCAAGGCTGGCAGTCACCGTCTCGTTGGCTGCGCGCTGCGGCTCGGGGCGCACCTGCCACAGGCCGGAACCGGTGATGGCGTGCGCCACGACGAGGCGCAGCGCCACGGCGGGATGGTCGAGCATGGCGGCGCGCACGGCAGCATGGCGATGCAGATCGACATAGTTCTGCATCGGGCCGGTGAGTTCGGGGCGCGGCGGCTTGGCGGCTGTTTGTTCTTGCTCACCGCCCTCGCGGGCGCGGCCCGCTTCCTTGCGTGGCAGCCAGCCCTCGTGACACTCGACCTCGCCGCGATACGTGACCGCGATGAAGACCTTGCCGCCCTTCTTCTTCGGGGTCTTCTCGTGGTCCCATGGGTGGAAATACTGGCCCGGCTCCAGCAGCACCACCTCGCTCCAGCCGCCGTTGAGATAGGTGTCGCGTCTGGCGGCAATCGCTTCGTTCTGCTTTTGCCAGAACAGGTCGGCATCGGCGAAATAGCTGTCCTCGCCGAACAGGTCCGAGGTGATCAGGCCGGGATATTCGTCGATGGCAAACAGCGCCATCTTGGTGGAAATCGACTGGCCGCCGAACAGCCATTGCTTCAATTGAAAGCCACGCGGCGCGTATTGATCGGGATCGGCACAGAGTGCCAGCCAGTCCTTCTGCTGCGCCTTGGACGCCATGGTGAGATGGCGCACCGTCTCGGCGTCGATCTCCTCGCGGCGATAGGCTTCGCGGATTTTGGGCAAGAGGTCGCCAAGCGCCAGAATGCGTTTGACCTTCAGGTCAGTGATGCCGAAGGTCGCAGCGATGTCTGGAACGGTGCGGCCTTGCCTGACGAGCCGCGAATACGTCTCCCATTGCGAGACTTCGTCAGGATCGAGGCGGGCGAGGTTTTCGATCAGCGAGGCTTCCAGCGCATCGGCGTCGTCACCGTCCTCCATGATGGCGCAGGGCAAGGGATCGCCTTCGCCGCGCTCGTCGGCAAGCGATTTGGCGGCGAAATAGCGCCGCCTGCCGGCAACGATCTCGAAGGTTTCCGGCTGGCCGTTCGGCCGCACAAGGAGTGGCACCAGCACGCCGCGCGCACGCACGGAGGGCAGGATGTCGGATATGTCGGGCGCGCGTTTTCCATGGCGCATGTTGAGCGCGGAAATATTGAGCTGATCCAAGGGGATGTGGGCAAGCTGCATGGTTACTCTCCTTCGCTTTGGTTGAGGTTGTCCCCCCGCAGCGGCCGAAGGCCGGCGCGGCGGGACGGTTTTTGCCCCTATCGGCGCTGCTGTTCCGCCGTGTCGGGCGGAAGCTCGGAATGGGGCTTTGAAAGGGCGTCTGCTGCCTGCCGCAGAAGTCGCTCGGCCTCGGTGATGTGGCCGCAAATGCGGGCGGCTTCGGCATAGACGGAGAGCGTAAAGCGCGCGTGGAAATGCAGGTCGCGCTCGATGCCGAGGCCAAGCGGACCTTTTACGGATGCAAGCTCGGCCAGACTGACGCTGCCGAGTTCGGGGAAGCCGAAGCCGAGATCGCAAAGACCGAACAGCGTGTCGCCATCGGCATCAAGTTCGCTCAGAAGCCACGTCGCGGCACCTGTGGGATTAAACAGTTTCACAACGGGAAAATGGTCGATGTCGGCGTCGGCGGCGCTATTGGCGAGCAGTCGTGCGCACAGTGGATCGGTGATCAGGATCATGGAAAGACTCCTTGTCAGAACAGGTCGAGTTGATTTCTGCTGGCTTCATCGAAGAGGCCGATATCGAGCGGCTTTTGCGCCGCGCGCGGACACATCGGCGCGTCCATCAGAAGGGTGAGCCGATCGCGCGTGGTTATCGGCCGAACACCAGGAATGAGCATCTGCTCGCCTTGCGGCGTCGGCTCGGTCGCGGTCAGTTGAGGATCGCGCATCGTCATGCCGCAATCCCTTCCTGCGCCTCGCCTTCGGCATCGGCCTGAAGGCCAAGCAGGAAATCGGCGGCCTTGGAGGCAAGACTGGCGGCACGGAAGATCGCGCGGTTGTCCTCGCGCAGCACCTTCAGCCATGAGCCGATGTAATCGGCATGACGCACGGTCGGCTCGATACCGAGATTGCTGCAGACGAAGGCGGCAGTGATTTCGGCGACCAATTCTTCACGCGCGTAAGCCTTGGAGCCGAACGAGCCGGAGAGGTCGCGAGCAAGCCGCGTCGGGTGGCCGGTCCAGTGGCCAAGCTCGTGAAAGCAGGTCCGGTAATAGTCGATCTGGTGATGGAACGCCGGCTGCGGCGGCACCTGAATGTGGTCGCTGCCCGGCATGTAGAAAGCGCGATCGCCGCCGACCCTGAAATCCGCACCGCTGGCGCGAATGAGCGTCTCGGCCTGCGGCACGATCTCGCACTGAGGCAGCGGCTCGGCGGCGGCATAGAGGTCTTCCGGAAGATTATCGCACTGCGCGACATTGAAGACGGTGAAGCGCTTCAAAAAAGGCACGGCCTGTGGTTCATCGCCCTCGTGGCGTGCGCGCTCCTTCTCGTCCTTGGGGACAAAGCGGTCGGCATGCACGATGGTCGTGCCGCGCTCGCCCTTCCTGACATTGCCGCCAAGCACGAGCGCCTGCCGGAAGGTGAGCCAGTTCTGGCTGGGATAGCTGCGCTCGATCACCGCGCCCCACAGGATGAGGATATTGATTCCGGAATAGGTGCGCCCCGTGGACGCATTCTTCGGCAGGCCAAGGCCTGCCTTTGCGCTGCCCCATGGCTTGACCCATGGCACGGTGCCGCGCTCCAGCTCGGCAATGATGCGGTCTGTGATCTCCTGATAAAGGCTGGCGCCGGGGCGCCCGCCCTTGCCTGCGCCAGCCTCTCCGCTGGCGGTACGCTTGCTGTTTGCATGCATCGTCTCATCCTCCGCTCGCCAATCGCCGCGCCTATCCCCGGAAGCGGGGTGGGCGGCGAGTCGCGACCGGAAAGGCCCGCCGTGGGAGGCGGACCGCATCCGAAGGACCGGAACGAAGAGGAGGACCCTGAGCGGCACGCGAAGGGTTGCGGGCTGCCGCGGCGGGCCTAGAAGGGAGTGCCGCCCACCCCGCGCCACCGGGAAAGGCCAACAGACAAACCGCGCCGCCCGCAAGGGCGGCGGCCGTCACAGCCCGAAGGGCTGCCCACGCCAAGGGGCGAAGCCGAATGGCCGAGACCGCCTGAGCTTGCCGAAGAAAAGCGGGCTCGGTTCACGAGCACCTGGTGCGCGTCGTCAGGCGCGCGGGCGCCCGCCAGGACGGCAGGCTGGACAGATTTTTCGAACGGATCGCGATAAATACTTCAAATGAATGCTGCACCGAAAACATGTGCGATGCAGCATTTTCGCAAGCATTTACCACGGACGCTCAGACCCGAGACTTCCGCCACCCAGCCTTGCGCGCGGCTTCCTCCGAACAAAACCAGCGCTCGCCTTTCAACAGGTTGATGCGCGTCTCCCAGTAATATTCCTGTCCGGGAACATGATAGATGCGCTCGCCCGTGTTGTAGCTGATATTGGCTTTGATGTTGCAGCCGAGAGCGGCAGGGCCGATTTCGAAGGCAAGAAAGCCAGCCAGGATTGTTCCACCAGCAACGATCTTTGCCCACAACGGAACGTCCTTCGAACGATGGCGCTCGCCATACCTGCGACGGTTGTACCGATTGTCTTGATAGCGATGGTTGCCCACGCCCCTTCTCCCCGAAGAGAGAATGCGACGTTTGCAGCCTGGAGTCTATAAGTCTGGTCTAATTCACCGGTCCTGTTCCGAACCATTGAATGAACGGCGCATCCTTACCGGTGATATCCTTCACCGTCTTCAACAGCGCTTCATGGGTGCGTTGGAGAGCCCGGTAATGGTTGCTGGTAGGTGATAGAAGCGGCTGGACGATGCTCTGGTGCAGCCGTTCCGCCTCCGCGAGAAAGCGCTCGATTTCAGCCTGTGAAAGCTGCTTGGAAAGTTTGGTCCTAGCCATTGCGATCTCCGTTGAGGAATCGCCCCACCTAGGATTATTATCCTATATCGGCATGGCTTGGTAAAGACCCACCCGCAGCGGAATGGCAGCTTGCCGAAGAAAAGCGCGCTCGGTTCACGGTACCGGCGCGAGCCGTTAGACGCGCAGGCGCCCGTTAGCCCGCAGGCTGGACAGAATCTCGCACGGATCAGCGTCAAGCGCCGCAGTTAAGTCGAGAAACTCGATGACGTCGAGACGCCGCTCTCCACCCTCGTACTTGGCCACGAAGGATTGGGGACGATCAAGTTTCTCGGCCACCTGCGCCTGAGTCAGGCCTTTGGCCTTGCGCAGGGAAACCAACTGGGCCAGAAACCGCTGGTGGCGGGGCGATCGAAGAGACTTGGGCATGTAGGCGAACCGGTCGGGTAAAGACCGGATCAGCGACTAATCCCGGTTTCGGATTATCCCATTTTGGGATATGCTGCGTTGCATCCAGCGCTCAACAGCCGAGGCTCGCAACAGGCATGAATCGATCAATGGGAACAGATGAGACTCGAAGCTCAACTCTGTGTGACGAAGTCCCCTGGTCGGATAACCTCACGAGCTACGACAGGCAGCATTTCACGATCTACCTGCGGATCCTGGATGCCTGCGCCGACAATGCCAGCGAAGAGGAGATGGCCGATCTCATTCTAGGCATCGACCCGGCCCTTGAACCGGTCCGCGCCCGCAAGGCTCTTCGCAGCCATATCGACCGGGCGAACTGGATGGTGACGACCGGCTACAAGGAACTGTTCGCCGGCTGACGCACAGCACGGATTGTCATGCTCTTCAAACAAGGAAGTTCAGATACCCGTCACTCATGAGCGCACGGCCGCGAGAGACGGCGCGGCGGGAGCGGTCACAACTGGTTCGCGTGCTGTTTGACTGCCATTTCCAGTGCTTGGCTCAGAGGCACAGCCTTGGAGAACAGGAAGCCTTGAGCGGTTCGGCAGCCAAGCTTGTGCAGGGTTTGCCGATCCGCCTCTGTTTCGACGCCCTCGGCCATGACCTCGATCCCGAGCATGTTACCGAGATCGATGACCGATTTGACAAGCAGTCGGTCCTCTCGGGACTTAGCCAAGCCGCGAATGAAGCCCTGGTCTATTTTCACCTTGCGTATCCGACTGTCCTTGAGCGATGCCAACGTGGAAAAGCCGGTGCCGAAGTCATCGAGCGCGATGGAAATGCCGGCATGTGAAAGCCGTCCGAGCTTTTCATCCACTCTGTCCGGGTCCACCGGGGATTCTTCGGTAATCTCGATTTCGAACATCGTTGCAGGGAGGCCTTTTGCCGCCAGACCATCCAAAACCATGTCGTCGATATCGCCGGCTTCCAGTTCGCGCGGCGAAACATTCATCGCCACACGGAGATCACGACAGTCAGCTTTCACCAAACCGTCGATAAAAGCACAACAGTCGGCGAATACGGTTTGCGTCAGCAGCTGAAGCATTCCGGTTTCGCGTGCAGCTGTGATGATTTCGGGTGGAGAGATGGCACCATGAATCGGATGGGACCACCTCAGCAAGGCTTCAAAACCGACCACGGCCTCGGTGTCGAGTTTCACGATCGGCTGGAACCAAGGTTGCAAGCTTCTCGTCTTTATCGCCGAATGAAGGTCCCGTTCGACGGACTGGCGGCGTTGCAGTTCCCTGTCGAGTTCGGCATCGAACAGGCAAAATTCGTTCCTGCCACGACGCTTGGCCGTATAAAGGGCGATATCCGCCCGCAACAACATTTCGGTCAGGCCCGGGCTTTCCGCCAGGTATATTCCTATTGATGCCCCGACCCGGACGGACGCGACCTCCCGATAGGGGCGGGCAATTTTTGCTATGATATTGGAGGCGAGATCATTGGCAGAAAGCGAAACCCTCGTTGAGGGAAAAAACAGCACGAATTCATCGCCGCCGATACGAGCGAGCGTTGAGCCTTCCGGTGCTTCCTCCTCTATGCGGCGGGCGATCCTGACAAGCAGTTCATCACCGGTCCTGTGACCGTAGGTATCGTTGACGGATTTGAACCCGTCCAGGTCAACCAGCATTGCCACGAAGGGGCCATCCGCGGTCTCGAACCGTCCGATAGCGTCTTCGAGGCCACGCCTGTTGAGAAGGGCCGTCAGGTGGTCCTGCCTGGAACTGGCCTTCATCTCCGCCGCAAGCCGCTCGGCCTCATGCCTCAGGCGGCTCGCTTCGCGGAACCGTGCTTGCCCAACAAACGAAGCTCGAACCAAGCCGCCCATGAAGAGCAGAACGGTAAAAGCCAGAATGTAGTCTTCAAAATTGCCTTTCGCCAAAAGGCAACCCACCGTGATGAGGAGCGGAGGTGTGATGAAGTTGATCGCCGCCGCGGCATACGAACTGCCGTATGTAACCGCACCAGCTGAAATGCCCGCCAGAATGACCAGATGCAGCGGTGCTTGAGGTGTCGTGTATCCAACAGTCAGGACGGCCAGGAAGGACCAGGCAAACCCTGCCAGAAGAGCAAGGATGCCAAACCAGCGAAGCCGCGGCAAAACCCCCACTAATCCGTCATGGCGCCCCGTTTCCTTTAGCTGATAACGCGCGAGTGCAAGGCGGGCGGCATTTATCGCATTGACGACCAGGAACCAAATTGCAGGGGCAAAGCCGCTGCCAGAAAGGGCGTGCACCGCCCAAATCAGGCCTGACAGGATAGCGCTTATCGGCATCGACACGAAGAGGCCGGCCCTCAGGTCAGCAAGCTGATCCTGACGGATTTTGGCCTCCAGCGTGTCTTCATTCTTCGGGGCCATGGACGGACCAGCTTGCTCCCATCGTTGTTCGCGAGGACAAGCCTACGCAGGCCCACTGAAGGACGGGTTAACTATCCAGCGGGGATAACCAGTGTGCTCACCATGTCTTCGGGGCGCACGTCTGCCTCTTGGCCTTGCCGTCTGACCATCGAGCTCTTGCCCGCACGCGTGCCTTGATCCGAATCATCCCAGGATCGGCAACGTCACCATGGAAGCAGCCCTACCAACGGCATCAACGCGCCCGGCGAGACAAAAGGAAGCCGGGCCGAGATAGCGTTCCAGAGCGGCAGCGCTGCCTGCGATTCACCGCCTGAGCATGGCCGAAATGCCATGGCGGATAAAGGGAAGATATTGGGCAAAGCGAAGCCCTGCATGTCTTGCAAGCCGTGCCGCCGGGTGCTCGCCTGAGTAGAGAGCGACAAGCATGTTGGTGGCATGATAGAGCGGTGCCGCCGACAGGCGCAGCCGGCTTTCGTATCTGCCGAGCATGTCGGGATCGGCAATGTCGCGGCGGGCGTGACATGCTGTCAGGATTTTACGAGCGAGTTGCTTCTGGCCGCTGAGGCCGATAACGGACGTCACGCTTTTCGGCAACGGGGTGCCATTGCTCAACTGAGGCAGCGTTTCGGAGCCGAATGTCACCCCGTCAGTCGGCTTTTTTTGCGGAAGTTGGAAACCACAAGAACACGCCTAGCAACCTCGTGGACCTGGATAGGCAGCGGCGGCTGCATGCCCGCCTTTTGTTTCTAGCACTGCTTTTATCTTTCGGCGACAGGCGGTGACTTGTGCTCCAAGGTCATGAGAACACGCCTTGATTGATTTTTTCATCCGACTAGATTGTACCCGCGCGTTCATCTGGGCGCCGATTCGTGATCCTGCCGGACGACAGGCAAGGCTTTTTCGGATCGGAAACCCCGTCACCTGGAGTGCTTCGGATGAGTGTGTCCTCAACGCCGCGTGCTGCCAAACGAGAGGCTCATCGAGGGTCGCAGTGGCTTAAGTGGGATCTGCATTTACACGCGCCCGGTACGAAGCTCTCTTGCGGATATGGCAAACCGGAGGACGCGACGTGGAAACGCTTCGTGGCTATTCTCGAACAATCCGAGGTCAAGGCCTTTGGCATAACGGACTATTTTTCATTCGACGGCTACCTGAACACCGTCAAGTGGTATCGCCAATCGTATCCGGACTCGACCAAGCTAGTGATCCCGAACCTAGAGCTGCGTTTGACCGAGACGGTCAGCATCGACGGCAAAAACGTCAACGCGCATGTTCTGGTAGACCCGGCTGTCGCGACGGCCGAAGCCTTGAGTAAATTCCTCAACGACCTCGAAACGCACATATCCGTTGGTGGCAGACGGTTACGCTGCAGTGAACTGACGTCTGCGAACTACGCTGCGGCGACCGTCAGCATACATGATGTTAAGGACTCGCTAAAAGGATGCTTCGCGCCGGAGCAATACATTATCGTCACCGCCGCCGGAAACGATGGCCTACGCGGTACCGCCAAAAATTCCCAGCGTAGCAAATCCATTTCCGATGAACTCGACAGGATCAGTAGCGCCTTCTTTGGGAAGTCGAACAGCACGGCATTCTTCCTGAGCGACTCTCGGTACGAGGACGGGTCGAAGTCCGAGCCTAAGCCCCTCTATGACGCCAGTGACGCTCATTCCTTCGAGGACCTCGGACGTTTGACAGGTGACGAGCCGAGCTATCAATCGACCTGGATCAAGGCCAATCTGACTTTCCGAGGTCTCCGGCAGACGATCTTTGAACCAGAACATCGCGTCTTTGTTGGAGACCGTCCAACCGTTCTCGTCCGGCTCGAGCGAGAGGCGACGCAGTTCATCGACAGGCTGGAGATCAATGCCCTCGCCACCTATGCCGATCATAACGGCACCTGGTTTCGGAACGTCGAAATCCCGTTCAACCCTGAACTGACTGCCATAATCGGCAACAAGGGAAGCGGCAAAAGCGCCGTCGCGGACATTGTCGCGCTGCTCGGAAATACTCGCCAAGCGAAATATTTCTCGTTTCTAACCGACAGTCAGACGAACAAGAAATTCAAGCGGCCCGGCTTCGCCGAGAATTTTTCGGGTCGTCTCGTATGGAAGAGTGGGAGCGTTGTTGAACGGACACTGAGCGATGATGTCGATGAACTCGAGCCGGAGGCGGTCAAATACCTACCACAGAACTACTTCGAGAGCCTGACGAACGAAATCGAAGTCCAGGCGCTGCGCCGGGAAATCGAAGACGTCGTATTTTCACACGTCGACATCAGCGACAAGATGGACGCCAAGAGCTTCCGCGATCTCGAAGAACGGAAGACGTTGAACAGTCGACAGGAAGCTAGCCAGATCAAAACGAAGCTGCGGGAACTCAACATCAGGATTCTCGAACTCGAGGACCAGAGCGAACCTGCATTCAAGACCAAACTGCAGGCGGAACTAGGGGTCCTTCAGAAGCAGGTGTTCGCACTCGAAGCGTCGAAGCCTCCGGAGGAAGCTGCCCCGGCTGCTCAGAGTGCGGAACAGGAAGCGGCGACAGAAGAAATCGCGTCACAAACCCGGTTGCTGGATGACCTTTCTGCGCGTGAAAAGAGCGCCGTCACGCGGCTCGGCTGGCACAAGACTACCCTGCAAGAGGCCAGTGAATTCAAGGACGCCGTAAATGCCCTGAAAAACCGTGTGCAAGGCGACAAGGAGGCTTTTAAAACTAAGTATAGCGCTCTCGGCTTAGATGTTGATCAGGTCATCCGTATTACCGTTAACCTCGAAGAAGTCACGAAGAAGATTGAGGATGCGAACGAAGAAATCGCTCAGATTGAGCGCGAGAGCGCCATTGTTTTCGATTCAAAGGCCGATCTTTCCAAAGTCGCCAGTGCACCCGAGCTTCGTGCTGCGCAGAAATATATTGCCGATCGCATTGCCGAGACGCGCGCCGCTCTCTCGGCACCTCAACAGCGTTATCAAAGGTATGTGCAGGCCGTCCGCGAAATATCCGAGCAGATCAGCGATATCGTCGGTCAAAAGGCCTCGCCGAAATTAGGGACGATCGCGGAACTAGAGGCCCGCATTGCCCGGATCGACAACGATCTGCCGGGTGAATTGTCCAAGGCGTTTGAGGACCGTAAGGCACTTTGCTTGACCCTCTTCGAAAGCAAGCACAAGATAAGAACGTTTTACGAGGGTTTGAAAACCAAGGTTGAGTCGCGGCTCACCGCAGTGAGTACCGGGGACTTCAAGGTGTCGATCGACGCGTCTTTTGTACCGTCTCCCAAGTTCGGTGATGAATTCTTCAACCATCTGAACCAAAACGTGAGCGGCCCCTTCCGCGGAGTCGCGGAAGGCGCGCGCGCCCTTCAACAGAAGCTATCGATAGTCGACTGGAACTCCTTCGAAAGCATCTTTGCCTTTGTGCACGATGTGGTCGGATCGATGAAATCCGGTGGCATCAGACGGCAGACCAAAGACGTCAAGAAATTCTACGACTTCCTTTATTCCCTCGGATACTTCGAACCCCGGTACGAGTTGAGACTGGGAGGCAAAGACCTGAACCAGCTTTCCCCCGGAGAGAAGGGGCTTCTGCTGCTGGTCTTCTACCTACACCTAGACACCGACAGCTCGCCCCTCATCATCGACCAACCCGAAGACAATCTCGACAACGACAGCATATTCGCGGTACTCGCAAGGTGTATTCGCGACGCGAAGAAAACCCGGCAGGTCATATTGGTGACGCATAACCCAAACCTCGCGATCGGAGCCGACGCCGAACAAATCGTCTATGTCCGGTTGGACAAGGTGAACGGTTACAGGTTCAGCTATGATTGCGGCGCGATCGAGAACCCGAACACCAATGGCCATATCGTAAGGGTGCTCGAAGGGTCGCGGCCAGCCTTCGTACAACGTCGACTCAAGTATCAAATCACCTGATGGCGGGGTATTGCGGCGTTGCTTTGTTTTGTAACGTCCGCTCCTGGCGTTTCCGGACGTGGTCAATGGCGAAGCATCCGACTTCTATAAGAAGAGCGGGTGATGCGGACGACCGAAATGAGGCGCAAAGTTGCCGGGGGATCTTGGCAAGCAAGGCTAGGGGTAAGAAGCCGCAATTCCCGGCAGCGCGGCAACGCCAAGCGATTTCCTTGTAGATTGGAAGACGCTGTTTGGGCGGCCATCCTATTCGAGTTGGTGGATGGTAGTCCCTGGCACAACTGCCTTGGCGATTTCGCATAAATGCTTGTGATGCGTTAGATATATCACCTGACCCATGCCCGCCATTTCGCCGAAAAGCCTGAACACTTCTTCAGACCGGATATGGTCGAACGTCTCCATGATGTCGTCCGCGACGAATGGGACCGACTGTCGGAATTGCGCGAATTCGTAATATCCAGCGAGTCTCAGGGCCAGATAGAGCTGAAACCGCGCGCCTTTTGACAGCGCATCGGCGACCTTGGATTGGCCGTCGCGCTGCATCGCGATCAGGACCTCGCCACCCTTCACGGGCTGCGTCGTGAGGCCAGAATGCTGGCCTTGCGTCATCAGCTTGAAAGCGTCCGATGCACGCGCCATCATTCCTGACCGGTGGCGCTCGCGATAGGCGCGCAGAGCATTCCCGGCTGACATGATGCCGAGCTTCAGTTCAATATAGCGAACCGCGCTGTCCTCGATTTCCAGCAGAATGGTTCGGCGTTCGGCGTCGAGCCGAGCGACAGCGCCGTCGCCTCCAATCTCGTCAATCTTATCCGCAGCGCGCGTTTGTCGGATCAGCTGTTGTTGGAGGAAGCTGTCTAGCTGCTGGAGCCTCTGCTCGCCTTGTCCCTTCTCGATCGCAAGGCCGTCGAAGTCGATTTCGTCAAGGACCGAGCGGGCCTGCTCAAACTTCTCCAATGAAAGTTCAGCCGCCACGCGATCCTCAAGCTCGGCCACGCTGGTGCGCAGACGATCCCTCTCGCGCAGCAACTCGTCGCGGTGCGCCACATCGGTTAAGGTTTCGACGCCGAACGCGATCAGCACCTCATTCTTGCGGCACTCATGGACCGAAGTCTCATTGTCGAGGACATTGCGCTCGCCTTGCAAGCGTTTGAGATCGGCCAAAAAGCCTGCCTTCGAGTCACGCGCCCTTTCAGCGCGATCCAAGCGGTCGCCAACGCGAACCGCTAACTGCTCCGGCTCTCCATCCTTCGTAGCCTCTCCCAGATCTGCTGCGATAGAGCTGACCTCACTGAGGAAATCGGCCCTGTCAGCTTCCATTTTGTCGATGCGCAGCTGAAGGGCGTCTCGCTCTTGCACGCTTTTGGCCAGATTACTCAACTGTTCGAGCACTGTGCTTAAGCCGGAAGCGGATACGCCGCTCTCGAGCCAAGTTCCCTTGAGCGTCTCACCTGTCGTGGCGAGCCACTCCTCCTCGCGCCGCTCCGCCATGGCGAGGGCCCGACGCCTGACGGTAAGATCCTCCTCCCTGCCATTCACGGTTCTTAGTGCTTCAGCGTATTCTGCGTCTAACTTGCGCTGCCGCTCTAGAAACAATTCCGCGAGGGCCATAGCGGCTTCAAGCGTGTCATGCGGCGCCGGTACTATTCCGACGCTCGTCAACGCCCTGATAAGTTCCAGTCGGATCTGCTCGCCCGCCTCGGCAGCCCGGTCCGCCCTCTTCCGAGAGAGCTCGATCTGCCGCCATTCACCGAGTGCATCAGCACGCAACTCAATTCGATCGTCCAAGCGCTGTACCAGGCGCTCTAGTGATGGCTCGATCACGTCTTCCAGCAACGCACCGCCGGCCTGACGGACTTCAGCCATCTTGGTTTCAAGATCGAGGGCAAGCTGCGCGTATTGTTGACGCAAACGAGACAAATCCGCCGAAGTTTCGCCAAGCGCCCTGGTCGTTGCGCGTATCTCTGCCAAATCCGACGCGTTCGCTAGACGGCCCGTGCCGACGCCATCGTCGCGGGCTAGCGCTAGAGCAAAGTCATCAGCTGTTTCGCTGGTCAGCGCCGCCCTATGCGTTTCCCAAGCTGCGTCACGTGCTCGTCGGCTCACTGCAGCGGCTTCGTCGTCAGCCACATCGATCGACACACGAAATGCTTCGAGTCGTGCCGATTGCCTCGTGGAATTGCTCTCACATTCCTCAAGGCGTTCGGCGATCACCGAGCTGGTTCTGGCTAAATCTGTTGCGGCCATTTTCCAGGAAGCAATCTGCCCAGCGCTCGGAACAGCGATGCTCGCGAGCGCGCTCGCATCGCCGGCCCACGGCCGCAGCTGAGCCCGCAACTCCTCGAATCGTATTGTACCCGCATCTTCCTCCTCGCGGGCCGCCGCAACTTCCGCGAACTGGTTGCTGGCGCGGGCCTTCGACAATGCTGAACTGAGCTTCGCTCTGACGGATTCGGGCACGGCTCTTTCTTCGCCAACTCGCTGTCGAGCCAATTGGAGCGCATCGATAGCAGCCGCAATTTCGTCATGGGCAGCGCTTGCCGCCGTGGCGATCCCGGATCGCTGCTCAATCATTGTGCGCAAGACGCCCACCGTCGCTGCTGGCAAAAGTAGCTTCGCAGGATCCTGTTCAGAAGTGCGTCCCAACGCGCTAAGGCAAGTCGCTACGGTGTTGTCGAGGATCTGCAGCTGGAACTTGCGAGTGGGCAAATCAAGGCCTGCCGACGAATAGCGCACCTTGCTCTCTGCCAAGCTTCTAATGCGCTCCGAGACCCCCAAGATCAGCTCGTCTACGTCGAGGAATGCAATGCTTGACGTCAGACGTTCAACTTCGCCGACATTGCCCGCCAAACGCGTTCTCAAGCTCGCATCGTCACCAATCAGCTCCGCGATCGAGCCCGCCCAAGTGCGCGTAGGTGAAGCGGTTTTCGGCAATCCGTCTAATTGGACGAGCTTGCGCCGAATATCTGCCAGCATCGGCCGTGCACGCTCGAACCGCGCAATCGCCTCCAGCCGGTTCGCCAGCACCGCTCGTTCGTTGATCAGGGCGTCGTATTGTTGTGCCGCGTCACGACGTTCAGCCTCCAGTCCTTCGTAGGTCGAAGCAAGTGTGTCGATATCATCCTTCCGAGTTTTTAGGTCGGCCAGCCGCCTCTTGAGCAGCGCGATCTCGGTACCTTGGGCCTGCTTGCGATGTAGCGCGTCGGCCTCTGCATCCAAGGCATTTAGCGTATCGCTTGCATGGCCAAGTCCTGCGCTGGCGGTGAATAACAGCTTGCCGAGATCACCGCGCGATTCCAGGATCGCCTTTCCACCGGCTTCCAGCGTCTCGTCATCCAAGGAAAACATTGTCGCGTAGGCATCGCGAGACAGGCCGGCGAGGTGTGCCGAGATTGCCATCTCACTGACCGGCTTGCCGGTCGCATCAAGGAGCGAATTGTTCCGCTGTTTCGTGCGGGTAAATGAATGCTCCAGACCTGCCAATTCGAGCACTCCACCAAGGCGCATGGCGCTATACTCGTGAATGAAGTTGTATTTGCTACGCTCCTCGATCCCGAACAAGAGGTCGAGAAAGCCAGAAAGAGCGGTCGACTTGCCAGCCTCATTCAGACCGAACACGATATGCAAATCAGGGCCGGACGTGGGCTTCGGTCCAAAGTCGATCGTACGATCGGTGAACTTCCCATAGCGAACGAGGTCAAGGCGTCGCAGTCTCATGACGAGGCACCAGCCTTGAGACGTGCGGTGACCTGGTCAATGCCCCTGGCCAGCGCTGTATCTAGGAAAAGGTCGAGGTCGGCTTCGCTCTTGCCAGCAAAGTCGCGGCCTTCCGCCGGAAGTTCGGCAACTGTCTTTTGAATGAACGCCCTCGCCTCGGCGCGGAACGCCTCGGACGCGGCGTCACTGCGCATCGACGCGGCTAGCTCATAAATTGGATCAGCGGTGTCCTCAACTGCTTCGGTCCCAGGTGAAAGGACGTTGAGATCGAGCTTTTCGATCCACGTGTCACCCAGTTGCCCGGCCACCTGTTGAGCTTCGGCAAGGAGGAGGTCCCTGTCGCGAATGAGCTGCCACGACAACGGTGTCGCTCCGCTCAAATCGACTCGAGCCAGAACGTGCCGCGATCGAACATTGGATCGCAGCTGTTCAAGTGCGTCTCGAATGCGCGTGACGACTTCGGGCCACTCAACGGTTCCGATAAGGTCGATGTTGAGGCGTTCGAACTGCGCGACGCTGGTCAGCCGTTCCTCGATCTCAACAGAACCGTGATCACGTATCGTCACAAGCGTTGCCGATTTCTCGCCCGCCTCGTTGATATCCCTGCCTTGCGGAATACCCGGCATCACGACCGTTGCGCGTGCCCCTGGATAGACCTGGCGAACATGGATGTGTCCGAGCGCCCAGTAGTCGAAACCATGATTGTGCAAGTCAGCCACACTGCAGGGCGCGTACACGTCGTGACCGAGCGAACCGGCCATGCTGGTATGCATGATACCGACATTGACCGCGCCTTCACGAGGTGTTGGGTACTTGGGCAACAGACTTTCTGGCGCCTTCGAATGCGTAAAACTCAGGCCATGGAACATCACATCCAGACCACCTGAAGTCTGCAATACCGATTGGGCGCGGCCGCCGAAAATAGTCACGCTGTCCGGAAACACGAGCTGTTTTGAGATGCGTGAGAGGGCATCATGGTTGCCGCGGATCTTGAAGACCCTAATACCAGCCTGGTGCAGCCGTCCGATCTGTGTCGCGATGAACCGCGCAGTCTTCATCGAAGTCTGATCGCCATCGTAGAGGTCGCCCGCAATGACCAGCGCATCCACGCGTTCCTCCAGGCACAAATCCACTATCGAAATGAAGGCTTGGCGGCTGGCGTCTCCCACGAGCTCTGCGAGTTCGAGGTTTCGCAACGCTAGCGAACGCAGCGGTGAATCCAGATGAACGTCTGCCGTATGAACAAATCGAAACGCCATTCAGCCTCCAGCCAAGGGCAGAGTTTGTCCCCAGGTTCGCCACGATCTGGCGAGGGTGGCGGTCCACCCTCGCGTCCTCGCTGATTTCTTACTGTCCGTTTGCGCCGTCTATCAGCAGGCCGTCTTGGTACCGCAACGATCCATTCGCAACAGCACCGGCGACCGCCGCTGAAATCAATTGCCTCAGCTGCGCGCTCGTGGCTTTGAAGCCCAGCATCCTCGAGACGCTCGTTGCGATTTCGTCCTCCGTCGCGCCGAGATTGGATCTCACCACCTCGATTGCACCCTGGGCAACTTCCTCCGAGGAGATCATTTCTGGCTTACGCAATCCAGGGGACATGACACCACTGCGGTCGCGTAGCTGAATAGGCGCGCCCGGTTTGAAGCAGAAGTCGCCTCGACGCGCCACCACTCCCCGCGCTTCGGCGATAACAAGACCACGCTCAATCGCGTCCTGAATCCTGCCGCCGGCCCGCTGTAGGCCCCATGCATCCCGAATGCGCGATACTACCTCATCGAGATGGACTGGCGTCTCTGCGGCGACGATTTGCTCGACCAGCCCAGCCAGGAGACCGGTGGGCGTCTCGTGAAGTTCAAACCGCTCGGGCGGTCTCTGTACACTCGCTTCTGCGTAGGCTCGATCTGGTGTCGCGGCTCCATTCGTAGTCTCCAACGCGATTTCGGTGACGTTACCCCGGTCGACCGTTACGACTTGTACGGCCGCCCCACGGCTTCTCTGGTTTCCCAACTCCGCCCGTTCAGCAAGTTCTCTCGTTGCAGCCTCGATCGCCGCCACCGTCCGCTCGAGCTGTTCACGCGGACGCTGGAACCAATCGGCACTCCAGATGCGGTGAATTATCCAGCCGTGGTCTTCGAGCACAGCCTGGCGAAGCCGATCCCGATCTCTTGCGGAGCGCGAGGAGTGATACTCGGCACCGTCGCATTCGATGCCCAGCAGGTAGCGCCCTGGCCGCTCCGGATCAGCAACTGCCAGATCGATGAAGAAGCCCGCGATACCCACCTGTGCATGGACCTGATAGCCTCGTTCAATCAAGGCGTTGGCTACCTGTTCTTCAAAGATTGAATCCATCTCTCTGGTCGTCGTCTGAGCAAGCGAGATGCGTCCAGTCCTCGCGTAGTGCAAAAAGAGCTTGAAGGCAAAGACCCCCTTACCCTTTCCGCGCTCGAGGTCGATGTCCTCATCTGTTATCGACGCGTACACCTCACAGGCACGCTTAGCCCGGCTTATGAGAACGTTGAGTCGACGTTCTCCGCCTTCCGAACCGAGTGGGCCGAAGCGCATGGCCATGTAGCCCTGGGAATTCTTCGCGTATCCCACCGAGATCATGATCACGTCCCGCTCGTCGCCTTGAACGTTCTCCAGGTTCTTGACGAAAAACGGCTCACTCGGATGGGCGTGGAAGAAGTCTTCGGTGTCCGGATTCAACCGCCGCAGGGCTTCAAGCTCATCTTGGATCGCACGGCGTTGGCTGACAGAAAAAGTCGCAACGCCAAGAGACTCTTGTGGATTGGACTTCGCGTGACGAATGATCGCTTCTGCTACGGCACGCGCCTCGATCGGGTTCGTCCCTGTCCCACCTGAATCGAACACTCCGTCCGGCACGTAATGGAACCGCAGCCCCATACCAGCCTCTTGGGTATACGGACTTGGGACGATGAAGAGCCGGTTGTCGTAGAACTGGCTATTCGACACGGCGATGAGCGATTGATGTCGACTGCGGTAGTGCCAGCGAAGCATGCGCTGTGGCAAACCACGGGCTGTGAAAAGCCCGAGAATGCTCTCGATGTCAGCGACTTGCGCACCCTCGCCGTCGTCATCTTCAGATTGCGAGCCCGTCATCTTCGCAAAGAATGTCGTCGGTGGCAGCTGGCGTTCATCGCCAACGACGACTACCTGGTTCGCCCTGGCAATTGCGCCGAGTGCGTCCACCGGCTGGATCTGAGACGCTTCGTCCATAACCAGGAGGTCGAACGACATTCGACCGGGCGACAAGAACTGCGCCACCGAAAGTGGGCTCATCATGAACACCGGCTTCAACGCCTGGACAGCAGGTCCTGCCCTCAGCATCAACTGCCGGATAGGCATATGGCCTCTTCTGCGCGCCATCTCAGATCGAAGCAAACCGACAGGCCCAGCTCCGCCATCTCTTGAGGGGATCTTGCGATGATGCGCGGTCACGACCTCGATGGCGCTAGCCTTGATCCTCTGCCGGTCCAAATCCGCAAAGTCGCGAACAGCTCTCGAATGTAGCTCGCCGTCAAACCTCCCGAGGTCCGGCTCCTTGTTCGCCATCGCCGTCAGCATTTTCTCGTAATAGGCCATGTCGAAGACCGATCGCGCCGATGCGGTTGGAACCTGGCCATTGGCCAGGTCGCCGATCAACTGTCCTAGTCCCGCCTTTCGGGCACTCTCAGATCGTTCTTCGTAGGCAACCCATTTCGAGAGCTGTTCCTGATGCTCGACCCAGCTCTCCAATCGGGCAATCAACTCAGCAATCACGACCTCAGAGAAATCGCCTACTCCGAACAAAGACGAAGCATCAGCTTTCAGATCGTCCGCAAGCGCCTTCAACCGCAGTGCCGCGGCCTGGGTCGTTTCTCGCGTTGCACGAGCTGATTTTGCGATCTCGACCCTGTCAGGCAGACGCGCGACCAGATGTCGGAGTGCGGTATTGTTTTTCAACCAGAGCTCGGCCTGCGTAAGCGCGGCCCAGTCGGATCCTCGCCCGAGCCAAGACGAGCCAAATGCGGACATGCCAATGCCGTGAGCAGCATCGATCGCTTGAGCAAGCTTCTGTAGGGCGCCCAGTCGTCGGACGAGCTCCACCCGACCGGATAGCTGATCAGGAAGGCTGGCCAGAACCTCTCGAGACGCTTCGTCCGCTTGAGCCACGGATCGCGCCTTCACTTCCATCAGCTGCAGTGAAGCCCTTTCGGCGGAGGCCACGTCACCCAGCATGGACGGCGCGAGGTGGCCGAGATCATTCCAGAAACCCTCGATCATCGGCCGGCCGATATCGATCACCTTGCGAACCCGGAGCGCCCGCGCGCCCGCTTCAGAGCGCTCGGCCATCCGACCAGCAATAAGTCGCGGTTCCGAGCCAAGTCCCCTTAGCGTGCGCATCCATTCCACTAGAGCCAAGAGCGGTGCCGACGAGGATTTCTCCCGGCGCCAATCTGCTCCGAAGGCGGAACGACCAAAGGCGTCACCGTCACGAACCTTCGTGGCCGCCGCTTGCCCCTTCATCAACACGTCTAGGAGACGCACTGTCTCAGTCGACGGCGCGTTAGGATCGACTAGAAGGGACCGCAGAAGGGCTTTGGCGCGACGGTAGTCGCCGCTCAATGCCTTCAACAGACCCGTGTGACTAGCGAGGGCTTGCCTTGTCGGTGCAACCTCCGTGTTCCAGGCAGCATCGACAACTTTGCCCTTCAGCTCTGCTTGGACTGCCTCAAGCGTCGCGACGCTCTCGGCAAGGTCCGCCCCTTGTTCAAGTCCTGTGTCCCAAACGGTCGCGGCAAACGCTTCAGGGCTCGCGTCAGGGGCGGCCGCAACTCTCTCTCCCGTCACGATCAATCTAACCAGCCCTGCCAACGTGTCCGGTACAACCGTTGATCCCAGCTCCTGGTTCAGCCGCTCCGCTTCATCCCGCAAGCGCGGGAGCAGAACGGTCAGCTGGTGCGCACGGACAAAACCGTCTTTCGGGAATTCCGATGGCAGCTTTGCAAGCTCTGCCTCGAGACCTTCAATTGGGGTGTCGATCGCCGTCGCCACCAAATGCTGCGAAACGTCTTCGAATTTGCGGGCGAAATCCGATCCTGTCCAAAGAAGCGATGAGATCTCCTTAGGATGGTCGTCCCACACCGGCGAGACCAACGCATCGGCGGGAAGCTCTGGTGCGGACGCAAGCAGTTCTGCGCGATCTTCTATGTCGCCGCTGTCGCTGAGAATTCGCGAAGGCCCGGCCTCGGTCCGCGCGGCAATGTCGATCAGTTTTGCCTGCACAGCCTTCGCTTGATCGAGCAATGACCCGATGCGCGGGACGAGCCGCTCGACCGTGGTCGGCAGTACGACGTCCAGGCCTACCCCTCTCCAGGGATGGTGGATGGGTAGCCCGATTTCGTTGATCCGTTGAGAGACCTCGTCGAGAAGCTTCCGGCGTGACGAAACGCCTTCACTCGTCCAATGGATGGCACCCTCGAGCTCGATATCTACGGGTTTTTGCCCGTTCTGCCTGAGCCGGGTTAGCTGGCCGAAAACCTGGTAGGGCGTCAGGGCGGATGCGCCGAACGGAACATGCATCCGGTCGGCATGCGCATTGAGCCTGTCGCGCGCCTGCGACAACTGATCGGTCAGCGCAGATGGGAATTGTCCTCGAGGCGATCCGAGCTGCCAGGTACGACGCAGTTCCTCCAGCATCATGCGCTTGTTCGCCTTGTTGCTGTGGAGTTCCAGGCACACGTCCCCTACCCCGGCATTGTCGAGGCGGCGCTTCACGACCTCCAGCGCGGCCATTTTTTCAGCCACAAAAAGGACGGTCTTTCCGTCGGCCACGGCCGACGCGATAACATTCGCAATCGTCTGCGATTTGCCAGTGCCTGGGGGGCCCTGGATCACAAGGTCGCGACCCTTTCTGACATCATGGATCGCAAGTGTCTGGGAACTGTCGCTGTCGACGATGTGCAACATCTCCGCTGGCGCAATGTGCGGATCAATCGCGATGTCGTCAGACATCAGCGGCTCGCGCGCTTCAAAGCCGTCGGAAAGGAGCGAGCGGATCTTCGGCTGCTCGATTATCTTGGAGGCCTCGGGCCAGATCTCAGGATCAAGATCCCGGTACATCAAGAACTTCGCGAACGAGAAGAAGCCCAGCACCATATCATCCCGGAGCACCTCCCAACCCTCTTTGGTTGAAACCGCTTCGGCCACGGCATCGAGATACTTTGAGGCGTCGAAGTCGTCTCCCGCATCGAAGCTCGGCATGGCGAGCTTGTGCATCCGATCCAGATAGAGCTCAAGGGAGAGGTTCGCGCTCTGATCCTCTGGCCTGGCGCGCAGCCGAAACTTCTCTCCAGCCGTTCCTCGCTCGAGCCGGACCGGCACCAAAATGAGCGGTGCTTGACGGATGTTTTCCTTGTTGTTCGGGTCAATCCACTTCAGCATCCCGAGAGCCAGAAAGAGGATGTTGACGCCCTGCTCCTCCTCTAGCGTCCTGGCATCGTGATGGAGATCGAGAAGCCGGCGTTGCAAGCCGGTGGGGGTCATCCGCGTCTGCAGTTTGGTGTCTGAATGTCGCGCAAACACTCCCCTGTCGTCCACTTCATCGTCCTCTGGCTGAGCAAGGGAAATGGGGGAGTAGTCGATCTCGTCTTCCGTAGCAGAGCCTTCTTGGCCAGCCTTTGGTCTGTCAGGCTTGCCTGCGACGAACGTAAAGACCTTCCCTTCATTCACCAGCAATCGATAGACCTCGGATGACCGCTCATCGACGATGTCGATCGTTTTCGCACTCTTTGAAAACCGGGGCACGTTCAAAAGGCGATTACGTGCGGAGAGGTCGAGCAACTCCATCCTGGCGCGCTCGAGCTTCTCCTTTAGCGGTAGATCGCTTTGGAAGACTGACTTTTCGGATTCTGACAATTATGCCCCCACTCCCAGAGCCGAACACTTAGATCCTGCCCAACGGTGGCCGCAACAAAAAAGCTATCCGCATCTCGATAATACTGTTGGCACCGTGCGGTCCGAGCATTGTGAAATGAGATACGTTGGTGACTTGATTTGAGCTAGCAGGCTGTTGAAAAAGGCCCTCGCCACCGGACCGCAGCGATGACTCACTGGCTCCGAAGGGATTCGGAGGTGACGAGTGCGCGGCGGCGACGATCGAACTGGCGAACTTTTCAGCTACGTGGACCTTGAGGTCCGGGTTCGGCGCAATCATCCATTGCGGGCGATCAGGACGATCGTGACTGAAGCCCTGTCGAGGCTGGAGCGTGAGTTCGCGGCGCTATATTCGCCGATCGGACGGCCATCTATCCCGCCGGAGAAGCTGCTGCGGGCGATGCTTTTGCAGGCGTTCTATTCGATCCGCTCGGAGCGGCTTTTGATGGAGCGGTTGGAATACGACCTCCTGTTCCGCTGGTTCGTCGGCATCGGCGTCGACGACGCAGCCTGGGATCATTCGGTGTTCTCCAAAAACCGTGACCGGCTGCTGGAGGGCGATATCGCGGCGAAGTTCCTGGCGGCCGTGCTGGCGCAACCCAAAGTCAAGAAGCTCCTGTCCACGGATCACTTCTCGGTCGACGGCACGCTGATCGAGGCCTCGGCTTCGATGAAGAGCGTCAAGCCAAAGGGCGGCCCAAGCGGCGGTCATGGCGAACCGCCGGCAGACGGCGGCGGACGCAATGCGGAAGCGGACTTCCACGGCGAGAGGCGATCGAACGAGACGCACACCTCGACTACCGACCCCGACGCCAGGCTCTACCGCAAACGGCGGGGCAAGGAGGCCAAGTTGTGCTTCATGGGACATGGGTTAATGGAGAACCGCCACGGCCTGCTGGTGGAAGCCTGTCTGACGCTGGCCGACGGACATGCCGAGCGGGTGGCAGCCCTGCACATGATCGAACCTCGTGCCGACCGGCCGCGGGCGATCACGCTCGGTGCCGACAAGGCCTATGACGCAGAGGACTTCGTCAACGAGTTGCGCTCGATGAAGGTGACACCCCACGTAGCGCAGAACACGAACGGCCGTCGTTCGGCGATCGATCGCCGCACCACGCGCCACGGTGGCTATGCCGTCAGCCAGCGCATCAGAAAGCGCATCGAAGAGGCGTTCGGCTGGATCAAAACCGTCGCTGGGCAGGAGAAGACCAAATTGCGCGGCCGCGACCGCGTTGGGTGGGCCTTCACCTTCGCGGCCGCGGCCTACAATCTGGTGCGGCTGCCCAAGCTCTTGGCGGCGTCGAAATGACCGTGCCCGCAGGCTGCCAACTGATCGGCCGCTGGCGGATCATCGAAGCCGATCTGTGGGATCGCGGTTACCTGAACCTCGGTGGACCCGCAACCATCGCCATCGGACCCGACAACAACGGCGAGATCGCCTTTGGCGCCCTGCAAGCCGGTCTCGAACTGAGCTGCAGCCCCTCAATAGTTCACTTCACATGGGCCGGGTGTGACGAGATGGATGAAGTCACAGGCGATGGCTGTGCCGAATTGCTCGACGACGGCTCGATCGAGATCACATTCGCCTACCACAACGGCGACGAGGCCATCCTCAAGGCAATACGTCAGACTTCTTCAACAGCCTGCTAGACTTACTGAATCAGAAAGTCGGGGCTGCGGGGGGATTCGCGCTGGTCGTGGATTGTTAGGGTGCTGCTTGGTGGATCAGGGAAGCGCCCCGCCATGACCGACTGGACAGCCGAGAGTGAAGCCGCGTTCGACGCCTATGTCGATGCTTTGATCGGGGTGATCGGCCACGCCGACCGAGCTGAGCCGCTGAACGATTATTGCCTCGGACTTCTGATGCCGATAGAGCGCAAGAGCGTGGAGCCGTAGGCGGCCGTCACGGCGCCGTCGCGGGTGTCGGCCAAGCATCAGTCTCTGCTGCATTTCGTGGGACAGGCGCCGTGGTCGGACGCGGCCTTGCTAGCGCGGGTTCGCGACCGGTCCTCAGGTCAGCAAGCTGATCCTGACGGATTTTGGCCTCCAGCGTGTCTTCTTTCTTCGGGGCCATGGACGGACCAGCTTGCTCCCATCGTTGTTCGCGAGGACAAGCTTACGCAAGCCCACTGAAGGATGGGTTAACTATCCAGCGGGGGTAACCAGTGCGCTCACGATGTCTTCGGGTCGCACGTCTGCTCTTGGCCTTGCCGTCTGACCATCGAGCTCTTGCCCGCACGCGTGCCTTGATCCGAATCATCCCAGGATCGGCAACGTCACCATGGAAGCAGCCCTGCCAACGGCATCAAACGCGCCCGGCGAGACAAAAGGAAGCCGGGCCGAGATAGCGTTCCAGAGCGGCAGCGCTGCCTGCGATTCATCGCCTGAGCATGGCCGAAATGCCATGGCGGATAAAGGGAAGATATTGGGCAAAGCGAAGCCCTGCATGTCTTGCAAGCCGTGCCGCCGGGTGCTCGCCTGAGTAGAGAGCGACAAGTGCATTCGTAGCATGATAGAGCGGTGCCGCCGACAGACGCAGCCGGCTTTCGTATCTGCCGAGCATGTCGGGATCAGCAATGTCGCGGCGCTCGCGACATGCCGGCAGGATTCTGTCGGCGAGTTGCTTCTGGCCACTGAGGCCGATGTTGAAGCCATGCGCGGTCACCGGGTGCATGCCGAGGGCAGCATCGCCGATCAGTGCCGCACTCGGAGCCCAGAACTTGTGCGCCCAGGTCGTGACCAGCGGATAGGCATGGCGGGTGCTTGCCAAGGTCATCTCTCCGAAGCGTCCTCGACACCGGCTCGTCGATTCCATGAGGAACAAATCGTCGTCGAGAGCAAGCAGTCTGTCGGCCTCGCTTGAGCGCAACGTGAGAAGCAGCGACGACACGCCT
The DNA here is from genome assembly GCF_040318345.1 of Mesorhizobium sp. M1169. Taxonomy (NCBI): domain Bacteria; kingdom Pseudomonadati; phylum Pseudomonadota; class Alphaproteobacteria; order Hyphomicrobiales; family Phyllobacteriaceae; genus Mesorhizobium; species Mesorhizobium sp. M1169. The sequence continues at coordinate 19,655 of NZ_JAMYME010000039.1, read as the reverse complement.
TCCATGAGCGGCAACATCGCTATCGTCTGATGGTGATCGAACCATTCGACCGCGATCTGGTGATGGGCGCGCTCGTGCCTCACTCGGCAAATCAGCATGGAGTTGCCAAGCCGATTGATGTCGGCGCCAATGCCGAGCAGGTCGCGCGTCGCGGACAAACGCGAATCCGCTGCAACGAGCAGCCGAGCGGCCAATTGCCTGCCATCAGAGAGCGTTATGACTGCTTCTTTGTGGCTGGTTGTTGCATTGACGACCGAGCGGCCGCACAGCAGCTGGGCATGGTCCTGGAAGTGGACAAGCTTGAACAGGGCGTCGCGGATCCGACAATTTGGGACCAGAATTCCGAGTGGTTCCCCAGATCCGCTGGGAGAATCGAAGCTCAGGGCGAAAGGGCTCGATCCGTTGAGCACGCGCGCGCCTTGTAGCGGTGATTTGTCCGAAGCGGGGATGGCATCCCAGGCGCCGAGCTCGCGAAGGATTCCAACCGATGCGTGGGTCAGCGCGATCTCGCGACCGTCGAAAGCCGGATTCGCCAGGCTTTCGAGCGACTGCCGTTCAACCACTGCCACCTTGAGTCGGCTCTGGGCAAGCGACGCGGCGAAGGAAAGTCCGACCGGCCCGGCTCCGACCACAATAACGTCGAATCTATCGACAGAGCCGGCCATCAGCGTGCCGCCATTGCGTCGGCTATCTGCGACGAAGGGCACTGGAACGCATCGCAATCGATCCACGGTTTGCGGCTCATCTCCCCAAGCGTCTCCACGCGACCTAACCGTCCGTTAGACATCCGTTCTCCGTTCAAAATGCTCAATGAAACCATGCCTATGAAGAGATAACCCTGATGTGGATCAACCAGGCTCGATAAACGCGGCAACGGCGGGTTCACGGTCGACTGGTCGACCGCCACACCATGGTCTGGTCAGGTCATCATGGAATGGCCGGCTTCCCGTTCGGTGCGGCCCTTTCCTGGCCGAAAGTTCGGCAACGTATTCTGGCTGATCCGTTCGCACCCGTCGCGCGCCGAAATCGGCATGACGCGAAGCAACCGCGGAAAATATTCGAGCGAGACGTCGCAGGGCTGGCTGGGTCAACTGCGCGGCTCGTCGCGGTCGATCAGGATCCGCTCGGCGGCGCCATCGAGATCTTCATATTGGCCGCTCCTCAAGGCCCACAGGAACCCGGCCAGCCCAAGCGCTCCGAGGAACAGGGCCACAGGTATGAGGTAGGCGAGCGTCGTCATGAGGATTGTGCCAGTGCGCCAATGTCGGAGTGCCTGTCATGTCGGGCATCTTGCACCGATGCATTTGACACGAAACCTTGCAAGCGTAGCGCATTGCCGATGACCAGGAGGGACGAGGCGGACATCGCGACCGCCGCGATCAGTGGCGTAACGTGCCCCAGAATGGCGACCGGCACGGCGATGCCATTGTAAACGATCGCGATGGCGATGTTCTGCCGGATCAGCCGTCCGGCCTTCCGCGAAATGTCTAAAGCAAGTGGGACCGCCAGAAGACTTTTACGCAGGAACACGAAATCCGCGGCGTTGCGACCGATATCCGCCGCCGTGGCCGGAGCGATCGAAACGTGTGCGGCACCCAATGCAGGCGTGTCGTTGAGCCCATCACCGACCATCAGCACCTTGTGGCCAGTTCGCGTCAATGCTTCGATGTGTTCGACCTTCCCGGAGGGAAGCAGCGCGGGAAGGAAGCGCTCGACGCCCAGTGCTTCCGCGACCTCGCCGCAGGCAGCTTCTGTGTCGCCCGACAGCATCTCCACCGACACGCCGGCGCCGTTCAGTTGCTCGATGGCCGCCTTGGCATCGGCACGCAGCTCATCCTCGAAATCGAAAGTCGCGACAATGACCCCGTCCTTCGTCAGAACGGTTCCGCCATAGCCTTGTTTGCCTTCGCCGCCGGTCCGGGCTTTCCACTCAGCCCATCCGCGGCGACCCAGCCGCCAGGTACTGCCCTCGGCGATGGCTTCGATGCCGAAGCCCGGATGCTCGCTGACGGACGCGAGTTTCGGCTGGCCGGCAAAGGCTGCATGGCCAGCGATTGCCTTCGAAAAGGGATGGCGGGAATGCGCTGCCATCTCGGCCGCCATGGCGAGCATCGTCGGATCGATGGACGGCGCATTGATCAGCCTGGGCAGTCCGAGCGTAAGCGTGCCGGTTTTGTCGAACAATGCCGTGTCGATCCCCGCCAGGCGCTCCATGGCGGAGCCGTCCCTGACCATGACGCCGCTTTCAAACAGCCGCCGCGCAGCGACCACCTGCACGATCGGCACGGCGAGACCGAGCGCGCACGGGCATGTGATGATCAAAACGGCGATGGCGATGGTTATCGCCCGGTGCCAGTCGCCGGTCGCCGCCATCCAGCCGAGGAACGTCGCAAAGGCGGTGAGGTGGACCACGGGGGCATAGAGCGCGGAGACGCGATCGGCGATCCTGCGATGGCGGGCGCGGCCGCCCTCTGCCGCTTCCATCAGCCGAACGATTTCGGCCAGGAATGAATCCTTCGCGGCGGCCGTCGCCTCGATGGTCAGCGGACCGGTGAGATTGAGTGTACCGGCCTGGACCTGCGCCCCCGGGCCCACCGTTCTGGGCGTGCTTTCCCCGGAAACCAGGGAACAGTCGAGATCCGATGCCCCGCCAATGATCCTGCCGTCGATGGGCACCCTCTCGCCAGCCGCAATCAAGAGCTCCATTCCTGGTTCGATCTCGCCAACCGGCAAGTAGTCGCGCGAACCATCCTCGCGCAGCACCATGGCGCCGCGCGCCGCCAGCCGAGCCAGTCCGTTTACGGCCGTCCGTGCCCGTTCCCGCATCACGTGATCCAGCGTGCGGCCGATCAGCAGAAAGAACAGCAGCGACACCGACGCGTCGAAATAAGCATGGTCGCCATGGTTGATCGTCTCGTAGAGGCTCATGGCGTAAGCGAGCGATACCCCGACCGCGATCGGCACGTCCATGTTCATGCGGCTGTGGCGCAGCGCATTCCAGGCCGAGCGAAAATAGATGCCGCCGGCGAAAGCGAGCGCAGGAATGGCAATCAAGGCCGAGACCCAATGGAACAGGTCGCGGGTCGCGCCTTGCGCGCCGGACCAGACGGAGACTGATAGCAGCATGATGTTGCCCGCCGCAAAGCCGGCGACCGCGACGGCGCGGATCAGTTCCGAGAGCGTCCTGTCCTTCCCGTCAGCCTCGGGATCGAACAGGTGCGCGCCATAGCCCAGCCGTCCAAGTGTGGCGACGAATGGCGGAACCTCGTCGCCGCGCCACCGGACCGAAACACGTTTCGTTGAAAGATTGACACGAGCGCCTTCGACGCGATCCAGCTTGCCGATCGCCGTCTCGATCGTCTGGATGCAGGCGGCACAATGCACAGCCGGCACCGAGAGGTCGGTCTGGCGAAGATTTTCGCCAATCGAGCGGCTCGCCAGTCTGATTTCCTGGCCAGAAGGCAGGACCAGTGTGACCTTTTCCAGGTCCAATGCCATTTGGGCGCCTGGCGCGCAGCAGCTCATTGCAGCGCCCCGTGGGAAATCATGATCCGGCGAACGTCGCGATAGGGTTCCGCAAGGCTCGCATCGGCGTCGATTTCGACGATCCAGAGGCCATCCTTGGGCGTGTGGTGCGCGGCGAATATCTGACCGGAGGCAGCCTCAAGAGTGACGGATTTGTCCTCGGCCTCGTAGGCGGGATGACGGAACAGCACCTTGACGCCATGCAAGGCAACCGGCTTGCCGACAGCATCGGTGAGGCTGTAGCGGACCTCACCGCCTGCGATGGTCAGTTTGCCAGTCCAGCCGAGGGCCGCCTGAGCGCGCCCTTGCTCGGCCTTTTTGTTGAATTGCTGGCTCGCCACATAGGTGTTTTCGACGACAAGGCCGGTCCAGCTCGTGTTGGCGAGCGTCGCCATCGTCAGATTGACCGCTATGACCACGCCGAAGAAGCCAAGGATGGTGAACAGCATATGCCTGCCGGTGAATTCGCGGGATTGTCGCGAGGTGTCGCTCATCTGGCGCTCTCCGGTGCGTTGAAAGTGGCCGTATATTCGTCCGACTCGAACGTTGCCTTGTTTTCGACCCGGAACTTGAAGCTTTGCGCTGCACCCCGAACCTGATCTGCCGGCTGACGCACGAAAACCTTGAGCATCTTCAGCCGGTCGGGTTCGACCGGGACGGCGAAGGAGCGATCCGCCGGCAGGTCGATGCCGACAACGCTTATTTCGGCTCCATGCAGGCCCTGCATCGTGACAATGATCGTTCTTGGTTCGGGGATCATGTTGAGCAGCTTGACGGTGTAGCCGTTGCGGATCGAACCGTCGGACAGCGTCACGAACTGCGGGTTGCGATCGTGCAGGACATTCAATTCGAGCCGTTCGCGGGTCAGCAGCGAATAGAGCAGCGCGAGACCGACCGCCGACCAGACGCCCATGTAGATGAAGGTGCGCGGGCGAAAGATCTTGCGAATATGGAAACGGGCCACCTTGTCGGAGAACAGGCCGTCAGCGCTCCTGACCAGTGACGGGTTGACTGAACCGGAGCCGCCCGGGGCCGCCAGCATCACATTGGCGTTGTAGTCGGCCAGCGTCGCATAGGAAATCAGTCCGCGCTCCCTGCCGAGCTTGTCCATGATACCGTCACAGGTATCGATGCAGAGCGCGCAGGTGATGCATTCAAGCTGCTGGCCATCACGAATGTCGATCCCCATCGGGCACACCGCGACACAGGCATTGCAGTCGACGCAGTCGCCGACGGGCTGCCCGGCGGCAAGGACCCTCTTGGCGTGACGCGAGCGCGGTTCGCCGCGCCAGTCATTATAGGTGACGGTGAGGGAATTCTCGTCGAGCATGGCCGCCTGGATGCGCGGCCATGGGCACATGTAGGTGCAGACCTGCTCGCGCATCAGCCCGCCGAACGTATAGGTCGTCGCCGTCAGCACGGCGGCGGTGATGTAGGCGACGGGGGCGGCGGTGCCGGTGAAGAGTTCCCCAAGCAGCATCGGCGCATCGGCGAAATAGAAAATCCAGGCGCCGCCGGTCAGCACCCCTATGACCAGCCAAATGGCGTGTTTCGATGTTCGCAGCACGAGTTTGCGCGCAGTCCAGGGACCGGCATCGAGCTTGATGCGCGCGTTGCGGTCGCCCTCGATGGCTCGCTCGACGACCAGAAACAGATCGACCCACACGGTCTGCGGGCACGTATAGCCGCACCAGGCCCGGCCGACGGTGGATGTGATCAGGAAAAGGCCGACACCGGCCATGACCAGCAGGCCGGCGACGTAGTAGAATTCCTGCGGCCATATCTCGATGAAGAAGAAGTAGAAGCGGCGGTTGGCAAGATCGACCAGCACGGCCTGGTCAGGGGCAAATGGCCCGCGATCCCACCGCAGCCAGGGGGTCAGGTAGTAGATCCCCAGCGTGATTGCCATCACCGACCACTTGAAGCGGCGGAAACTGCCAGAAGCCCGGTTCGGGAAGATCTTCTTGCGTCCGGCATAGAGCGGCTGACGGGTCTTGGCGGAGTTGACCGCATCGGCTTCGAGCCGTTCTATTTGCGTGTTATCGAGCACGAGAAGCTCCAGTCACCAGCGACGATTTCGCCGGAAGCCCGACCCATCGGTTTCTGGATGATGCCGAGGCCCGGCTCGCGCCGGGCCTCGTCGCTTGGCGGTTGGGGGGAGGACGAGAATAGGCTTGCGTTCCTATTCTCCGCCGCCAAGCGAATGGACATAGACCGCGAGTTCCTTGACCTTGATCTCGCCGAGACGCCCGATCCAGGCCGGCATGACGCCATGCCTCGGGGCGCGGACCTGCGCGGCGATGGCTGTTTCGCCAGACCCGTATAGCCAGATCGCGTCGGTCAGGTCGGGTGCGCCGAGCTCCCTGTTGCCCTTTGCATTCTCACCATGACAGGCGGCACAATTCTCGGCGAAGATATTGGCGCCGGGTTCGATCAGGCTTGTGTCCTGAACAGGATCGGAGAGACTTGCGACATAGGCGCCGACCTGCTTGATCTGATCCGTCGTGATGATGTCCCCAAAAGCAGGCATTTCCGACAGGCGCGTATCCGGGTCTGATGCGAAGCGGATGCCGTGCGCAATCGTCTGCTGGATCTGTTCGGCGTTGCCACCCCACAGCCAATCGTCGTCGTTTAGGTTGGGAAACCCCTTGGACCCTTGAGCGCCCGAGCCATGGCACTGCACGCAATTGACCTTGAACGCGGCGCCACCTGCGGCGACGGCGAAGTCGCGTAGCGTATCGTCGGCAGTAATCTCGGAGACGGTCTTCGCCTGAATGGCAGCGACATATTTGCCTTTGGCCACTTCGGCCGCCGCCAGTTCATTCTTGACGTCTTTGCGGCTCGAATACCCCAGCACACCCCTGGTCGCGGAAGTCAGCATCGGCCATGCCGGATAGGCGATGGTGTATCCGATCGCCCAGACAATGGTGATGTAGAAGGTAATGACCCACCAGCGCGGAAGCGGGTTGTTGAGTTCCTTGATGCCGTCCCACTCATGGCCGGTCGTCGAGATACCCGAAACCTCGTCGATATGCTCGCTGCCCATGATCAGTCGTCCTTGAGAGGAATGTGAGCGGCTCTCTCGGCTTGCCTGCGGCTGCCGGGACGAAGTGCAAAGGCAACGCATCCGAGGAAGAAAAGCGCCATGGCAAGCAGGCCCCAGCTGTCGGCAAACTCCCGCATGAAATTGTAGGTCATCGCCATTCTCCTCAGCGGTAACCGGCGGCTTCGTCATAGGTCCTGAAATCGACCAGCGTGCCGAGCATCTGCAAATAGGCGACCAGCGCATCCATTTCGGTGACCTGCTGCGGATCGCCGTCGAAGTCCCCAAGCTTGGCCTTCGGATAGCGTCTCTCCAGGCCCGATGTGTCGGCATTCGCATCGGCTTGCGCCATGAGATCGGCATTGGCATGAGCGATCATGTCGTCTGAATAGGGCACACCGACACGGCTGTTGGCGATCAGATGCGTCGAGAAATCCTTCACCTCGATTGGCATGTCCTTCAGGAAGGCATAGCTCGGCATGATTGATTCCGGCACCACCGAACGCGGCTCGGTGAGATGCTGGACGTGCCATCCGTTCGAGTAGCGGTCGCCGACCCGGGCGAGATCCGGCCCGGTGCGCTTCGAGCCCCATTGGAACGGGTGGTCGTACATCGACTCGGCCGCCAGGCTATAGTGGCCGTAGCGCTCGACCTCGTCGCGGAACGGCCTTATCATCTGGCTGTGGCAGAGGTAACAGCCCTCTCGCGCATAGATGTTGCGCCCGGCAAGCTCGAGCGGCGAATAGGGCCGCATGCCTTCGACCATCTCGATGGTGTTGTCGAGATAGAAGAGCGGCGCGATCTCGACGATACCGCCGATTGTTACGACCAGCAGGGACCCGAGGAGAAGAAGTGTGGCGTTCTTCTCGATGACCGCGTGTCTGTCCATCAAGCCCATTTTCTGGCTCCTGATCGCACAGGCTGGAGGGCGGGGATGGAGCGCGGCATCGGATCCTCCTCGCGCCGGTAGCCGAGGATGGTCATGGCGATGTTCCAGGCCATGATGAGGGCGCCCGACAGATACATCGCGCCGCCGATGGCACGCATGATGTAGTAGGGATGCATGGCGGCGACGGTTTCGGCGAAGGAGTAGACCAGGAAGCCCTGCTCGTTGTATTCGCGCCACATCAAGCCCTGCATGATGCCGGACACCCACATGACAGCGGCGTAGACGACGATCCCAAGCGTCGCCAGCCAGAAGTGCCAGTTGACGAGCCGCAGCGAATAAAGCCGGTCGCGGTTCCATAATTTCGGGACCATGAAATAAATCGCGCCGAACGAGATCATGCCAACCCATCCGAGCGCGCCCGAATGGACGTGACCGATGGTCCAGTCGGTGTAGTGCGAGAGCGAGTTGACGGCCTTGATTGACATCATCGGGCCTTCGAAAGTCGACATTCCGTAGAAGGCGATGGCCATGACCATCATACGGATGATCGGGTCGGTGCGCAGCTTGTCCCAGGCGCCCGAGAGCGTCATCAGGCCGTTTATCATGCCGCCCCATGACGGCATCCACAGCATGATCGAGAACACCATGCCGAGCGTCTGGGCCCAGTCCGGCAGGGCGGTGTAGTGGAGGTGGTGCGGACCGGCCCAGATGTAGAGAAAGATCAAAGCCCAGAAGTGGATGATCGACAGCCGGTAGGAATAGACCGGTCGGTTGGCCTGCTTGGGCACGAAATAATACATCATCCCGAGGAAGCCGGCGGTGAGGAAGAAGCCGACGGCATTGTGGCCGTACCACCACTGCGTCAAGGCATCCTGGACACCGGAAAACGCTGAATAGCTCTTTGAACCCACGAACGACACGGGCATCGATAGGTTATTGATCACATGCAACATCGCGATCGTCACGATGAAGGACAGATAGAACCAGTTGGCGACGTAGATGTGCGGTTCCCTGCGCTTCAGGATCGTGCCGAGGAACAGGGCGAGGTAGGCGACCCATACAATGGTCAGCCACAGGTCCACATACCATTCGGGCTCGGCGTATTCGCGGCTCTCGGTGATACCGAGCAGGTAGCCGGTTGCCGCCATGACGATGAACAGCTGATAGCCCCAGAACACGAACCAGGCGAGATCGCCGCCGAACAGCCTGGCACGACAGGTCCGCTGCACGACATAAAGTGACGTGCAGATGAGTGCATTGCCGCCGAAGGCAAAAACCACGCCGGAAGTATGCAAAGGCCGCAGTCGGCCGAAATTGAACCAGGGCTGGATGTTGAGATCGGGGTAGGCGAGCTGCAGGGCGATGACCACGCCGACCAGCATGCCGACGACGCCCCAGAATACGGTGGCGATGGCACCGTAGCGGATCGGCCCATCCATGTAAGCGGCGGGGTCGATCGGAACTGCCGGCTTGAACTCCGTGTTGCGCAACAGAATCGCAGTGAAGCCAGCCACGGCGAAGAACAAAACCCACATATGCCGGCGAAAAGGTTCATCTACGCCGAAGCCGGCAGCCATCAGGGCCGCAAACGCAAACAGGCTTAGAAGGACGATCTCTGTGCCGAATTTCATCGCAAGCCCCGATTTCCAATTCCGGCGGGCGCCAACCGCAGTGCCTTATTGCGCAGCCGTGGCCTGCTCGCCCTGATCCATGTCAGAGCCGCACGATTTTGCTTCGAGCAGCATCGAGTTCGGTGCGATCAGACTGTGGCGATCGAATGTGGAAGCGCAGCACCGGCCGCCACGCTTATGGACAGGCCCCGCGTCCCCGGTCGGGCCGGGTATGGAGGCGATCGCGGGCGTGTGGGGAAGCGCGCCTTCTGTGACGCTGGAAAGTAGGCCGATGCCTTGCCGAACGTCGATCGTTTCAATGCCTTGGGACATCCAGCGCCAGCGTTGCGCTGCCTTCGTGACATTCATGGTTCGGGGAGACGGCGATTTTCCCCTGCGTATGAGGCGTATTGACTTCGGCCGAGTGCAATCCTGCCTGGAACAGCCGGTTGCACGTCGAGCACCTCGAGGATGGATGCTTCGCCGACGAGTTGGCCGAAACACACCTGGCTCAGGCGATCGGATGGAGAGCGGGCTGTCGCTATGCGGCTTCTTCTAAGCCCAACGCGAGCATGCCCTGCCCCGAACGAAATAAGTGACGTAGGCCATGCAGCTTCGATGTCATTCAAAGGGCGGTTGCGCCTCGGCCGCCGCAGCGCCGTTCCAGCCGGCTCATGCTGTCCACGGTGACACGGCGGTTGTTCTCGATCCGAATCACGCCGTCCATTCTCAGGCTGGTCAGCTGACGGCTCACGGTCTCGTTTGTAATTCCAAGGAAATCAGAGATGTCGGCACGCGTCATCGGCAGCTCGAAGCACGCCGACCTAGCCGCCGGGTCAACACTGGAATCGATGTTCCGGGCGATCATGAGGAGAAAGCTCGCCACCTTCTCCGGTGCGGTCTTGCGCCCCAGAGTCACCATCCATTCGCGTGCCTCGTCGAGTTCGTTCAGCGCCTGCTTGAACAGGCGATGCACAAATTCCGGTGATTCCTTCATCAACCGTTCGATGGCCGCTCTCGGAAACGAGCATAGCGAGACAGCTGTTGCCGCTTCCGCATTGATCGCGCTTTTCATCTTGAAGGGCCGTCCCAGAAAATCCGGCGCGAACTGGAGACCGACGATCTGCTGGCGGCCGTCCGAAAGGCTCTTCGTGAGCTTCACCACGCCTGAAAGCACGTTTGAATAACAGTCGACCGCCTCGGCGTCGCCGATCAGTTCGACCCCCGGCTCGATATTGTGCCGCGACGACGTCTTGGCGAGCTGAGCCAAATGGTCTGGTTCGAGCGCACCACAGACACCGCGGTGCCGTGCCTCGCAAGACAGGCAAAGAACGGGAATGCCGGAACTGTGAATGTCCTGCCGTAATGTCATTCGATCGCTCTACCGGTCCAGTGCGGGCAGGATAGCAATCGACGGTAGAAAAATCCTTGCGGCAGTTTGTCCGTGCTGAACGTTGATCGAAATCAGGGCTTAGGCTCATCCAAGCATCCACAGTTCCGGCGACGCAAACACGGTGGACCACGACATGCGACTGGAGCTAGCTGCCAGACTTGGCGAGAACGTCCCGCGCTATACCAGTTATCCGACAGCGCCGCATTTTCATACAGGCATTGATGCTGCAATTTGTCGTGGCTGGCTGCAGGCGCTCAACGATGGCGATGAGATCTCGCTCTATCTGCACATCCCGTATTGCGACAAGCTTTGCTGGTTCTGCGCTTGCCACACCAAGCAGACACGCCACTACGAACCAGTGACCACATATCTGCGCTCACTGCATGCCGAGATCGCAACCGTCTCCAGTCTTGTCGCAGGCAAGGGCCGCGTGCGTGCCGTCCATTTCGGCGGCGGTTCGCCAACGATGCTCAAACCGGAGGATCTGGTGGCGCTGGGAACCGTCCTGCGCAACAGCTTCACCTTTCTCCCCGGTGCAAAGATCAGCGTTGAGATCGAACCCAACGATATGGACGATGCCCGCCTCGATGCACTTGCCGAAATCGGCATGACCCGTGCGAGCCTCGGCGTCCAGGATTTCGACCCGAAGGTGCAGAAAGCGATCAACCGCGAGCAGAGCTTTCTGCAGACCAAGACGGTTGTTGATGGCGTTCGTTCGCGCGGCGTCGAATCCGTCAATCTCGATCTGCTCTACGGGCTGCCGCATCAGACCAGGGAGAGCGTCGCCTCCACGGTTGCACAGGCACTGACCCTGGAACCGGATCGGATCGCGCTTTTTGGCTACGCCCATGTGCCGTGGTTCAAGAAACATCAGACGATGATCGACGAGGCATGGCTGCCGGGTCCGGCGGAGCGGTTTGCCCAATCGCAACTGGCGGCGCGGGCGATCATGGACCAGGGATACGAAGCAATCGGGCTCGACCATTTCGCCAAGCCGGGCGATGCCCTCGCGCTTGCCGCCCGCGCCGGAACACTGCACCGGAACTTCCAAGGCTACACCGAGGACCGCTACGAGACCTTGATCGGCCTCGGCCCATCGTCCATCAGCCAGTTTCGCCAGGGCTATGCACAGAACATGCCTTCGACCGCCGAGTATGGGCGCATGGTCGAAGACGGCGGGCTGGCTGCGGTCCGCGGCATTGCGCTTTCCGAAGACGACCGCGCTCGCGGCTGGATCATCGAGCGATTGATGTGTGACTTCGGCTTCTCGGCGATTGAGCTGGTGGAGCGCTTTGGCGAAGCCGGCCAAAGACTTCTCCTCAAGGCGAGTTCCACGGCCCTCCAAGATCCTGCGCGGTTGCTTGAACTTGATGGTGACCGCTTCGTCGTGCCTGCGGAAAGCCGGCCCTTTGTCAGGAGCATCGCGGCAAAGTTCGACAAATATTTCGAAATTGGAACGGCCAGGCACTCAGCGGCAGTCTGAGCACCGCAGAGGAACGGTCATGGTTCTCAGTCGATCGTGAACCGATTGCGCTACGTTTTTCACTGTTGACCGGCGACCGTCGTGCAAGACAGGATTCGGAGCGGACCAGACGCGTCTTGGCATAGCGACGATATCGTCCGGTCGTGCCTTCCGGCGCCGTATTCCATTTCGCAGTCCCTGAAGCGCCACGTCGAGTCCGGCCTCTTTTCTGTATCGGAAGCAGTCGACAATCGTCCTGGCCAGATCATGGTTGTCGGCCGACAGCTCCCTTCGGCCTTGCAACGAGAATCCGCAAGGACCGTGCCAGCTGCAGCAGGCGCCGCCGGATCGCAACACCATACTATTCCACCCGTGGCTCGCGCTAACCTTTGATTGGTTCCCGCCAGGCCGACGCCCGTCGAAACCGAGCCTCGGCAACAATCCTAATCGTAAGCGGCTGGCCACGCTCTTGGTGCCGGTGGCAGAAAGTCCGCAAGCACCCCGGCAGCGCCGTCAAGCGTGGGACAACCCGTCCACCCGAATATCCGCCGGCGCAGTTTCAGTGAAAAGCGGGCCCAGGCTAGACGGCTCTCTTGTTACCCCAGAGCATAACGTGCAGCTGCGGCAGCACACGGGCTTCGAACCACCTGTCGCGGGTCACGCTATCAACCAGCCACTCCATGCGCTTCAATATTCCGTCAAGGTCGACAGGCGCGTCTTCATTTGCGGGGCGTGGCGGCGTGTGATTGCCGGGTTGCAGATAGATCGGAAGCCGCGGAAATCTCGCAGCGGCGTCTTTCGCGTAGGCGTAGTCACTTTCGTCGAAAACAATGAGCTTGAGCACGACTTGCGGCCTGCCTTGTGCCGCCTGGAGGCACGCCTCGAAAGCGGCCCAATCGGTCGTCATTTGGCTTGACGGCGGCTTTGGGCTGAGGACTAGCACGTCAAGGTCGGCAAACCAGTCCCTGGCCACCGAACCTTGGGTTTCCAGCGCAAAACGGTAACCTTCACCATGGCCTCGCTCGATGAGCGCGCCGAGCGGCTGGATGGCCGGATTGCCGCCTGACAGCGATACCATCAGCGGGCGGCCACCGGAAAGCGCAAGCACGTTTTGCCACACCGCGCCAATGGACATCATCTCCCATTCATGGCGGAATTGATTGTCCACCGCATGCAGGCTGTCGCACCAGGAACAGCGATAGTCACACCCGCCGGTTCTGACGAAGACCGTCGGCAAACCGACGAGCACGCCCTCGCCCTGGATCGTCGGCCCGAAAATCTCACTCACGCGGATTGCGGGATGCGTATCGGTCATGGCCGGTATTCCGCCCAGGTTTTCGGCGTTTCGCTCACCCGCACGGCCGAGGTTTCGGGCAGGCGTGCCTTGCACCATTCATAAAAATGTCTGGCCAGATATTCCGCCGTGACTTGCTCATGTCCCAGCACGTCGTTGAGATGTCGGTGGTCGAAGCTCTCGTCGATGTAGCGTTTGAATGGCGCCAAATCGTGATAGTCGCGCACGAAGCCGTTCTCGTTCAGTCCATTCGCTGAAAGCTCCACTTCAACGATGTAGTTATGCCCGTGCAGGCGCGCGCATTGGTGATCGGGTGGCAACGAGGTGAGCTGATGCGAGGCTGAGAAGTGGAATTCCTTGGTGATGCGGAACATTACGCGGTCCTCCTTCGTAGCGCATCGAGCCAGAAGTCGGAGTCCTCGTAGTCGGTGGGGTCCGGCTGCCCAGAGAGATGAAACGCCTCGCGCCGCTCGACGCAGGTCCCGCACCTCCCGCAGTGACGCTCGGCGCCCTTGTAGCAGGACCAGGTCTGCGCAAATGGCGTGCCGTATGCTGCTCCATTCCTAACAATGTCCGCCTTCGTGAGATTCACATAGGGTGCATAAATGCGAATTTTCGCGTAGCCGTCGAGCGCGTGGTCCTGCATCATCTGGAAAGCGTCGATGAAGGCCGGACGGCAGTCGGGATAAATGAAATGATCCCCACCATGCACGGCCGTCGCCACCGCGTCAGCGTCGTGCGCTGCGGCGAAGCCGAAGGCAATGGCCAACATGATGGCGTTGCGGTTCGGCACCACCGTGACCTTCATCGTGTCTTCGGCGTAGTGCCCGTCGGGCACGTCCACATTATCGGTCAGCGCGGAGCCGGAAAGGCCGCCGCCGATCTCGTGGATGTCGATGATGCGGTGCGGGACGCTCAGTCGCTCCGCGCAAAGGGCGGCGAAGCCCAATTCCTTCCTATGACGTTGGCCGTAATCGAAAGATAGGAGGCCGGCGAGTTCGTGCTCCGCTGCCACCTTGTGAGCAAGGGTAACCGAGTCCAATCCGCCGGAGCAGACGACGAGAGTCTTCATCATTGGGTCCTTGTTTTAACCGGGTAGGCTGCGACCGGAGATTTCTCTGCGCTCCCAGTACTTCAGGAAATCCATTTTGTGAAGTGAACGGGGGACGAGTTTCATGCGCTGACGTGCCGCTGTGTGCAAGGCGCCCTCGCGGTGAGTCTGCAAGGAACACGGACTAGCGGAACGTCACGCTTCAGCGGAATGCTCAAAGGCGAGCGCACCAGAATATGCTCTGCAGGAGGTCCGGACCTTCGTAAACAAAGTTCTCGACGATCAAGCGCCCGGCGGTCCCGAGCTTCGAGGGACGCCACCGCGAGGGTTTCAGGTACAAGACGGCCCGAGGTTGGGCTTGCCGCAAGAGAACGGACTTACCAGTGGGATGTTCAGCGACGCCGATGCAGATGCCTGGAATGATCACGACATCAATTGTCGCGGCAACTTTGGCTGGCCTGCTCCTCGGGTTCCGTAGATCCAGCGCATTCCGCTTCAGGATCGGTTCGAACCGGAGCACGCCCTCGGTCAATGGACGACCGGCAAACCCTGAATGATCGGTCGTGAGCCGACATCTGTGAACAAGCAGTGTGGTCGATTGCTATCACCCATGTGTTGCGCGCAGGTACCTTATGGCAGTGGATGAACTGGATTTGATGGTTTTACAGCTGGCGGTCGAAAGCGTCCGGTCGCTCTCCTTAAGCTTCGCTGAAAAGGCCGCCGAGGTAGCCACCAGGAGCCGCGGCATCCTGCTTTTCGACGTGCGGGTCGACGGTGACGCGGAGGTCCAGCGGGTCGCAGCCATCCGATATCAGGGCGACCAGATCGGCGTGCTGGCGTTGGACAGACAGGGCCTTGTTACCCACCATTGCATCGTCAACGGTACATTCTCACATTTCACTGCGCCCTTGGAGAACTGGCACAACATGCCCCTGTCGATGCAGGCCAAGATCGATGCCAACGGCCATGCCAGTCTCTTCCTAGGGGCCTTGCGAAATGCCGGACATTTGCTGGGCAGCTAGCATTTTGGCTAGAATGCATCTGTGAATTTTTGCATGCGCATCGCTGCCGACACCGCTGGCATGATTGTCGTGCTCGAAAACGGCTGCGGCGATCCCGGCAAAGCGATCGCCGCGATGATGGCGATCTACGCGTGGGCGTTGCATCGATGCGCGATCTTTTAGACAGAGGTCTCCGCCTGGGATCGAGCAACATGCACGGAGGTACGCAAAACGCAAATGCATCAAGTAGTTGAAGGGACGAGCCCCTCGCGCAAATGGAGCTTGCGCTGCCGTTGTCGTCCCATCGTGCCGCCGAACTCGGGGGCGTGACGATCGACCACGATGGCCTATTTTTTTGCAAAGTCGAATGTCCCGATTCCGAAGCTAAGGAAAAAACTCCGACCACAGCGAAGAATAGTAACAACACGGGCGACGCAACCCGCCTTGCCCTCTAGCAGGGGAGGTGCTTGCGGTGCTCTCACCGACACAAGATCGCAAATGGCACGTGGGTGAGCACCAGAACTGGCGACACGCATGGTGATCGGCTTGACTCGCTGGAGGAAGCACAAGGCCTCAGTGGGCGCGAGGCGCCAGCGACGGTCGAATACTGGCTGGCTGCTCGGGATCTGATCGTTAAAATGACGTAGGATTTGGTTGCTTAAGCCGATCCGAACCATTTCCCGGAGACCACACCCACCATGAACGATCTTGCGCTGCCGCTGAGCGGTTTGTCATCAGTCGGCGGCAAGTCCGTCGTCGCCCGTTTCGACGGCGGCATGCTGTCGTCGGACAGTGGCGTTCTGGCTCTAGCAGAGGTGGAGAAACGACTGCGGGTGGCCGACCGTCTGGCGCGCTGCATCGATGATCCACGCAGCCCGGACCAGGTCATCCACAACTTTGCAGATATGATCGGCTTCCGCATGAAGATGATCGCCGCCGGTTACGAGGATGGCAACGACGCCAACCGGCTGCGTTCCGACCCGGTCTTCAAGATGGCCCAGGATGCGCCCCCTTCGGGTCGGGATCTGGCGTCGCAATCGACGATGTGTCGGCTGGAGAACCTACCCGATGTGCGCTCGCTGGTCGCGATGGGACGGGCGATGGTCGATCTCTATTGCGCCTCGTTCCGGCAGGTGCCGAAGCGGATCGTACTCGACATTGACGACACCTTCGACGCTGTGCACGGAGGCCAACAGCTTCGCCTGTTCAATGCCCACCATGACGAGTACGGCTTCCAGCCGATCGTCGTGTTCGATGGTGCGGGACGGTTCGTCAGCGCGATCCTGCGACCGGCCAAGCAGCCGAGTGGGGCTGAGATCCGCCCCCACCTGCGCCGTCTGGTGCGGGCGATCCGGATCAACTGGCCGAACATTCGAATCCTGCTCCGCGGCGATAGCCATTATTGCAACCCGCAGGTCATCGACTGGTGCCGCGCCAACGACGTCGACTTCATCTTTGGCCTCGCGCCCACCACGACCCTGCGCAAGCATGTCGCGGATCTGGAGGCCAGCACGACGGCGCGCTTCGAAGCGTCGGCCAAGACAGGCAAGGTCCGCAGGTTCAAGGAGTTCGTTGACGGCGCCCGCGGCGCGGCCGGGCCGGCAGCACTCAGGCGACTATAACGGGCGCAGAGCCGACCCTGCGGCTTCCAGACATTGTCGTGTACAGCTTCAGACCCTCAAGCCGAGCCCGCAGGGCCTCGCTTACCTTTTACGGGGCGGCGGTACGTCCAAGCCGCTTCAACAGTTAAGAATTTCGCAAAGACGATACCCCCGGATCGTCGAGCTTCCGCTGCCACTTCCCGCATTCGCCGAGGCGGTCAATGACCCGCCCTTCACAATAGTTATCCGGCAAGCATCTGGATGCGAGAGATAATGTTGCCGGAGGCATCTCTCATGGCTTCTACACCTGCCTGAACGCCAGAACCGCGTTCGTGCCGCCAAAGGCGAAGGAGTTGCTCAGTGCCACGCGCACCTTGCGCTCGCGTGCCACATTGGGCGTGACGTCGAGATCGCAATCGGGGTCCAGCTCACGATAATTGGCAGTCGGCGGCACGACGCTCTCGCGGATAGCCATCACGCAGGCGATCAACTCGAGCGCGCCGGACGCGCCGAGGCAATGCGCGTGCATGGACTTGGTAGAAGAAATGGACATTGAGAAGGCGTGCTGACCGAAGACGCGCTTGATCGCCGCCGTCTCGATCTGGTCGTTGGCCTTGGTGCCGGTGCCGTGCGCGTTGAGATAGTCGACATCCTCGGCGTCCAGCCTGGCATCGGCAAGGCAGGCCCGCATTGCTGCCTCCGGCCCCTCGACAGTCGGCGCGACGATGTCGGACGCATCGGCGGAAAGGCCGGCACCGGCAATTTCGGCAAGGATGGTGGCGCCCCGAGCCAGGGCATGCTCGTAGCTTTCCAGCACCGCCATGCCGGCGCCTTCACCAAGCGACAGGCCCTGGCGATCGGCCGAGAATGGCCGGCAAGTATCGGGCGAAAGCACGCGGATCGCTTCCCATGCCTTCAGCACACCCCATATGAGCGGCGCTTCGCTGCCGCCGGCAAGCATCACGTCGGCCCGGCCGAGCCTGATCTGGTCCACCGCGCAGGCAATCGCATGGTTTGCCGAGGAACAGGCGGACGTGACGCCGAAGACCGGCCCGCGCAGGCCGAGACTCATGCTGACCTGGCCGGCAGCGGCACCCGGCATCGCCTTGGGTACAGTCAAGAGAGCGGCACGCTTACCGCCCAGAAGGATGGCGCGGTAGGTTTGCTCGATCGCATCCCACCCGCAGCCGCCAACGCCCACCGTCGCACCGAAGCGATAGCTATTTCCCTCTTTGGAGGAAAGTCCGGCCTGACGCATGGCTTCGCGCGCCGCAAGCACAGCGAGCAGGCTGAAGCGGTCCATGGAGATGAGTTGCTTGCCGTCGATGTCATGCTCCGGCAGCGCCTTGATCTCGGCACCGATCCTGACCCTCAATTCATGGAGCTCGGAGTTGACGATTGGGCCGATGGCGGAGCGGCCTTCTCGCATCTCTGTCCAAATGGCGGCGGCGTTGGTCCCAAGCCCGCAAATACCGCCAATCCCAGTAATCACGACGCGCCTGTCCATTCACACCCCCTTAGCGAGCAAGCTGCGCACGGCTTCCACCATGTCCCCAACATTCTGGAGATCCGACCATGCCTCGGCCGTATTCATCTCGATCTGGATGCCGTAGGCCTGCTCCAGGTCCCAGAGAACGTCCGCCAATCCCAGTGAATCGATACCGAGCGAAGTCAGTCCCGTGGCAGCCGTTATCTCGCCGCCTGTGGCAGGCGCTATGCCGCCCTCCGACGCGGCGCGCTTCTTGATAATGGCGATTATTTCGTTGGCGAGTTGATCTGCCATCTTGTTCCTTTCCAGCTTGCGTTTTCGGCGTCGTTCAAAACCCGAGTCGCGTCGCGTTGCCAAAATTGCCCCTCATAGAGCCTGTGCGACCGACCAAGCCCAATGCCCATAGGAACCGGACGAGTTCCGGCTTCTGCGGCGTCAGCCCGATGACGAAGAAAAGTCGCCGGCCTCCCGCTTTTGCGCCAGCACATCAAGAATCTGCGTGTAAATGGATAGGAACCGTCGTCAAACGTCAGCTAAACGCTGCGACGGTGGGTGCTGTCAGCGTATTCACTCGGCACCTCATATGTAATCGAGATGTTTCATAGCTCCGGACCAGTTGCGATCAACTATTGTACCGGTCCGCCATTCGTCGGAGAGTTCGACATGATCGGAGCGCTGCTTCTCATTCCCAGTACAATCTCCACCGCACGCGACAGATTTCCTCTTTCGGGCTCTTCTCAAGGGACTCGCCACGCGATAGAGGCAGTGATCGGCGCACGTGAGGTCCTGCCAAGTCCATGCGACATTCCGGAAAATTGGTAAAATCGTTTGTTTCAATCAAATGCATCCACGCTATGGATAGCTAAGAGATGCGTTTCAAAGGGCTCGATCTGAATCTTCTCGTCGTTCTCGACGCGCTGCTGAGCGAGCGCGGCCTCACGGCGGCGGCACGCCGCATCAACCTAACCAAATTCATGGGGGTTGGTGGATGTGGCGCAAGCCGTTGAAATGACGTAGGATTTGGTTGCTTAAGCCGATCCGAACCATTTCCCGGAGACCACACCCACCATGAACGATCTTGCGCTGCCGCTGAGCGGTTTGTCATCAGTCGGCGGCAAGTCCGTCGTCGCCCGTTTCGACGGCGGCATGCTGTCGTCCAACAGCGGCGTTCTGGCCTTGGCCGAGGTGGAAAAGCGGTTGCGGGTGGCCGAGCGTCTGGCGCGTTGCATCGACGATCCGCGCTGCCCGGACCAGGTCGTCCACAGCCTGGCGGACATGATCGGCTTTCGCATGAAGA
>NZ_JAMYME010000038.1:0-57731 GCF_040318345.1 Mesorhizobium sp. M1169 | reverse complement strand
CTGCGCTCCTCGCTGCCGCAAATCAGGCGGCAAATCTCCCCAGTGCATAGCCCTCAGGCAAGATGGGGTGCTCGTCACGCTCCCGCTACTTTAGCATTCTGCCCATCAGTCCGACCGAAAGTGAGGCTGCTTATGTGCTCGATGGGCTATTCGATCAGGACACGGTCCTCGACATCCAGGAACACTTTACCGATAGGGGTGGCGCGAGTGATCACATCTTCGGTCTGTTCGCCCTCATAGGCAAACGCTTCGCGCCGCGACTGCGCAACCTCAAGGACCGGAAGTTCCACACGTTCGAGAAAGGCGATGCATACCCGGCGCTGTCGAACCACATCGGGGCGCCGATCAACACCACCCTGATCCTCGAGCACTGGGATGATCTCCTCCATCTGGCGGCGTCGATCACCACGCGATCCGTAGTGCCGGCCACGATCCTGAAGAAACTATCCGCATCTCCGAAGGAAAGCCAACTCGCACGAGCGCTACGGGACTCGGCCGGGTCGAGCGATCGCTGTTCATGATCGAATGGTACTCAAGTTCGGCGGCGTTGCCAGGCCGGCCTCAACAAGGGTGAGGCTGCGCATAAGCTGAAGCGCGCCGTTTTCTTCCACGAGCGTGGTGAAATCCGTGACCGGTCCTTCGAAAGCCAGGCGTTCCGCGCCTCCGGCCTCAACCTCGTCGTCAGTGCGATCGTAGGAATGCGGTCTATATCGAACGGGCCCTTACCTACTTACGCAAAACGCATCGCGAGATTCCGGATCATCTGCTCAAGCACGTATCGCGGCTGAGTTGGGAGCACATCAACCTGACCGGCATCTACACCTGGGATGCAGAACATCAGATGCCTGAAGGATTCCGTTCGCTCAGACTTCCGGCTCGGTTACGCCACGCCGCATGACGTTCATGCTCCGTTCGACGTTAGCGTGTCGCTGGGAACGGTTCTTGTTCCGACCCCCTACTCGCTGGGTTACACAAGCAGCCAACTGTTCCGACGGGTCCTATTTCCCCAGGTGGCCCTCACGGCAATTCCCGAGCTGACCACCTCGATGATGGTCATCATGAAGGCGCTTTCACTCGGATTCGCCATCGAGGTCGTCGATATCTTCGCGCAGTCCCAACTGATCGCCGCGCTGAACTTCTACTACCTCGAAGCCTTTGTGATTGCCGTCGTGATCTACATGGTGATCGCCTATGTCGTCATACAGATCGCCGACAGGCTGGAGCAATCCCTCCGGGTGTGGACGTGAGGCATGCATGTGGGACAGGATCGCCAAGCTTCGGGATTACTCTCGTCACGGTAGGGGCCGCCGACCGTCGCGCGCGCTGGGCGCGCTATTTCTCATCGCCGTTGGCCTCTATGTCGGATACCATGGCTGGACAGGACTATCCGCCGCGGGGGCCTGATGCGCTCATGCTTCAACTCAAGACCGCAATCCGAGATAGCGAGCCAATCATGAAATCCGAGACAGCAGCCACCGAAAGCGTTGAGCCGGCGCCTAAGACGGTTCCATCGGGTTGGCGAGTGTTGATGACGCGCGAACGCTGGACCGAAGTCGCGCGCATCATTTTTACCGGCTTGATGGCGTTGCTGTATTGGCAGCAGCTCATTCCAATACAAGCCTTGTGGGTGGCGGTTGCCATCGGCTTGTATCCGCTTGTCAAAACCGGCGCCGTTGATCTCGTAAAAGAGCGCAAGATCGGTACCGAAATATTCGTCACCATTGCCACGGTGGTGGCGCTGAGCGGAGGCGAGACCGTCGCCGGCGCGGTCCTCATGGTGATCATTTTGATCGCGGAGTTCATCGCCGATCTGAATATGGAACGAGCGCGAGCCTCGATCAAAGACCTGATCGGCTCAGTGCCGCAGGTGGCGCTTGTGCGGGACGCAGGTGGCGAACGCATGGTCCCGATCGAGAATTTGCGCGCGGGCGACGTTGTCTTGGTGCGGGCCGGCGAGAAGATCCCGGTCGACGGCACCGTCGTCGGTGGAGCGGCTTCGGTCAACGAAGCATCGATCACAGGAGAGAGCATTCCCAAGGACAAGAGCGATGGCGCCGATGTCTTTGCCGGAACCATCGTCGAATCCGGCGCCCTCGACATCGAGACCGAGAAGGTTGGTGCCGACACCACCTTTGCCCGCATCATCAGTCTGGTCGAGAATGCCGAAGCGGAAAAGGCACCCGTCCAGAAACTGGCGGATAAGGTCGCGTCATGGCTGATCCCGGTCGTGCTGATCTTCCTCGTTGCGGTTTATACCCGCGACGTTCGGATGATCGTCACTCTGCTGATTTTCACATCACCTGCCGAACTCGGATTGGCGACTCCTCTGGTGATTATCGCAGCCATTGCGCGAGCCGCACGCAGTGGAATTCTGGTCAAGGGGGGCGTCTATCTGGAGTCTTTGGCCAAGGTCGACGTCCTGGTGTTCGACAAGACAGGCACCCTGACGGCGAACAAGCCCGAGGTTGTCGGCGTGGAGATGCAGGACGGCACGCTTTCGGAAGCTGATCTGATCAGCCTTGCCGCCGCCGCCGATCGGCGCTCCGCTCACCCCTTGGCGAAAGCGGTCGTCAACTATGCCGCCCGGATGAAAATCGATGTCCCGGAACCGGAGCAGTACGAGCAGTTGCAGGCGCGCGGTGTGAAGGCGACGGTCTCCGGACGCACCGTGCTGGTCGGGAATGCATTGTTGTTGCGCGAGGCCGGCGTGCCGCTTTCCGATGCGATCGAAAAGGGCGGACAGACGCCGGTTCACGTCGCGGTCGATGGGAAATTCGCTGGCGTGATTTTTATTGCCGACACATTGCGACCAGGTGCGCGCGAAGCGCTGGCAAAGCTCCGTGCAACCGGGGTCAAGCGCATGGTGATGGTGACGGGTGACAATGAGGCCACAGCGCGGACCATCGCCAACGAGCTCGGCGTGGATGAAGTGCGTGCCAATCTGATGCCGCAGGACAAGGTCGCCGCCATCGCCGAATTGCAAAAGCAGGGCCATCGCGTGGCGATGGTCGGCGACGGGATCAACGACGCGCCGGCGCTGGCACGCGCCGATGTCGGCATTGCGATGGGGGGCGGCGGCACGCAGGCAGCGCTGGAAGCCGCCGACATCGCATTGATGAAGGATGACCTGGCAAGAATTGTCAGCGCCCGCGCGATTGCGCGACGCGCTTACCGGACAATTCAGGAGAATATCTTCGTCGGCGTTGGTGTTGTGCATGTTTTGGGCATTACCGCAGCGCTGATGGGCTGGATCGGTCCTATCCAGGCAGCGATTTTGCACTTGGGGCCAGATGTCCTGGTGTTCCTGAATTCGGCAAAACTGCTGCGCGTTCGAATCCAAGATGTTTAAGCGCATCTCTTTGAAGCCTAAGGCTTCGAACCGAACTAGCCAAAGCGGTCATTCGATTCGTCCGATCGGATGACTGCTACTGGCGCATGTGGTCGGTTGGCGCGTTCATAGATCAGATTGCCTGATGAGGCTCGGGAAGGTCCGGCCGGGGGTGGAAAACCGCCGTTCAGCGCCCTATGCGAGCACGAAATTCGGCAGTCGAATTGGTGCGTGGAAACGGTTCGGAAGGCAACTGTACATCGAGAAAGGCACAAAGCGGCTCCCATCCTTCGGAGACTTGATACGTGAGAAGGCGTTCAGGCGGCAGCGTTGATTTCACGGAAGCGTTATGTGCTTCATAGACAGCGATTGCGTGATCACGGTTATCAAATCGACCGCCAAAGACAGCGTTTCCAACCACCGCCACACCAAAGGACTGTGGATCATTGGTAGCAGCATCCATCGTGAGCCCTATTGTTTGCGCCATGCTGTCATACCAGGCTTCCGGGTCACGAACTGTCAGGATAACCTTTGCATGAGGGTAGTGGTCACTCACTTGGCGCCAAAAATGCGCCGTTGGCCAATCGACCGCGGAAAGATAGCCGGCATATGCCGCATCCCAGGTCGGGAGTTGTCCCTGGCCGGCGGCGCGCCACAGCGCCTTCTGCTCGGGATTGGCGTGGACATCTGCCATGTGATGACACGGCCCGAACCCAAGATGCTCCAACGCGAGCTTCAGCGAATATGTGCCAGTGCGACCCATGCCTGCACCAATGACATCTAGAGCCATGAGCACCCCAAGGAGATTTCAATCGGTCAAAATACCGCTGTTTTCTTTAATTCGCTATATCTTTGAAGGTCAGCTCCGAATCGCGTCAAGCCGTAGCGCGCGAAGGTCAGTATTGGAGAAGCGCCGGGAATGGTGGCTCCTGGCGCCGCTGTGGCGAAGACGCGTGGATCGACACCACTATCCGCTGACGCAGCGCTTGCTCCGGTCGATGACGTGGATGCCCATCAAAGGATGGGAGACAACCGACAGCGAGTTTCCGCCGGGAACGTGATCGCGGTCCACCAAAGCCATCTTGAACGGCAAGGCCGTGCAGACCTGCTCCATCAGGCTGCTCGACGTATACCGCGCGACATTCGAGCAGCGTGGACACAAGCTGGCAAGGCACGGGTTAGGCGCCGCGCTGTTGCAAGACACCGTTCTGCGCACGCGTTACGCCGCGACGACCTCGGGATTCGCGGCCTTCTTGTTCATGCCATATCGGACGAAGCGAAAGCCTTCTACGAGCACTACGGCTTTGCGGCTTCCCCGAAAAATCCGATGACCCTTGCGCTCTCGCTAAGGCGCGTTGAAAGAGCGGGCCGAAACGTCTTGTTGTGCACAAGTTGGTAATCGCCTCGTAATCAACCAGCCGGAAAAAGCTTCCAGCGCCGCGGCCTAAAAGCCACTCGAGTTTTCTGCGCCGCCGGATGGTCGACGGGCAATTCGATCTCGACCCGCTGGCGTTCGCCGCCGATTTCGAGCTCGACCCGCCTGGTGCCGGCGACGCGGCGGCTGGCGGCGACCGTGCCGGCGATGCAGCCGTTGCATTCGTCCACCAGTTCGACATCGTGCGGGCGAAAGAACAATGTCGCTTCGCCTTGCGGTGCGTGCGGCGCGGAGAGCCCGATCGGGCGGTCGGCGATCCAGACCTGGCCGTCCTCGACCTTGACCGGGATCGAGCTCGATTCGCCGATAAAGCCATAAACGAAGGGCGAGTTCGGGGTATCGTAGATCTCGTCGGCGGTGCCGACCTGCTCGATGCGGCCCTGGCTTATCACCACGACGCGGTCGGCAAGCTCCAGCGCCTCTTCCTGGTCATGGGTGACAAAGACCGTGGTATGGCCGGTGGCGTCGTGGATGTCGCGCAGCCAGCGGCGCAGTTCGCGGCGCACCTGGGCATCGAGCGCGCCGAACGGCTCGTCGAGCAAAAGCACGGCCGGTTCGATCGCCATGGCGCGGGCCAGCGCCACGCGCTGGCGCTGGCCCCCCGAAAGCTGCGCCGGATAGCGTTTTTCCAGACCGGAAAGCTGGACGAGGTTGAGAAGTTCCAAGGCGCGGCGGCGGATTTCCTTCGCCGACGGGCGTGACGGCCCGTGCCGGACCTTGAGTCCGAAGCCGATATTGTCGGCGACCGTCATATGGCGAAACAGCGCGTAGTGCTGGAAGACGAAGCCGACATTGCGCTCCTGAATCGACTTTTGAGAGGCATCCTCTTCGCCGAAGAAGATCTTTCCGCGGGTCGGCCGCTCCAAGCCGGCAATCAGCCTGAGCAGCGTCGTCTTGCCGGAACCGGAAGGTCCCAGCAGGGCGATCAGTTCTCCCGACTTGATGTCGAGCGAAACGTCGCGGAGGGCCGGAAACCGCTCAAACTCCTTGCGCACGTTGGCAACGCGAACTTCCATGCAAATCCCTTTTGTAGTTGATGCATGCCGTTATCCCAAAACCGGTTCCCACTTTTGGGCGACATCAAATCTTTGTTTTATGCATGTCGTTGTCCAAAAACCGCTACACACTTTTGGGCGACATGCATTTGTCAGTGTCCGCGCGTCGCGGCGATCTCGGCGCCGTAGCGCATCTCGAGAAGTGTTTTCAAGACCAGCGTGACGAGCGCCAGGCCGGCAAGCAGCGAAGCGACGGCAAAGGCGGCGGCGGCATTGTACTCGTTATAAAGGATTTCAACATGCAGCGGCATGGTGTTGGTTAGCCCGCGTATGTGGCCCGACACGACCGAGATGGCGCGATGACGATCAGAAGCGGCGCGATCTCGGATTTGAACGGCAGGTTGCCGGCGATGAAGATGACGGAACCGTACTCGCCGACGCCGCGCGCGAAGGCCAGCGCGAAACCGGTGACGATGGCCGGCGCCAGTCCGGGAAGCAGAACGCGGCTGATGATCTGGAAGCGATTGGCGCCGAGCGTTGCGGCCACTTCCTCCACCTCCTTGTCGATCTCCTCCATGATCGGCTGCACGGTACGAACGACGAAAGGCAGGCCGATAAAGATCAACGCGATGACGATGCCAAGCGGCGTATACGCGACCTTGATGCCGAGCGGCATCAGCAGGCTTCCGATCCAGCCGTTCGGTGCGTAAAGCGTGGTCAGTGCGATGCCGGCCACCGCTGTCGGCAGCGCGAAGGGCAGGTCGACCATGGCATCGGCGATGCGGCGGCCTGGAAAGCTGTAGCGCACCAGCACCCACGCGACGATCGTGCCGAAGACGACGTTGACAGCGGCGGCAATGAAGGCGGTGCCGAAGCTGATTTCAAGCGCGTTGATGGTGCGGCGATCGGTGACGATCGCCCAGAAGTCGGTCCAGCCGAGCGCCGCCGAGCGCCAGATCAGCCCGGACAGCGGAATGAGGAGGGTGAGGAAGGCAAGCGAGAAGCCGAGCGTCAATCCGAAACCCGGAATGACGCTCGGCTGTCTGAACCGCCACCCCGCCTTGGCGGGCGTGCTGTGGTCATGTCGTCCTGATCTAAATGCTATTGGGCCGGCTTATAGATCTGGTCAAATATACCACCGTCGCCGAAATGGTAAGGCTGCGCCTTCATCCATCCGCCGAAAATTGGATCGTCGATGCTGATCCGCTTGATTTCCGGCAGTTTGGCGAGATCCTCCGCAGGCACCAGGTCGGGCTTCGCCGGACGGTAGTGGTTCTTGGCGATGATCGTCTGGCCTTCCTTGGAATAGAGATAGCCCAGATAGGCTTCGGCAACTTTCCGTGTGCCCTTGGCATCGACATTGGCGTCGACAACGGCGACCGGCGGCTCGGCCAGGATCGAGGTCGGCGGGATGACGATTTCGAACTGATCGGCGCCGAACTCGTCCAGCGCCAGATAGGCCTCGTTTTCCCAGGCGATCAGCACGTCGCCCAGGCCCTTTTGCGCGAAGGTCACGGTCGAGCCACGCGCGCCGGTGTCAAGCACCGGAACATGGGAATAGAGGTTGCCGACGAATTCCTTGGTCTTGGCTTCATCGCCGCCATCGTTGGTGTTGGCCCAGGCCCAGGCCGCGAGGTAGGCCCACCGGCCACCACCGGAGGTCTTGGGATTGGACGTGATCACCTGGACGCTGTCCTTTGTGAGATCGCCAAAATCGTGAATGCCCTTGGGGTTGCCTTTGCGGACGAGGAGGACAATGGTCGAGGTATAAGGCGCCGAATTGTTCTCGAACTTCGTCCGCCAGTCGGGATTGATCTTCTTCGTTTTCGAGACGATCGCGTCGATGTCGCCTTGCAGCCCCAGCGTCACCACGTCGGCGTCGAGGCCGTCGATTACCGCGCGAGCCTGAGCGCCCGATCCCCCATGCGACTGCTGGACGGCGACGGTCTCGCCGGTCTCGGACTTCCAGTGGGCGGTGAAAGCCTCATCGAATTGCTTGTAGAGCTCACGCGTCGGGTCATAGGACACGTTGAGAATGGTGGTATCGGCAAACGCGAAACCGAGCGTGCCGAACTGGACAGATGTGGCGACCAGTGCGCCGAGCAGTTTCATGAAATGAGGTTTGGTCATTTCCGCCTCCGTTGAACTCGCGTCAAATCTACCGAATTGATAGAATTTAGATCAATGTTGCCTTTTTTGGCCTAGTGAAGCAATTTCTCGCCTATTTCACCCTAAATGAGGAATGTTTTTCCTCACATAACGTGACTCGGGATCCTGGGCTCCCGGACGCGATAACTAGAAACCGCCAGCCCTTCGGCAATACGCAAGTGGCGATCAGGCGCGTGTAGGGCGTCAGGAAGAGCAGGAGCGACGCCGCAAGCGCAAGCGGAATTGCCAGAAAGGCGATTGCTGGGACCATGCCGATCTGGCCGCTTGCCAGAGGGCGAAAGCGGGTCCGCTCAACGTGGCCGTCGAACCTGCGATCGGCAATGTCATTGATCGTGGACCCGGCGCTTCTCATCAGAAACGCGCCAAGGGTGAATAGCGCCAATTGCTGAACGGCGGGGATACCATGTGCCGCTTGGATCAATGCGGCCCAACAGGGAACAACGTCAGCCATATGCCCACTGGCCGATCCAGCCGCGCGAGCCGCGTGTAGGGCCGCCATGCACGCGGCAGCCGGCGATCCACCCAGTCACCTCTATGAATATCACTCAGGTCCGGTCGGCTCGAAGTCGCCATGAAGTAATCTTAATCCCGCGCAGAGAAAGGCATTTTCCTGTTCGGTTGAAGTGCCAAATTCGCAGCGTTGCGTATGCGCGCAATGGCAGCCTCGGGGTGGCAAGCGGAAGTCCAGCGTGAACGCGCGGAATAGTTGCTTTGCGGACCTGAGCCGGCATTAGGTTGCGCAAGCTGTAGCGGCTGATCTTGGCACGACCGAGACCAACGGCGGCGCTCACGCGCAGGACCGGCTCTTGAAGCCAGTGCCCAGCGGGCTCTACGCCAATAATGGGCGCTTTCCAGAATGACCGGAACCGCACGGCAATCGCTGAGCAAACCCTTCTAACCTTGGCCAGCGGAGCAATCACCTTTACGATTCGACCAGGATCACCAAGGACTCTGGCACCACTCCATCGAAGGCCATCGCATCCGCGGCTTCCTTGCTCTGCATAGCTTTCATCATGGCGTCCATGTCCGGAACGTCCATAAGAACGGCCACCCGGGTCGGATTTTGTGGATCTACAAATGTTCGTATGTTGGTCACGCCGAGCGGACCAAAAGCTCTTTGCGCTTCGGCGAGTCGAGCCAGTGCTTCGCTCCTTTTGTGATGTTATGGTGGCCAATGACTGTCGGCATTGCATCCTCCCTATCGTGACGGCGAAGTCCGGCATCGCCAAGAGTGCCAAGATCCATCCCCGTCGAACCACGGAGCGCCGTTTTGGTTGGACTGTCAATTATTTCGTTAAGGACGCGGAAGAACGATTCGGAGAGGGCGTTTCTTCCGGACGGTTCGACCTCAATGAACCAGGATCGCGGTCACGCGGCTGTGGCTATTGACATGTGACATGCGCAAACAGCCGGACAACAACTGCAAGGGCCCGCGTGGCAGATATGGGGATCCAGCGCGGGGGTCGGAAAGGGCAGTTGCGGGAGTAGGGCTGCCATTCATGACCCGGCGGGCCAAGGTCGTCTTCGGGTCGACTCCGGCCGTAGAGCGAAGGTCCGCTGTTGAGAGCGGCGGTGAGGGTCCGGTAATGGCGCTACTTACTCGTTCAGGTGGCCGCTACAGTTGATTGCTAGAGTTAGTCTAGCGTGTCCAAGCGCCATGAAGCGAGCTTACAGCCAAAAGGAAAGTCGGCGGCCCATTTTTCAATGAGCGTTGCCCGAACCCGCCGACCTGCGGATTGCCATTGGCCCCGCGATTCGCAGCTTTGCCGGAACGGAGGCGTGCCGTCTAGCAATGTAAGCGTGTACCATTTCAGCTGCGGAAGTTTTCAAGATCTCTGCCTTAAATCTTTCGGCCATCGCTCGCGCAATCTGTGCTGCCTATAAAGTCGCGCAGCACGAGGTGATCTAGGTTGCAGGGTTGGCGCGGCAAGCGTTCCTCGGCCAGGAATCAGGCGCCAGCGCTGAACAACGCAGCCGGGACGAGTTTCCGGATTCGTTACCGCCATCGGCGATTTGCTCACGGGCTTCGCAAGTCCACGGTGCACTCGTGAGACTCCTAATTGCGCTCCGCCGCGCCGAATGATTACGGAGTACTAGCCTGCCCAATCCCAGCGCGCCCAGAGTTCTGGCTCGCGTGTGAACCATTAGGCCGGCGGGACGTTGCTCTGCGGATCCAACAGCTGACGGCACGACCGTGGAGGAATCCAAGCATCATTCTACGCCTCAGAAACAAGACACGCCCGGTGCCTTGGCGAACTTTCCTTATGACCGAATGACCGTCGAGCGATTTCGGGGGCGTTTCCGCGAGCGAGGTGGAACGACGAGCGCAGGAGCTGGTTTGTGCCGGGAAAGACGGCGCCGCTACCTCTTTGGCGACCTCTATTCGACCCGCGGGAGCATCATCAACCCCAAGAGGTGATGTCACATAAACGGAGATGGGCTGTCGTTGTGACTTTTGGGAATGATTTCAGGCGATCACGCCGGCAGCAGCTTTCCATTGCGCCATGGCATTCAAGCGGTGAAGATGGATTTGAAAGGCGGAGCGTTTTGAACGGGGCGGGACGAAGAGATTGCGGACTGCAGAGAACGTCGAGACGAAACGCTGGAGGCTCCCCGGTGATCGAAAATCTTGTATCATCCGCTCTCGTTTTCGCAGTGGCACATGCGAATTCTCCGCTCTGTTGTTCAAGCCCTTGTGCGACCGGTGCTCGATGTCCGTCATGACTAGACGCCGCGCTGCTCCATAGGAGCCGAGCTTGTCGGTGATCATGCGCTTCGGCACCTGGCCCTGCTTCTTCAACAGCCGTGTCAGCACGCGCTTGGCGGCCTTAGTGTTGCGCCGGGTCTAGCCGATCTCGTCGAGCACATAGCCGTCCTGGTTGACGGCCCGCCATAACCAATGCTTCTTGCCGGCGATCATGATGGCGACTTCGTCGAGGTGCCAGATATCATTTCGACTGGGCTGCTTGCGGCGCAGGCGCCGGGCGTAGTCCAGCCCGAACTTCTTTCCCCACCGACGGATCGTCTCGTAGGAAACGACAATGCCGCGCTCCAGCAGCATTTCTTCGACACGACGCAGGCTCAGCGGAAATCGATAATCCAGCCACACCGCGTGGGCGATGATCTCGGGTGGGAACCGATGCCGTTTGTAGCTGATCTGCGAAGTGTTCGTCCCCAGCATCTATCGCAGCGATCCCTGACACGCGGTTACCGTGACAACGCCCCTGGGAGCGCCTGGACCAAATCGGGTGCCCAGTTCTAATATGTGGCGGGTGGTACGACGGGATCGCTCTACCGTCATCTCAGGAATGCATGGTGGGAAGACTCCCGAGGGCGACCTTGCGCATGTTCGAAGGTGGCCA
Source organism: Mesorhizobium sp. M1169 (assembly GCF_040318345.1). Classification (NCBI taxonomy): domain Bacteria; kingdom Pseudomonadati; phylum Pseudomonadota; class Alphaproteobacteria; order Hyphomicrobiales; family Phyllobacteriaceae; genus Mesorhizobium; species Mesorhizobium sp. M1169. The sequence goes on along the minus strand of NZ_JAMYME010000038.1, from coordinate 46,442 downwards.
TCTATTTCTCTGGCAGGATAGCTCCGCGTTCGCCGAGATCGTCCGGTTTCTTGCAAACGAGGAAGCCGGCTAAAGGGCGAACACGAATTTGCGCCGTGCGAGGCTGCGTGAGGCCATGGACGTCCGCGCCTTACTGAGGCAAGACCGGTCGCGTCTATGTTTAGGCGGCGAGCCACATTGCCTATGCCTCGCTCGATAGCATATTGCGGGCGGCATAGAGTTCGCCAATGAAGTCGGTGATCAAGGTCGAATTGATGCCGTCCGGCGGGCGCAGGAGTAGCGCGCGGAAATTGACGGCCGGCTCGAATGGCCTGGCCAAAATACCGCCGATCATGCCGTCCGCAATGACGGAGGGATTGACCAAGCCGATTCCCATGCCCTTCGCTGCAAGGATAGCGATGGTCAGGCCGTAGGGCGTTTCGATCAGGATGCGCGGCCGTACCCCATGCGCGGCCAGGATCTTGTCCATCGCGAGCCGAGCCGTATCTTCCGGCGACAATGCCAGGAAGGCCTCGTCGGCGAGATCGGCCGGCGTGATTATCTGCTTCCGCGCCAGCCGGTGGTTCTTCGGCATTACACAGACGGCGCGCGGCGTGGTGAAGATGCTGTGCAGCACGCCGCTGGTATCGACCTCGTCGGCCGCGAGCCCGATATCGAAACTGCCAGAGGCGACCAGGTCGCGCACGATATTGGAGGTGCGGACCTGATAGCTGATTCGCACCTGCGGATGCCGGTGCGAGAACGCTACGATGGCGCGCGGCACCAGCCCATGCCCGAGTGCCGACAGGGAGGCGACGCGGATGGTACCGGTGCCGACCTCCTTGATCTGGGCCGCCCGCAGCTTGAGCCGGTCGAGCCCGACCAGGTTGGCTTTCACCTCGGCATGGAACAACTCCCCTTCGCGTGTCGGCACCAGCCTGCCACGAATGCGGTCGAAAAGCCTGAAGCCGAGTTCGGCCTCTAGCTTGGCTAGCGAACGGCTGATGGCCGGCTGCGAGGTATCCAGCAGCGCGGCCGCCGCGCCGGCGCCGCGCGTGATCATGATCGCGTTGAAGACATCGATGTCGCGCAGGTTCATAGTCAGCCCATATCAAAAGCGAATTAACTTTATCGCTGCGGTCATAGATGGCAATGGATGAGCCCGCTAAGTTTCGCCCATGAACCGACGCGACGACACTTCACATGTCCATCCTCCCAAGCGCTCCGAGGAACCGTTTCAGGCGGTGGCGATGCCGGTCGAGCGAGCCTCGACCGTGGTCTTTGACGATCTGGAATCGTTCGAGCGTCGCGTCGAGCGTCTGTACGACGGGTTCAGCTACGGACTTTACGGCACACCGACCAGCCGGCAGCTCGAGGATCATATCGCCGTGCTGGAAGGCGGATTGCGGGCCCTCGTCGTCCCGTCGGGCATGGCGGCCATGACGCTGGCGACCATGGCTGTCTGCCGTGGCGGCGAAAGGGTTCTGATCCCGGAGACGCTCTATGGCCCGGCGCGCGACATGGCAGAGCGTTTTCTTGGCCCCCTCGGGATCGAGGCGGTTTCCTACAATGCAAGGCTGGACGCAAGCATCGCGGCCATGATCGACGGCAGAACGCGGCTGGTTTGGGTAGAATCGCCTGGCTCGGCCACCTTCGAAGTCCAGGATGTGCCCGCCATCACAGCCGCGGCCCACAAGGCCGGCGTGCTCGTCGCGGCCGACAACACCTGGGCCTCGCATCTGCTGTTCAAGCCGCTCGCTCATGGCGTCGACATCTCCATGCAGGCGCTTTCCAAGCACGCCGGCGGCCATGGCGATCTCCTGATGGGTTCAGTCTCAGTGCGCGACGAGGCGCTGTTCCGACGCCTGAAGGACACGGCGCGCTTCCTCGGCTACGGGGTCTCGCCGGAGGATTGCGCGCTGTGCGAGCGTGGCCTGATGACCATGCCGGTGCGCGTGCGTCATGCCGACGCCACCGCGCGCAAGATCCTCGCCTGGCTATCGGAACGCCCGGAAGTCGCGCAGATCTTGCATCCCGCGGAGCCTGGCCATCCCGGCCACGCGGTCTGGAAGCGTGACTTCGCCGGATCGGCGGGCGTGTTCTCCTTCGTGCTGCGGCCGGAACTGGCGCCACTGCAATCCGATGTCCTGCGCAGCCTGCGGCTGTTCAGGCTCGGCGCAAGCTGGGGCGGCGTGCATTCGCTGATTGCCGTCAGCGATCCGCGCAAAGGGCGCGCCAGCCTCGATTGGCTGAAGCCCGGCCCGGTCTGGCGCCTGTCGATCGGCCTTGAGGCGCTCGAAGATCTTCTGGCCGACCTTTCCCAGGCCTTCGAACTCTTTGATGAAGCCCGGCGCAACGGAACCGCAGCAGCCGACGCCAAGGCCGCCGAATGATTAGAACCTCAACGAGAAGGGGAATGACTATGAAACATCAAGTTCTGAAATGGCTCACGGGTCTGGCGATAGGATTGGCCAGCCTGACTTCGGGCGCCGTGGACGCCAGCGCGCAGGCGGTTATCAACAAGATCAAGGAACGCGGCTATGTCAGCTGCGGCGCCAGCCAGGGCGTGCCTGGTCTCTCCCGGCCCGACGAGAAGGGGTATTATCGCGGCTTCGATTCCGATATCTGCCGCACTTTCGCGGTCGCCATCCTCGGCGACAAGGAGAAGATCCGTTACGTGCCGCTTAACGCAGGCCAACGTTTTCCTGCGCTGCAGACCGGAGAGATCGACGTTCTGTCGCGCACATCCACCATCACCTACAGTCGCGATACGGTTGTCCGCTTCGTCTGGATCAATCTCTACGACACGGACGGCATGCTCGTGCGCAAGGCCGACAATATTACCGAGCCCAAACTGCTGGACGGAAAGACCGTCTGCCTGCAAGGCGGTGGTAGCCTGACCGAGAAAGCGATCGAGGAAACCGAGGAAGAGTTCGGGATCGCGATGGAGAAAGTCTATTACGACTCGACCATTCAGGCGCGCGACGCCTTCTTTGGCGGCCGCTGCGATTCCTACGTCACCGACGGCACCGCGGCAGCAGGACAGCGTGCCGCGGTGGCCAAGAACCCGGACGACTACGACATCATCAAGGTCGGCAAAGCCGCCGAACCCAATGGCGTCGCGGTCGCCCGCGGCGACGATCAACTCTTCGACGTCGTGCGTTGGACATTGAATGCCCTGTTCTGGGCCGAGGCCAACGGCATCACCTCGCAAAACGTCGATGAAAAGCTTGCCTCGGGCAGTCCGGAAGTCAAAGGCGTGCTGGGTGAGGAGCCCGGTTTCGGCAAGCCGCTCGGATTGGACGACAAGTGGGCCTACAACGTCATCAAACAAATGGGCAACTACGCCGAGATCTGGGATCGCAATCTCGGCAAGGACAGCCCGCTGAAGGTCGAGCGCGGCCTGAACGCGTTGTGGAAGGACGGCGGCCTCAACTATCCTTTCCCTTGGGATTGAGCTGCACATGAAGGGGACGCGCCCGCCGTTCCCTTTCCCTGCCAACGCCGCGAACCGTCGAGGTCGAAATGCTGAGCGATGCCAAGACCAGATCGATCATCATCCAGTGTGCCCTGGTGGCCGTGGCTGCCGCCTTCGCTGCCCTGCTCGTCAGCACGACTTTCGCCAATCTCAGGGCACGCGGCATCCCGATCGGCTTCGATTTCCTGACGATGCCGTCAAGGATCGTCATCTCCGAAGCAATCCTCACTTACAAGTCGCGGGACCCCTATTACTGGGCGATCGCGACCGGGCTCGCCAATACGGTCTTCATCTCCGCGGTCGTCATCGTCTTTTCATCCGCGCTCGGCCTCGTCGTCGGCATCACCCGGCTGAGCAGCAATCCCCTGGCGGCGGGCACCTGCCGCGTATGGGTGGAGGTTGCACGCAATTCACCGCCGATCGTGCTTCTGATCTTTCTCTACTCGCTGTGGTGGAAGGTGCTGCCGCCGGTCGGCGAAGCGCTCAATCCCCTGCCCGGTGTTTACGCCTCCATGCGCGGCTTTGTGGTGCCGGCCGTCAGCATGGACGTCGCCACCCAGGGATTGCTCGTCATTGCTCTCGCCCTGGCACTGGCGGCCGCCGGCTGGGCGGCGGCGCGACGAGGATGGTTGCCGCCGCTGGCCGCGCCGGCGATCCTCACGGTGGGCGTTGCCGGACTATGGCTTGCCGACGCGAAGTTCTCCGTCGACTGGCCGACCTTCACCGGGTCGAATTTCAAGGGTGGCCGGGAACTGACGCCCGAACTCAGTACCATCCTCATCGGGCTGACCATCTACACCACCGGCTTCGTCGCCGAGATCGTGCGCGGCGGCGTGCTTTCGGTCGGCCGCGGTCAGTGGGACGCAGGTCATTCGCTCGGCCTGCCGCGCGGCAAAATATTGCGCCTGATCATCATCCCGCAGATGCTGCGGGTGATCGTCCCGCCGCTCAACAGCCAATACATCAACGTCGTCAAGAATTCGACGCTGGCGATCGCGGTCGGCTATCCGGACTTCCTTGCGGTGATGAACACCATCATCAGCAAGTCCAGCCATTCGATCGAGGGCGTCTTCATCATCCTCGGCGTCTATCTCGCCCTCAACCTGAGCCTGTCAAGCGCGGCCAATTGGTACAACCGTCGCATCGCCATCGTGGAGCGCTGAACTATGAAGGCCGTGTCTCTTTCCCTTCCGGCCGAGCCAATGCCAGGACAGATCCGCTTCGGCGCCTTGCGGCGGTCAGCCAAGCTCCTGTTCGGCACGCCGCTCAATGCCGCCCTGACGCTGTTGTTCGGCGTTCTGCTCGTCGCCACGGTACCGCCGATGCTGCGCTGGCTAATAATCGACGCCGTGCTGTTCGACCCCAATCCAGGCGCCTGCCGGGTTGCCACCGGAGCCTGCTGGAGCTTCATCTACGCCAAGTCCGGGCAGTTGCTGTTCGGCATCTATCCGCTCGACGAACGCTGGCGCCCGGCGATCGTCTGCCTGCTCATCCTGGCGCTGCTTGCCTGGTCGGTGCGGCCCGCCAGTTGGGCCCTGCGGCTGCTGGCGCTCTGGGTGGCAGCGTTCGTGCTGATCTTCTGGCTGATGGGCGGCGGCATCGGCCTGACCGAGGTTCCGACCTCGTCCTGGGGCGGCCTGCCGGTGACGCTCATCCTCACCGTCGTTGCCATCGGCGTCGCCTTCCCGGTCGGCATTCTCTTGGCGCTGGCCAGGCGCTCGACCATGCCAGCGATACGCATCGGCGCCGTGGTCCTGATAGAATCGGTGCGCGGACTACCGCTGCTGTCCATCCTGTTCGTGGCGTCGATCATGATGCCGCTGTTCCTGCCCGAGGCCCTGTTGCCCGACAAATTCGTGCGCGCGCTGGTCGCGCTCACCATCTTCGCCGCGGCTTATCTCGCCGAGGTGATCCGCGGCGGCCTGCAGGCCATCCCGAATGGCCAGTACGAGGCTGCGGCAGCGCTCGGCCTGCCCTTCTGGCGCACGCAATATCTCGTCATCCTGCCGCAGGCGATCCGGGTGGCGATCCCGGCGCTGGCCAACACCATCATCGTCATGATCAAGAACACCAGCCTTGTCCTGGTGGTCGGCCTGTTCGACCTGATCAGCTCCGGTAAAGCGGCGCTGGCTGACCCGGACTGGCCGTCGCCGGCGGCCGAGACATTCCTGTTCATCGGCGCGATCTTCTTCGCGCTCTCCTTCTCGTTCGCCCGCTTCGCCGACTTCCTGGAGCGGCGCGGCCCGACCGCTCACTAGGAAATGCCTTGATGTTATCGTCCGCCCCAACGCGCGCTCCGTCCATGACCGATCCCAGCGCTCCGCCCGCTATCCAAATGACCGGCATGAATAAGTGGTACGGAAACTTCCATGTGCTGAAGAATATCAACCTGACCGTCCATCGCGGCGAGAAGCTGGTGATCTGCGGTCCGTCCGGCTCGGGCAAGTCGACGATGATCCGCTGCATCAACCGGCTGGAGGAGCATCAGCAGGGGCAGATCGTCGTCGAAGGCGTCGAACTCAGCAACGATTTGAAGCAGATCGACGTAATCCGCAGTGACATCGGCATGGTGTTCCAGCACTTCAACCTGTTCCCGCATTTGACCATTCTGGAAAACCTGACACTGGCGCCGATCTGGGTGCGCAGGATGCGGCGCGGGCAAGCCGAGCAGACCGCCATGCACTATCTGGAGCGGGTGAAGATCCCGGACCAGGCGCATAAATATCCCGGCCAGTTGTCCGGCGGCCAGCAGCAGCGCGTCGCCATCGCCCGTGCGCTCTGTATGAGCCCGAAGATCATGCTCTTTGACGAACCGACCTCCGCCCTCGATCCTGAAATGGTCAAGGAAGTGCTCGACACCATGGTCGCGCTGGCCGACGATGGCATGACGATGCTGTGCGTCACGCACGAGATGGGATTTGCCCGCCAGGTCGCCGACCGCGTCGTCTTCATGGACCAGGGCGAGATCGTCGAGATGAACACGCCCTCCGAATTCTTCTCGCATCCGCGTCACCAGCGCAGCAAACTGTTTCTTGCCCAGATCCTGAACTAGCGAACCTCTCCCGCCAGCCCATGCGCCGGCCGGATGGGCAGACGCAAATCAGAAATCCATCCGGGGCCTGGTCAGCGCGCAGCGACCTGCCAGACCGCGACGCCGGCCCAGGATCAGGCCGGCGACGCCTTCGATGCTGCGCGAGATAATGTCGAACAAGCGCGGCCGACTCTCGAAGGAATACACCAGGCGTTCGCGAAACAGGATCGACAGCGCCGCGAGTTCCGGCCATTGGTAGATGTTCGGCCCACAACTTCTGCACGTCGACGATCCGGGCGCCTGGCGGTGGGCGCTCCGGTCCTGTTTCGACGATAATGCGCCGCCGGCCGGCGCAGGCACAGCTGCCACGTATTGCAGCAGACGGCAGAGGACGAGAACGTCGTCCACAACGCAACTCTCGACTCGAAGTCGTAGCTGCATCATATGGCCTGTTCACCAAGCGGGCTTTGGGGGCTAGCACGAAGTCGGGCACCCACTTTGGCACCTCCACTTGCGCGAGCAGTAGTCCGCTTTCCTTCGCAAATGCCATGTGGCAAGACGGATGGATGGCGGCGGACAGCGAACATAAAAGCATCTCTGCGAGAGCGTTGGGCATCGCATTATCAGCTGCTGCCCTCGTGCCGCATTTCACAACCCCAGCCTTTGCCCATGCTTCCGAGCGCGGCTATGTCATGCTCCTGCCGACCGGATATTATGTCGTGGGCGGGGCGGTGGCCGTAGCCGCGAGTTTTCTGGTTCTGGCTGTCCTCCCGCCCAGGCTGCTCGAACGCATTTCGGCATCCCGCCTGCCAATTGGTCAATTCGGCGACGCCGCGCGCATTTGGATCAGCACGCTCGCCTTCGCGGTTCTCGCCATACTCGTGGCGGCGGGAATTCTCGGCAGCCGAGATCCGCTGTCGAATCCACTTCCGCTAACGGTGTGGACGCTGGTCTGGGTCGGACTGACATTGCTTCAGGGCGTATTCGGCAATGTTTGGTCGTGGACAAACCCGTGGTACGGGCCGTGGCGCATTTTCTCCAGCGTCTTCCCGGCATTCCGCGATCGCACAATGCCACAAGGACTGGCTTACTGGCCGGCGTTGATTTTGTTTGCAAGCTTCGCCTGGTTCGAGCTGATCTATCCGGCGCCCGAAGATCCGGCGCGGCTTGCGTTCGCTCTCATGGCCTACTGGCTCTCGACCTTCGTCTGCATGATCATCTTCGGCTACGAAGGCTGGAGCCGGCGCGGCGAGTTTCTGTCCGCGTTCTTCCGCATGGTGTCACGCTTCGCCATCGTCGAAACGACGCCGGACCACCCAAGCGGGGGGCGTGGCCTGGAGCGAAATTGTGGAGCGCGCAAGCCTTGCCGGCGAGCGGTATGCTCTTTCTGTTGCTGACGTTGAGCTCGGTGTCCTTCGACGGTCTGTCGAAGACCTTCTCTTGGCTGGGCGCGAATGGTGTCAATCCGCTCGAATTTCCGGGGCGCTCGGCATTAGTCGGAATCAACAGCGCCGGTCTTGTGCTGATGTTTATCGCACTTGTCGCCGTGTTCTTCGCCGCAGTGTTTGTCGGTGAGCGGTTGGCCGGGAGCATCTCTTTCGGAAAAGCGGTCGGGCTCCTTGTCTGGTCGATCGTCCCGATCGCGCTCGCCTATCATTTTTCCCACTATCTGACGGCCCTCCTGGTGAACGGCCAGAATGCGCTCGTCGCTATTTCGGATCCGTTTGATCGGGGATGGAACCTATTCGGCACGGCGCACATGAATGTCGGGGCGGGAGTGATCATGGGCTCCGATGCAGCGTGGATCATCTGGAACTTTCAGGCGGCGGCGATCATCGGCGGCCATATACTTGCCGTTCTGGTCGCGCATGGGCTGGCGTTCCGTTTGCATCCGGCGCGCAGCCGCGCGGCGCTCAGCCAATTTCCGCTGACCGTTTTTATGGTCGGATATACGGTTTTCGGGCTGTGGCTGCTGTCCACGCCGACGGCCGTCTGACGGCCGCAAGCCACGTATCGGAGGCGTTGGTCGACAGACCTCACGGCGGTGTATCGCGACCTCAAGGACATGCGTCGAACAAAGCCGGTGGTTGGTGAATTGGCAACGCCGGCACTGCAACTGACTGCTTCACAGTTCTTCGGCCTGATATCTAAGCCGACGGGACGCCCTCGGTGGCCAGACGCCGGAAGATCTGGTCGACTTGTTGCGGCGGCAATTTGGCGCCGCCGTCGAGCCACCAGATCAGCACCGACAGAAAGGCACCCACGACGAACTGGACGATCAGTTCGTTCGGCACGACATCGGGGAGCTTCCTGTCCTTCTTTGCGGCAAGCTCCGCGCGCACGAGATCGCATAGAATCTCGCGGATGCTGCCGAGCACAATAGTCCCACCGCGGCCCCCGGCCAGAGCTCGGTAGAGATCTATATGTTCACGCGCGTGCTCGAACATACCGAGCACGAACCCCAAGCTGCGATCTTTCAGCTCGCCTGGCGCTGCAAGCGCATGCCGCTGGCGTTCGACCAGCATGGCGCGCAGATGATCGTCCAGGCCGCTGCGCTTGAGGTCGTCCTTGCTGGTGAAGTGCGCGTAAAAGGTCGATCGGCCGATGTTTGCCTCATTGCAGATGTCCTCGACGGTAATTGCTTCATATCCCTTTCTCAGGATCAAAGTGATCAGCGCATGGTGAAGAGTCGACCGGGTCCGGGCGACACGGCGGTCTATCGTCTTTTCCGTTACCATGAGCTTTTCCGGTCAGATGGCAGAGGACCGTGCGGTACCGGACATTCTGCCGCGAATGGTCGTTGACGCGTTCCCGGATATCATGTCAGTTTCCGAACATGATGTCCATCAACCGGCGAGAGTGGCCAAGGAGTCTCTGATGAGAAAACATGGGCATAACAACAGCGGAGCCGGCGCGCCCGGCCGCATCATACATTGGGCAGCACGCTACGATCTGATGACTTGGCTGTTCACCTTAGGCCGCGAACGCGCCTTTCGCGAAAAGATCCTCCGGTTGACGCAGCTCGAACCTGGAGAGTCCGTCCTCGATATAGGGTGCGGGACGGGAACGCTCGCTATACTTGCCAAGCAGCAGGTCGGGCCGACGGGCACCGTGCACGGGATCGATGCGTCACCGGAAATGATCACCAGGGCGGGTGCGAAGGCTCGAAGAGTCGGTCTGAAGGTCACCTTTGAAAAGGCCGCCGCCCAGGCATTACCGTTCCGGGATGCCGAATTCGATGTCGTAACGACGACGCTGATGCTCCATCATCTTTCTGCCGATGGACGTAATCAGATGGCTCATGAGATACACAGAGTCCTGAAGCCATCCGGTCGCGTACTCGCCGTCGACTTCGTGCAAGCGCCACAGGATGGAGGCTTCATCGATCGCTTCCACCATCACGGCGTCAGCACAGTCGACGACATCATAACGGAATTCCGGGACTCGGGTCTCAACATCGTCGCTAGCGGCGCGGTTGGCACGAAGAACCTGCAGTTCGTGCTAGCCACGGCGGCCGCCGACGTTGCCCGTATTCGCGATAGGTTTGTCGCTCTCGGCACGGAAGAACCCTCAGGCCCGGCACGGCCTGCAGCCATGAGCCACCTGCACACCATAGGCCTGGTGCTAGGCATCGTCGCGCTGATCGCCATGCACGCAGGCGCGCCCTGGTGGCTATCGTGGCGCGGTCTAAGCGACGCCTCAAATCCGATCTCTTACACAGTGATTGCACTCGTGGCCCTTTTCGTAATCTTCAAGATCGGATTGCTCGGTGGCCTGCATCGGTGGAGCAGAGGCCGCCGCCAGCGTTGAGGCCGCTTGCTATTACGACATCGCGTCTCGCTACGGCTTGTTGGACACGCAGGAGTTCACCTTTCACACCCGGACGCGAATCGCGCGTCCGCTCCGGTCTCCCCGCCTTGCGAGGGTGGTGGTAGGCCAATCTAATCCCGTCGCAGCGAGATCAGACGCTGGCAGACGGCGCTTAACGTTATTCTCGGAAGACCAACTGCCATTCGTTGTCAGATCACCGGGCGGTGATCACTCTCAGCCAGATGGCAGGCGGCGACGCCGCCATGAGGAACGGGACGCAGTTGGGGCTCGTCCAGCCGGCAGATATCCATCGCCACCGGACAGCGCGTGTTGAACCGGCAGCCCGGCGGTGGATTGCTCGGGCTCGGCGGGTCGCCTGCGAGGATGATGCGGCGGCGGTCGGCCTCAATGCGCTTTCCCAGCGATAGAGGGTCGAACGCGGCACTCCGACGGCCCGCGCTGCCTGCCCGGCATCCAGTCCGTCCCGCATCGCGCGCCGCCATCGCGCCACCGCGTCGCGTCTTCTCTCTGCTTCGATAGTTGGGGTCTTCGCGCCGAGAAGCCGCGACGCCCGGCCGGCGTTGCGTATAATATACCGGGCAGGCCAAAAACCTGCATGGGGTTCTCCTATGATTCGAGCTTCGCAACCCGAGTTACGGAGAACCCCTCCTCAACTGCAAGAATCTCATATCTGTCTGAGCGCGGTCACCAGTTTGACCTGCCAACCATGTCTCACGAGCAATGGCAGGCACTTAAGCCAACGCTACAAGAAGCGGAATAATAACCGGCAAGAGGTTCCTCTCGGCCCGCCTGAGTAACCAGGGCTGCCGACAGAGCGCTTTCCCACTCACTGCCGGCCCGGTACCGGAAGGAAGGAGCGCAAATCTCTGCTTCGCCACCAGAATGCGCAACGCATCAGGTCCCGCACGCTCAGCTAGATCTGACGTTTAATCATGCGGCCGAGACCCGCTTCGCGAATAGGTCGCCGGCGAACCTGCACGCCGCCTTGTGCATTGAGCTTACTTCTTGCGACACAGGCTCAGCCTCCGCACAAGCTTCCACTGAAAGGGGACACCGCGTCCTGAAGAAACAGCCGGAGGGCGGATTCGTCGGACTTGGGATTTCGCCCGTGATCAACGGAGGGTTGCGCCGACGTTCGGTGGCAGGATCAGCCTCGGGGACAGACGCGAGAAGGAGTTGGGTGTAGGGATGGCTCGGATTCCGGTAGACCTCTTCCGAGCTACCGCTTTCCACCACCTTGCCGAGATACATCACGTAGACCCGGCTCGCCGCCTGCCGGACAAGCGCGAGGTCATGCGCGATGAAGAGGCAGGACACGCCGAGCTTCTCTCTGAGGTCGAGGAATAGGTTCATGACCTGCGCCCGTATAGACAAGTCTAGCGCGCTGACCGGTTCGTCGCAGATTAAAACCCGCGGCTCTACGGCCAGCGAGCGCGCGATCGCGATGCGTTGCCTCTGGCCGCCTGAGAGTTCACGGGTGAATCTGTCCCGGACCGTCGTCGCCAGACCGACTTGGTTGAGGAGCTCAGCGATCCTCCCCTCGCGTTCCGTTTGCGAACGCAAACCTGCAATTATGAGGGCTTCGTTTATGGCTTCGCCCACAGTTTGGCGATCATTCAGCGATGCATAGGGGTCCTGGAACACGTACTGAACTGCCCGACGCGCTTCCCGCAGACGGCGTCCACTCAAGGAGCCGAGGTCGATGCCATCAAAAACGACACGTCCGGATTGGGGTTTTTCCAAGCCGACGATCGAACGGCCGAGCGTGGACTTGCCGCAGCCAGACTCCCCCACCAAGCCGACGATCTCGCCTTGATTGAGGTGGATTGAGACGTCGTTTACCGCTTTGATCGTTTGGCCACGTTTGGCGCTTGGAAAGCTGGTGACCAGATGCTCGACTTCGAGTACCGCGCTCATTATGCGCACTCCTTCGCCCGAATATTCAGAACGGGACAGGCGGCTGACACACCCGGAACTGCCGTCGGCAAGAACGGCGGTCGCCGCTCGCCGCAGGCATCCACAGCGTATCCGCAGCGGGGCATGAAAGCGCACCCTGTGATCGGCGCGCCAAGGATGGGCGGAACGCCCGGCAATCCACGGAAACGCGATCCGATTGCGTCCTGTTTCCTCGGAATTGCGTCGATGAGGCCCATCGTATAGGGATGCTGCGGCTGGGAGAGTACACGCTCGGTCGGTCCGGTTTCGACGTGGCGCCCCGCGTACATCACCATTACGCGGTCGGCCGAGCCCGCCACGACACCCATGTCATGCGTGATCAAGATCATGGCCATGTCCATTCTGGACTGGATTTCCTTCAGCAGTCGGAGGATTTGCGCCTGGACCGTCACGTCGAGCGCGGTGGTCGGCTCGTCGGCTACGAGAAGTGTCGGCTCGGCGGCAATGGCGATTGCGATCATGACACGCTGTCGGAGACCGCCCGAAAGCTCATGGGGATACTGCTTGAGGCGTATTTCGGGGTCGGACATCCCGACCATCTTGATAAGTTCAAGCGCCCGGGTTTCCGCAGCTCTTGCGGTCATGCCGAGGTGAAGCTCGGCTACTTCGGCTATCTGCCGTCCGACCCGGCGGGCGGGATTGAGCGCGCTCATCGGGTCCTGGAAAATGAAGCCAATGGATTTTCCGCGCAGGCTGCGAAGCGTTTCATTGTCCGATCCGACGAGCTGGCGGCTGTCGAACAAAATGGTGCCCGATATATCCGCCTGGACGCCCACGGGCATCAGGCCGAGAGGCGCAAAGCAGGTGACCGTTTTGCCGCTACCGCTTTCTCCCACAATCGCGAGGGTCTCTCGGCGGCTCAGTTCATAGGCTACTCCGTCGACTGGGCGGACCACGGTATGCGCCGTCAGCAGGTCTATGGTCAGATCTTTGACGCGGAGTATCGGTTCAGAACTCATGGCCGTGCCTCCTTGGCCCAGAATGCGGTTACCCGGCGGCGGGCCGCGAGCATCCGGGAGGTCAGCGGCTTCGGAACTCTGTTGAGGGCGACCGCTTCACCGAGGATGTTGAATCCGATGACAGCTAAAGTCAGGGTCAGTCCCGGCAGGATGACCTGGCGCGGATCGGACTCGAGATATGGAAGCGCGTCGACCAACATCTGTCCCCATTCAGGCGTCGGCGGCTGGATGCCCAGCCCGAGGAAGCTCAACGTTGCGATTGCGAGCGCGACTGCTCCGGCGTCGGCCGTGGCATATACGAGCACCGCCCCGATCGTCGTGGGAAGAAGATGGACAAAGTAAATGCGAACGGGACTTGCGCCCAATACTCTTAGGGCCTCCATGTGGGGCTTGTTCATGGTGTTGACAGCCACGGCCCGGCTAATGCGGGCGCTACCCGGCCACCAGGCGAGCGCGAGCGCGAGGATCATGTTCCAGTAGCTGACTCCGGCAATGCCGATCACCGCAAGTGAGACGATGAGGCTGGGGATTGCCTGGCCGACGTCAACGATGCGCATCAGCAGTTCGTCCGTCCAGCCCCGCCGGTATCCGGCAATCGTGCCGATGGCGATGCCGATGGCGTGCGCGCACACAAGGACGAGACAGACTCCGACCAGCGACGTCCGAGCCGCCACAATCAACCTGCTCAATGTATCGCGCCCGAGATGGTCGACTCCGAAGGGATGGGCGAGCGTCGGGCCCTGGCCAGCGATCAGCAGGTCTTGCGCATTGGGATCATGTGGCGCGATGTAGGGTGCGAGCAGTCCCAACAGAACGAACGCGCCGATAGTAAATACCGCCGAGCGCGGGAAGGCGCCAATGGCCTTCAGGAGTGGTCTGACTGGCTGCATGTTCAGCTCCTTTGAAGTCTAAGGCGCGGATCGGTCAGCGTAATGCAGATGTCGACCACGACGTTCAGGATGATGAAGAACGTGATGAAGACCAGAAGGCAGGCCTGCACGACCATGAAGTCGCGGAATCTCACCCCGGTCAGGAAGAGGTCGCCGATGCCCTGCCAAGCGAACAGAGGTTCGACAACGACCGCGCCCACGACCATCGTCCCGATCTGCGTTCCCAAGGCGTTCAAGTACGTCGGCGCGATGTTCGGGATCGCGTCGCGAACCAGAATACTCGTCCTTGACAGTCCTTTGCTCATGGCCGTTAGGACATAGGGTTTGGCCATCGCCTCCTCGAAGCCAACTCGGACGACGCGGCTCAGAACTGCTGCGGGAAGAAATCCCAGAGTGAGCCATGGAAGCACCCAACTGACGGGTCCGGCAAACCCGAAGGTCGGAAAGACGTGCCACGTGACCGAAAAGGCGTAGACCAGCAGTGCTCCGACGAAGAAGGACGGAGTCGAAGCGCCCAGAAGAGCGCTCCCTCGGGTGACCACGTCTGGCGCCCTATGTGCCCAGAGCGCGCCTACGAAGCCGACGAACAGGCTCAGCAAGAAAGCCACGACCGCTCCGCCCGCAACGAGGGTGGCGGTCGCGGCAAGGCGGCTCTTGAGGGACGCGCCGACCGCCTCGCCCGTCTTGTAGGAAATGCCGAAGTCGCCGTGGATCGCTCCGTTCAGCCAGAAGCCGTAGCGTTCGAGAAGCGGCTTGTTGAGCCCCAATTCCTCCTCGACCTTGGCGATATCGGCTTTGGTGGCCGTCGGCGTCCGCAGCTCGGCGATGAGTATCGCCACGTTGCCCGGAGCGGATACCACGAGCGCGAAGCATAGAACGGACGCCAGAAACAGCAACAAGACTGCGTTGCGGGCCCTTTTAGCGATGAAGGCGAACACGGCCGTATCCTACTCCGCCAGTGTGATATTCTCGTAGGGCATGTCGTACTCGGTCGCGGGGCTCTGGAAGCCCTTCACCCGAGCGGCATGCGCCCATATGCCCGGAACGAAGAGCAGCGGCGCGATGGCGTCGTTGTCGTGCAGCCAGTCATAGACCTTCTGCAGAGCTGCTTCCATCTCGCCTTCGGGCGCTGACATCGCGGCGAGCACCAACGGATCGAGGTGCTCGGGGTCGATGAAGAGCTTGCCGTCCACGCCGTTGTCATAGGTGGATAGGAACAGGCCCACCACAGTCCCGAAAGGTTCGTATGGCGCGCCGAACGTCTGGAAGAAAGCGAGATCGAACTTGCGCTCCGGAATGTCGCTGTGCCGCGACGCATGATCCACCGAGCGGATCGTGAGCGTGACGCCAATCTCCTGGAGCTCGGACTGGATCACTTCCGCGACGGATCGGGACCCCGGTACTTGCTCCTCGCTAACGACCAGTTCAATGGCAAGGTCCTTGCCGTCCTTCTGCCTGACAGGCCCCCCGACCCAGCCTGCCTCCTCGAGCAGCGACTTTGCGGTCTCGGTATCCCGCCTAGGCACATCGAAGCGCTTCCCCGAATACGGAACGGTTTCGGAGAACAGGTTGCCAGTGGAGGTCGCCAGACCGCGGTAAAGCACTTGCGAGATCGCAGCCCGGTCGATGCCGAGGTTGATCGCCTTGCGGACTTTCGGGTCCCTCAGCGCTTCGACGCGGGAAGTGTTGAAGGCCATAATCATTGTGGTGGTGCCGGGATCGATGACGACATCGATGCCCGCTCCCTTCAGCGTCTCTGCTTCCGTTGCGGTCAAAGGCGACACAAACGCTCCGCCGATCAGATCCACGTCGCCCGCGCGCAACGCTGCCATGCGGCCGCGCGAGTCCGGAAGGACTTTTACCTCAAGATATTTGAAAGAGGGCTTGTCACCCCAGTAGGCGTCGAAGCGCTCGAAGGCACTGCCCTCATTCCCGGCAGTCGCTTGATGCCACGGTCCCGTGCCGACGGGTGCCTTATAGCTACCGTCCCCAGAGACCGACTTGGGGCTGAGGAGCCTGACTGGCCGGACGTAAGCGAACTCCTGGAGCAGGCCGAGGACCGGTTCCTTGAACCGGACGTTGACGTGATCATCGTCGACGATGTCCGTTCCGGCGTAAAGCCGGGACGAATTCATCCAGTTGTTCGCTTCGAGTCCGATCCACCTCTTCAGGTTCCATTCCACCGCCGCGGCGTCGAACGGAGTGCCGTCGTGGAAAGTCACGCCCTTGCGCAAGGTGAGCTTAAGCAGCCTGCCCCCGTCTTCGACCGACCATTCGGTCGCCAGCCCTGGCTCGATCTTACCGTCATGGCCGTATTTAACCAGCGGCTCGAAAACGACGTCCTGAACGCCCCACAGGCCGGTGTATTTGTGAGGATTGATATCCCCGGCGGGCTTGGCGATCGCGATGCGAAGCGTGTCCTTAACCTCTGATGCCGCAACGATTGACGGCAGGATGGAGGATATCGCCGAAACTCCCAGCAGTTTTGAGACGCCCGCCAGGAAGGAGCGCCTGTCTAAATTCGTTGTTGTTGTTCATTGTCATTCCCCTTTTTGTGTTCACTCACAGCATTGATTGCCGGATGTTTTCTTTGCCGAACCGCTCGTCGTCGATCCGTGCTTGGATTTGGGCCAACATTTTCTCGAGATCGGCCATGAGTTCGTCGTGCGATTCCAACCCCACGCTGAACCGCAGAAGGAGGTCCTGCCCACTCCAAGTCGTCGCGGAGCGGTTGCTCTTCACGGGCATGGGGGCAACGAGGCTGCGTGTCCCACCCCACGAGGCGCCGATGGCGAACGTCTCTAGCGTATTGAGCGCCTCCGGCACGTGCGGCAGTGCTTCGGGAACCAATTCCACGCTGAACACTCCGCTCGCGCCGAGGAAGTCGCGCTTCCAGAATTCGTGCCCGGGAGAAGACGGCAGGGCGGGGTAGAGCACACGCTCGACGGCTGGGTGGCCGCGGAACCAGTTGATCATCGCCGTCGCGCCGTCGTGCGCGTGTTTCATTCGCACGCCAAGAGTCTCCATGCCCCGCAACACCAAAGAGGCGTCGTCGGGGGAAACACCGATCCCGGCGCGCCCCATAGTCGCCTTGAGCGCGTTGAAAAGCTGCTCGGAAGCCACCGTGATCGATCCCATCAGCACGTCGGAATGGCCCGAGATATATTTGGTGAGCGCTTCGGTCACGATGTCGGCCCCATGTACGAGGGGCTTGAAGTTAAGAGGGGTCGCCCAGGTGTTGTCGAATCCGACGAGCGCGCCGTGCCGATGCGCGATCTCGGCAATCCGCGGCAGATCCTGGACTTCCATGGTCGCCGGGGGACTCGCACCACACCAGTTTCGTGTTCCCGTCGATCCGATGTTCGAGCCCCTCGGGCGAAGTGGGATCGTAGTACTCCGCTCGGACGCCAAACTTTGCCAGATCGGTGTTCACAAAATCACGGACCGGGGGATAGGCCGTGTCCGCCACCAGTACCTTGTTTCCGGCATTGAGGACGGCGAGCATTGCGATTGCGTTTGCGGCCTGGCCCGATGGCGCGAGAAGCGTCCGGTGACCCTGCTCGAGCTGAGTGATCTTTTGCTCCAGTGTACGCGTCGTCGGGGTGCCGTAGAGGCCGTAGGAATAGCCGTCAGGCCCTCGCTGGCCGCGAGTGGCGTAGGCTGCGGCATCCGCGAATACGATCGTCGAAGCCCGATGGACGGCTGCACCCAGAGCCTCGAAGCCGTCTGTTTTGACTTTGGGGGTCACAACGCATTGAGTGAGATCGTTCATGCTTGCTCCTCATGTGTTGGAGACAGTTACAGCATGACAAAACCTATTCCGTCCAATATCAAGATCGGGATGTGCTATTCTCTCAGGTTATAGGTGCGCCATGAATCTTCGCCAGATCGAGGTCTTCCACGCCGTGATGACGATTGGAACCGCCTCACGCGCCGCGGAGATACTACGCATCTCACAACCTGCGGTGAGCAAGGCCGTCCAAGAACTGGAGCGCGACATCGGTTTCGCGCTCTTCCACCGCATCAAAGGACGGATGTCGCCGACGGCAGAAGGCAACCTGTTTTTCAGGGAAGTGGAGACCTCATTCTCCGGCCTCATCCATTTGAAAGGGGCCGCGGCGCGGATTCGCGACTTCGGTTCGGGGGAAATCCGGATCGCAAGTCTCTCCGCATTAAGTACGAATGTAATGCCAAAGGCATTAAAGGCATTTCAACACCGTCACCCTGACGTTGCGATCACCTTTCAGGCAAGGCTATCCTCGGAAGTCAAAGAACTCGTCGCCTCCGGCCAGTTCGACGTCGGCCTGGCGGCGGACGAGATCGATCTTGCGGGCGTCGAAGCCCACCCATTCCGGAACTACCGGGTCGCGATCGCCATGCCCAGGGGCCATCCGCTAGAGGGGAGGGAAGTGATCCGTCCCGCCGATCTCCATGGGCAGGCCTTCATCGCGTTGGCTCCGGAGGACACTACGAGACGGGAAGCAGAGGCCATCTTCGCTGATCACGGCATCAAGCCCAAAGTGGTTCTAGAAACCCCCTATTCCACCACCATCTGCTCGATGGTCAATGCGGGGCTTGGATGCGGAATGGTCAATCCTTTAACTGCCCTTCCCTATCTCAACGGAAACCTCAGCCTCCGTCCATTTCTCCCGGGAATCTCCTTCCGAACTCTTCTGTTGTTGCCACCCAACCGACGTCCATCGAGAGTAGTTAGCGACTTTATCGAGCAGCTGATGCGTATCGCATTGGAAATTGATGGGGCTGTCCAAACTTGACTTCACTTTCGTGAACGTCGGCTTCTGGGCCCCATGCCGTCACCCGCCAGGCCGCAATTAGGATAGCGCGCCTCGCTCAGCCGCAGCAGCGAAATTGTAACTGGGAGTTCGATGAGTGTGGGGAAGGCGGTAGCGCTCTCCCGCTACCATCACTGCAGCGCTAGGCGCTGTTCCTGGTTTACGATTTGGCAGGTTGAGAAGCTCCGCCAGCGCACCGCGAACTTTCAGCTCAACCTGTCCCCTACCCTCCGTCGGAATGATCTCGATCCCCGTGACCAGTGAGCGGATGATCCTCGCCGCCTGGTGCCGCTCACACTCGTCGGATTGCAACGCGTCCTGGAGCTCGGATACTTGCCGACGGTAAACCGTTACCGCAGCCGGATGAAACTCCGCAATGCTTTCCGCGGCCGCCATCGCCTGTAGCTCTCGGGCTAGATTCTCCTTTTCGCGCTCGAGGTCCAGTAGCTTCGATTTCATGCTGGTCGTCGCGACACCGTCAGCGATAGCATCGACGACGTTAGCGATCTGCCTGTCGATGCCGGCATGCCGCCTTTCGACTTCCCTTTGCCGCTCGCGGTTCATGGCGTTCAGTCGCTTATGCTCAGCATGATATTCAGCAAGGAAGCCCGCAATGGCATCTGGCGCCAGCAAGCGCCGCTGGATGCCTTCCAGCACACGCTTCTCAAGCTCGCCAACACGGATCGTTCTGTTATTGGTACAAGTGCCTTTCTCACGGTGCGCGGCACAAGCAAGCTGGTTCCTGTTCTTCACCGTATAGGAAGCGCCACAGCAGCCGCACCGCACGAGCCCCGAGAACATGTGCTTCGGCCGTCGGCGGTGATGGAGTTTCATGCCTCCATAAAGCTTCTTGCGGGCTTGCACTGCATCCCATAGCTCATCGTCGATGATACGCAGATGCGGCACTTCAACGACCTGCCAGGTTTCCGGCAGATTCGGCCGCGAGATGCGCTTCCCAGTCTCGGGATCCTTGCGCATTTGAAGACGATTGAAGACGAGCAGCCCGATTTAGGCTTCGTTGTAGAGAAAGCCGCTTCTCCGCTTGAGATTGCCATTGATGGTCGAGGCGCCCCACGCACCCCCAAAGGGTGATGGGATACCTTCCCTGTTGAGGCCTGCAGCTATCGTACGCGCCGATTGACCAGCCGCGAATTCCCGAAAAATCCGACGCACGACCTCGGCTTGATCCTCATCGATCTCGCGCAGACGGCGGATCGGTTCGCCGCGTTCATCGAGTTTTTTGACCACGCGATAGCCGTAAGAGAGGCCGCCGGCGTTGTAGCCGTTCAATATGCGGCCGCTTTGGCCCCGCCTGATCTTGGCGGCTAGGTCGCGCAGGAACAACGCGTTCATCGTTCCTTTCAGGCCCACGTGCAGTTCGTCCACGGCGCCCTCAGAGAGAGTGACGATCCTGACACCGGCAAAGCGCAGTCGCTTAAAGAGGCCGGCTACGTCCTCCTGGTCGCGTGACAAGCGATCGAGTGCCTCGGCTAGAACGATCTCAAATTGCCCGCTTTGAGCATCGGCGAGAAGCCGCTGGATGTCTGGTCGACGGATGACGCTTGAGCCGGATATCGCGGCATCGACATAGGTTTCAACGACAGTCCACCTCTCCCTGGCCGCGAGCTCTCGGCAAAGCCGCAGCTGATCCTCGATAGAGGCTTCGCGCTGGTTGTCGGATGAGTAACGAGCATACAGCGCGACACGGGTCATGAACCGCTCCTCTTCCTCTCTTTGTTAATGGCCGCCGCCGTCCCCACCCTCCCCTTCTGACGGTGTTTTTTCAAGAGGATGAACTTTGTTGTCGTTGGCCCCCTGCAATTCCTCGAAATGCTCCCGAGCAACCCGCCGACCCAACAAACGGGCGATCGACAGGACGGCTCGTTCAGCCATGTCTCGTGCCGACATCTCAGCCCTGTAGTCATGGCTTGCGCTGTCGCTCCCAGGTTTGGCCTCGTCCACCATGGCATGCCCGCTCTTCTGTGTAGATCAAGGGCATTGAGCGGCGTGATGATCAGCAAGACAAGTTCAGTTGCGGCGCGGTCGTACGGTGGCGTGCAAATACTTGCGCGCTGCGATTTGGGAATTCCGAAACCAAGCCAAACTGCCAAAGCTCGAGCCTCTTGCAATATCGCACGCAATATCCAATATGCTTGCGTGAGACTGCTTCTCGATACGGCGACCATGGTGGCGGCGATCCGAAGCGATGCCGGCGCTTCGCGCCAACTGTTGGTGGCAGCTTTGGAGCGCCGGCTGACGCTGATCGCTTCGGTGCCGTTGATGATCGAGTACCAGGCGGTCATGACAAGGCCTGAGCACCTTGAGGCTTCCTGCCTGTCGGCTGGGGATGTGAACGCGTTGCTCGATGCGGTGGCGGCCGTCGCCGAGCCGGTTCGCCTTGTCTTCCTTTGGCGACCCGCCGTTCGCGACCCGGACGACGACATGGTGCTGGAAGCTGCGGTAAACGGACTGGCGGATGCTATAGTGACGTTCAACCTACGCGACTTCGGCAAAGTGGCCGAGCGCTTCGGTATCTTGGTCCTGTCGCCGGGCGAGGCGCTGAGACGATTGGAGAGAAAGACATGAGGAGAAGCAATTTCGCACTGCGGCTTCAGCTCTCGCTTCTGGATGAGGCGCGCAAGGTGGCGGAGAGCGAAGGCGTGCCGCTCAACCAGTTCATTAACGTGGCAGTCGCTGAGAAGCTTTCGGCGCTGCGCACGGAAAGTTACTTTCAGGAACGCGCTGCCCGTGCCGACCTTCCCAAGGCGCTGCATATCCTGAAACGGGCCGGCAAAGGGAAGGCGCCGATCAAGGGCGACGAATTGCCGGAGTAATGTACCCCGAGGGGTAGAGCGGTACGGCTCGTACCGGAGTTTTGCCTGCGTCCAAAGCGGCCGCCGGGCCGAAGACTGCCGGTCAAGGCTGGCGCAGCACGCGCCACAGCGATGCGGCTCTGGCCTTGACGGGCTGACTTCGGTCCGGCGTTCTCTCGACAAGCGGGCAGTTCTCTTGCCGGACATAATCTCCCCATCTATCGGGAAGAGTCTGGACGAGCCTTGCCGGACGCTGCTTCCGCCACGGCATTGGGCGAACCCGCTTGAAGAGGGCGAATACCCGAAACCAGAATCGATACTCCTGTGTCCGCCCGTCGCAATACGCCGACACGGCGCACCAGGCGATTGCGGTTGCGGCTGGCTTTCCCCACAGGGCTGTCGCTGCCTCTGCAGCTTCAGGCACGGTCCATTTCTGCACGGCGGCATCGCGGTTGAAGGCATCCAGCAGATCGGGATCGCTCACCGCCGGATGGTGAGATGCCGCAAGAGTGCTCTGCGCTGGCAATTCCATGGCGGTTGAAGGGTGACGTGAGGCAGACGCTTCGCCGCAAGTTGAGGGGTTCTCGGCTGACGCCGGAAGTTGGGTTGGATGGGCTTCATAGCTCGCCTCCTTCTTCGTCTTTCAGGCGCGGAAACAGCAGCCAGCCCGCCGCTTGCCGAGCTTGCGACGCTGCTCGCCGCGAATGAACTGTTCCGGCATCGTCTGCTCGGCGATGAGCACCAGATCGCTGAGCGCCGAGCGGATTTGCGGCCAGGGGAACACGGAGCATTCCTCCCAGGCTTCGCCCTCGCGCAACACGGCATCGAGCTTGCCCGCCACACCGGCGAGAGTCGTAGCGGGGGTCGTTGAGAACGCTTCCAGCAGATCCTGTGCCCGGTCGCCAGCCTCGCACTCGGCCTTGAGCGCGGCGGTGTAACCAGCCTCCTCGGCAGCTGCATCCCAGCGAGCCTGATGTGCCGCAAAATCAGCTTCGGCCTTCTCGCGGAGAGCTGCCATATCCGGCCCCTCGCCGAGCACTTCATTGAGCGCCTCGATCGAGTGGACCGCCACGTCCTCACCCTCGGGCACGCAGACGGTCGCACAAGGAAAGCCGACGCCGATATTGAAAAAGCGGCTATGGATCAACAAGAATCGTATCACGGTTACGAAATGAATGCAGTTCAGTGCAAAATGGCACGTGTCGCGTTGGGCTGGGGAACTCGAGAGTTAGCCCTAAACGCAAACGTATTTCCCGATACCATCGCGCGGTTGGAAAGAGGCGAACAGCTAAAGAATTCAACCCTCGCCGAAATTCGTGCAGTCTTCGAAGCGTCCGGGATCGAATTCATTCCAGAGAAGGTGGCGGCGCTGGTGTTCGCTTGTCACAGCGTTCCGCTGGCGCATGACAATCGGCTTTTTTGAGCCGCCGCACATGTGCGGCTAGCGGCCCAAATGGGCGCTTCAGCGCCAACAGGCGAACCAACACGTACGTCCGCAATGGGCCTGATCCCGGACCTTCGCACCGAGCTCTCACATGTCCGCTCGCGTGCTGGGTACCCTAGCGGCGGACGGTCTGCTCGGCCCCATTTCTGCCGCCTCGGACCGCGTGGGTAGTGGGAGAAATACGGCCCGATTCCATTCATCCGCTCCCGGCTGTCGCAAAAGTTGTATAGCGCAAACGATGACATAGGGGTTCTCAGTTTCATCCTGTCGGGCGCAGCATTGCCGCAGTTCGCTTGCCGACAACTATTCCTGCTGGAATTGACAGGGCCAATCTTCAGGCCTCGTCAAGCCAGAAGGCAACTCGGTCCGGGCGTCTCCGCAAGCCATGTTGAGCTGCCACTGGGACAGACCCACCGAATTGGAAAGGTCGACGCCCTCGATACGGGTCAGAAAGAAAAAGGCGCGGTCAAAGTCTATCGGCGCGGTGAACGTCGCTCCCCGGAAGTCCGCCCGTGCGAGATTGGCAAACGAGAAGCGGCTGCCGCTGATATCGGCGTCATGGAACTGGGCACGCCCCAATTCTGCCTTTGTGAAATCAACATTGGTCAGATTGGCGCCCTGGAAATTCGAGCGCTGTATTTCTGCGCTCGCAAACACAGCGCCCTGCGCGTCCATACGGCTGAAGTCGGTCCTGTAGGCCTCGATTCTGTCGAACCGGGCGCCTTTGGCGGTCGAGTCGGCCAGGGAAGCACGCACAAGCGTTGCCTTCTCAAGATTTGCCGCAAGGAGATTGCTGTTCCTGAGGTCGGTCGAAGTGAAATCAACACCGAACAGGTTCGCCCCGCTCAGGTCCTGTCCTTCTAGGATGAGAAGCTTCTTGTCACACTCGTGCCAATTGACGCCAGGCGTCGCGGCTGCGTCGCAATTTTGAGCGGCAGTGGCGTTCTGCCAAGCAAACACAGTGCAAACCGCTAGAACCAAGCCGGACGCGCCGTGAGCTCTGGTTCGTCTCAAAGTCATTGTTGCTGGACCTCTGCCACTCGCCGACACTCAACCTTACCACATCTGCTGACACTCGAGCCACGGTGACCACCGCCGTCACAGTTGGCGCATTTCTCATATTCAAGCTTTGATGTTAATCAACCGATCAACCCGCGCGTAGGGCGCGATTTGCGAGCGCCTCCCCATATCATCGGCGGTCCAGCAGAGATTCATTTGTCACAGGCCAGGCGCTTCATTCCGCAGGTATGCTTGACTAAGCCGAGGAGAGCGGTCGTTCAGGATGGCGCGGTCGCGTGCCAAGATTGGCCTCCGCTCTGGACGTTTGTCTCGCTAATGAGGAGCCTGCTCGGGTGCTGATCGCCACCGCCGGCGTCCGCTGCCGACAAGCGTGAATCCGCTTGGTTCCGCACCGGTCGGTACTTCCCGACGGCGAGGTTGACCCGGCACGGGGTGCTCGTCGCGTATCCTGATTCCGCTGTCGCATGAACCCCACGACTTCGCTTAGCGAGGCCGAAGTTGATCTCTGCCATCTACCAGGTCCAACCATCGACCCCGCATATTTGTGTCGTAAGCTGACGTGCCGCGAATACCCGTTTTCGGTAGGCGGGCTTTATGGCGGGCGCCCAACCTATTCTTGTATTTTTATTGATCTAAACAATGACTTATGGCGGTGAGGGAGGATTCGAACTCCGCGCTTGGAAGAGCGTCCTTCTCGTCCTCACCGTGCAGGCCGGTTACTCTGGGCGGCAGAGTGCCCTTCCGCGCTTCGTTTCCGATATCAGCGCCGGCAACTGACCAAGGCATAGCGGGCTCGTAACGATAAGGACGGTTCTCGCCATTTGAGGACCGCAACGGGTTGGCGAGTCTAGTCTGAGCGATCAAGCCCGCGCTCTGGACGAGGTCCCATCCTCACAGAATGTTCGCCCACCGGGCCAAACGTGACGCAACGGAACGGATGGTTCACCCGTAAGGTCTTGGGGAGATTGCGAAAGGAGACCAGCATATGACCTGCGAACGAGACGTCGGCACGTTCGAAGAGCCCGTGACCGTTTTGCTGTCCTCGGGCAAAGTCAGTGTTTCGAGCACCCGCGAAGCCGCCGAAATGCTGCTTTACCGCTGGCCCATTGGAGAAACCGGGCGCCGCATCCAGGCTCGCATGGCGTGCATGAAGGTGCTCGGCGGCGGCAGCGCACCGGAGGTAGCGCGCGTGGCATTTCTCAACGCCGCCAAGGAAGCGAAAATCCTGACTGCTTGACATCTCGTCAACGCGTGCCCCACCACTGTCCATCGTGCATCACTCTTGCAGCGGCCATTACATTTGTGCAAACATCGTGCGTCGATCTCGCAAGGCATGATCGCTTCCGGTGTGGTGGTTTACGTGTCGTGCCAGCCGGTCGACTTCCGCAAGGGCGCGGCAGCTTTGATGGCGCTGGTCAGGGATGGTGGCCTGGACCCGTTCTCGGGGGCGCTTCACGTATTCCGTTCGAAGCGTGCGGACCGGGTTCGCATCGTGTGGTGGGACGGCAGCGGGGTTTGTCTTTATTCGAAGACTCTGGAAGATCACAGCTTCTGCTGGTCTGCGATATCGGCCGCGCGCATGCGTCTCGACCACGCCCAGCTGATGGCGCTTCTGGCCGGGTTAGACTGGAAAAAGATCCGTCCGGCCAGGATCAGGCGGCCGTTATCGACGGGCTGAAACCGGCCTGCGGCAAGATGAATCATGCGGCTGGAACGGTTGGGAAAGCGGCTGTTTTTGTGCTTTGCTGCCTGCCATGGTTCTACCGGGTCTTGCCCTTCCCGACGACGTTGATGCGCTGAAGGCGATGATCCTTTCCATGGCTCGCGAGCAGGCTGCGAGCGAGGCCCGGATCGTAGTCGCCGAAGCTCGGATCGCAGCCTCCGAGGCGGAGGTCGCCCGGCTGAAGGCCGTCGAGAAGAGCGCCAACGAGCGGATTGCCAATCTCACGTCGATCCTGAAGGTTTTGCAGCGCACGCAACATGGCACGCGTTCCGAGCGGCTACGCCTGGCCATCGACGACGAGCAGGCCTCCTTTGCCTTCGAAGAGGTCGAGACCGGCCTTTCTGCGATCCGCAGCGAACTCGATCACGCAGTCAAGGGCAAGCCAAAGCGCGCAGCGCGTCCACGCAAGGGTTTTGCAGCTCATCTCGAACGCATCGAGGAAGTTATCGAGCCGGAAATCCCGGGCGACTGCGAGGGGCTGGAAAAGGTTCTGATCCGCGAGGATCGATCCGAGCGGTTGGACGTCGTGCCGCCGAAGTTCCGGGTCATCGTCACGCGCCGTCCCAAATACGCTTTCCGGGGCCGTGACGGCGTGGTCCAGGCTCTGGCGTCGGCGCACATCGTTGAAAGCGGCCTGCCGACGGAGCGGCTGCTCGCCTATATCGCCGTGTCGAAATACGCCGACGGCCTTCCGCTTTACCGGCAGGAGACGATCTATCTGCGCGATGGCGTTGAACTCAGCCGGTCGTTGATGGCGCAGTGGATGGGGCACCTGGGCTTCGAGTTGCAGATGCTCGCCGATTACATCCTTGAGCGCGTCAAGGAGGGCGAAAGGGTCTTCGCCGACGAGACGACCTTGCCCACCCTTGCCCCCGGAGCGGGGAAAACCACGAAAGCCTGGCTATGGGCCTACGCACGGGATGATCGACCCTATGGCGGAACCAGTCCGCCAATGGTTGCCTATCGTTTTGAAGACAGCAGAGGCGCGGATTGCGTGGCGCGCCACCTCGCCGGATTCAGCGGCATCCTGCAAGTGGATGGCTACTCGGCCTATACCAACCTGGTCAAGGCACGGGCCAAAGCCGGCAGCAATGAAACAATCCGGCTCGCCGGCTGCTGGGCTCACCTGCGGCGCAAATTCTACGACCTGCACATCAGCGGGATCTCGCAGGCCGCGACGGATTCGATCATCGCCATGACCGAATTGTGGAAGGTCGAGGACGAGGTTCGCGGCAAGGATGCCGGAAGCCGCGCCGCGCTCCGTCAGGAAAAGTCCGTGGCCATTGTCGCGAGCCTCTTCGATCTATGGGAAGCGGAACTGGGCAAGGTCTCCGGAAAATCCAAGACCGCCGAGGCGATCCGCTACGCGCTCACCCGGCGGGAGGCGCTGGAACGCTTTCTGATGGACGGTCGCATCGAAATCGACTCCAATATCGTCGAGCGTGCAATCAGGCCCCAGACGATCACGCGAAAGAATAGTCTATTCGCCGGCGGCCAAGGCGGTGGACGAACCTGGGCTACGGTAGCCACCTTGCTGCAATCCTGCAAAATGAACAGCGTCGATCCGCTCGACTGGCTCTCCCAGACCTTGACCCGCATCGCTCAAGGCTGGCCGGCATCCGAGATCGAAATGCTCATGCCTTGGAACTTTAGGCCTGACGTTATCGGCTGACCGCTTACGCGCGATCAGCCTATCACGTACGATTTGGCTTTGCAGGCGATGCGGCTGGCCCGCGGCTGCTGACTAGAAGCGATCGGCCGAACCAAAGAAGAGGCGCTCCCTTGTTTCGCGCCGTATCCCCATCTAGCCTGCACTATTGTCAGTTGAGGTGACGGGTATGAAACAGAATCAGGTTGGCATTCAGCGATCATTCGCAAGCAACGCATTGGCCATCGGGCTTTTGATATCGAGCATATCTCTGGCAGGGTGCACTACAGTCTCAAATAGCGGTGCGGATGGTCGACGCCGCCGTCCGGCACCTATACGGATATTGTCGTTGTGACGGTCACCTTTTGAGATAGGCGCATGGAGCCGGCGCTTGCTGGGGATTGCCCAGGCCCGGCACGATGCTCCGCCCGACCCCCTACTCGTGCCGGGCACACTCCTCCGGCTCGTTAGTCACTGCTCTCAAGCGGCTCCCCTATCTCGAAGACGCTCCCGCGTGCTGAGCAGGCGGTTGATCAATTGACAAGCAGCGTGTGATCGTAAGGTTTCGCCAGCAGTGGTCCTCCATCGCACCAGCCTCCCGCATCGGCTGCGGCGTCCGATACCCTGACGTGAGGATCACCTTCACGCAAGGAGATCGGTGGGCGTATCCGGGCGGGCGCGTTGCGCAAGTCTATTTCGCGCCAAAAGGGGCGAGGGATGTCCTAGATTAGACTGGACCAGCCGCATAAGCGTCGGAGGCGTACCCGTCGAAAACGAACTCGTGTTTGAGGTTCCGGTCCGCGGAACAGCAGTTATCCAGAAATGGAACTGACTTTGAACTGTTTCGCTTGCCCGGTTGACAATCGAGGGGTCCCGTTCGGCGATCACCAAGCCTTTAAACTGCACGAGCTGTAAGCCCGTCCGTAAAGCACCCTTACCTTTAGTCGTAATACACGACACGGTCCCGTCCTTCCGACTTGGCGCGGAAGAGCGCCAGATCGGCCGCCTTGATGAGGTCATTTGGCGTGTGGTTCTCATCAGGCACCATGGTTGCAACACCGACGCTGATTGTCACCCGCTCAGAACCGTGTGGAATGCTCAAGGCTCGCACGCTCTGCACGAGCCGCTCGGCCATAGCGCCCGACTGCGCCTGCAAAATATCGACCACCACCACGACGAACTCTTCGCCGCCGTAGCGCGCCGCGAGATCGGTCGAGCGGTTGCAACTGCTTTGGATTACACTGGCGACCTGCTTCAGCACCTCGTCGCCTGCCATGTGGCCATAGGTGTCGTTGTAGCGCTTGAAGTGATCGGCATCGATCATAAACAACGACAGCGGGCTCTTCGTGCGGACCGCGCGCTTCCATTCCGCCGCGAGATATTCATCGAAGTAGCGCCGGTTTCCCAGACCTGTGAGACCGTCAATCCGTGTGAGACGTTCCAGCTCGAGATTCGCGCGCATTAATTGCCGCTGGCTTTCTCGCAGGGCCCTGTATGCCTCCTCTCGCTGAACGTGGTCAAGATAGGCCCGGGAGTGATAACGGACACGAGCGACCAACTCGATACGGTCCGGCAGTTTGACCAAATAGTCGTTCGCTCCGGCCTCGAATGCCTCGCCCTTGATGGCCGGATCTTCTTTACTTGACAGCACGATGACGGGGACAGAATGCGTCGAGGAATTCTTTCGGTATTGCCGTACCAAGTCCAGCCCATCAACGCCCGGCATGACAAGATCCTGCAGGATGACCGTTGGCTTCACTTCGTCGGCAACTGTAGTCGCTTTGAGCGGATCGGTGCAGAAGTGGAAATCTATGTCCGGCTGGTTTGCGAGCGCGCGCCGGACCGCTTCACAGATCATTATCTGGTCGTCCACCAGCAGAACCATTGACGAGTAATTGTCTGCCAGGGGTGAGACGAGATTGGATTTGCCCGTCATAGAATAACCTTTCAGCAAGATGGGCCGCACGCCTCGATTAGGCGCGGGGCGATTGAGTCAAGCGGTAGGATCTCGACAGCGGCACCGATGGCAGCGGCGGCTTTGGGCATCCCATAGACCGCACTCGACGCGCTGTCTTGAGCGATTGTCAAATGCCCTTTGTCGCGTAGCAGCTTGAGCCCTTGGGCACCATCTCTACCCATGCCCGTGAGCAAGACACCGATCACGACACCCGGCCACCACTGCGCGGCGCTCTCAAGGAATACATCTACGGAGGGACGGTAGACGTTGTCGTGCGGCTTCGGGGTATAGCCGAGCTTGTGGGCTGACTTGAAGACGAGATGATCAGCCGTGGCCGCAATTAGAACGGTGCCGGCCTCGGGCTCATCTCCTTCGCGTGCCGGACGGATTGGAAGTGCCGCATGCTGGCCGAGCCAGTTTGCAAAACCGGGTACGAACTGCGCATCGAGATGCTGTACGAGAACTATTGCGGCCGTGAAATTGCTCGGAAATGCGCCGAGGATCGCGGCAACAGCTGCGGGCCCGCCCGCAGACGCGCCGATGGCAATAAGGTGCTGTGCCGATGACACAGACGGGGGCAATGTCCGTGTGCCCCAATTTGAAGACGGCGCATCACGTACGAGTTTGCTGATCGTCGTTATCTTCTTGATGAGAAGCTGTGCGGACCGTCCGGACCCCGGGCCGTCAGAGCCGATCGAGGGGATGTCGACCGCGTCAAGCGCGCCATACCCCATTGCTTCATAGACACCAGGAATGTTGGCCTCAATGCTCGCCGTGACCAGCAGAATCAGGCATGGCGTCTTCGCCATGATCCTGCGCGTAGCCTCGACGCCATCCATTTCCGGCATCACCAGGTCCATGAGGATCAGGTCCGGGAGGTCTCGTTGGCAGGCCTCTACTGCCTCACGCCCGTTAACGGCGATCCAGGCCACCTGATGTTCCGGGGTTGATACAACCAATCGCCGCAGAAGCTCGACCGCAAGAGGCATATCGTTGACGATAGCGATCCTCATTGATGGATACACACGCTGCGCCTCATTGTCGCCTGGCCGATCAGGTCGACGACTGCATGGAGCAGTGTCTCGTCGTGGAAACTCCCTTTAGTCAGGTAGTAGTCCGCGCCGGCGTCCAGACCTCGCCTGCGATCGTCTTCGCGATCTTTGTACGACACGATCATGATCGGGGTGTTCCCGAGCCGGCTGTCCTTCTTCATCAAGGTCACCAGTTCGATGCCGTCCATGCGCGGCATATCAACATCGGTGATAACAAGATCGAATGGTTCAGACCGTATGGCGTTCCATCCATCCATACCATCAATCGCCACCTCGACCTCATAGCCGTTATTGTCCAGCAGCTTGCGTTCGAGCTCACGTACCGTCAAAGAATCGTCGACCACCAGAACGCGCTTGCGCCGCCTAAGATCGGGGCTGGTAGTACCACGCCGCAAGGTGCGTAGGCCGCCGGATGACGCGAGCTTGTCTACTGATCGGATCAGATCGTCGACATCAACGATAAGCACGGGCGAACCATCTTCCATCAACGCCGCCGCGCTGATGTCCTTGACCTTGGCAAAGCGAGGATCTAGCGGCCGGACCACCAACTCGCGCTCGCCCAGGAAGCGGTCGACAATCAACCCGTGGGTTTCACCGTGATCACCATTAATCAGAACGACTGAAAGTTCATCGGCGTCTGCTTGCGGCTCAGCGCGGTCAAGAACCTCGTGCGCGGTGACTAGTCCGATCTGTCGATCCTCGAAGCGGAAATGCGGCCGGCCTTCGAGCAGTTCGATGCGCGTGCGCGGCAACTTTATCGTGCTGGCGATGCCTGCGAGCGGGAAGGCGTATGGCTCTCCGTCAATGTCGACGAGCAGCGTGCGGAGCACCGACAAGGTCAACGGCAGCTGTAGTTGAAATCGGGTTCCGAAGCCGAACTCTGAGGAGACGGTTGCGAGGCCTCGGACCTGCTTGGTCATCGCCTGTACGGCATCGAGCCCCACGCCGCGTCCGGAGATGTTGCTAACCGTCGCTTTCATCGAAAAGCCTGGCAGAAACAGAAATTCGAGCAATTCCGCTTCGGCAAGTCTGCCGACGGTCTCCTCTGTCGTCAGGCCGCGCGCCACGACCGTCTCGCGCAGCTTGTTCAGATCGATTCCCCTTCCGTCGTCCGCGACGATTATCTGCAGCAGGCCCGCATTGTGCCGTGCTTCGAGCCTGATGACACCTTCTTCAGATTTGCCGGCTGCTATACGTTCGTCGGTCGTTTCGAGCCCATGGTCGACAGCATTGCGGAGGAGATGGCCGAGTGGTGCCTCGAGTTGGTCCAGGATGTCGCGATCGATGCCAGTTGAGCCCCCGACGATGTCTAACCGCACGTTCTTCCCCAAGGTTCGGCCAAGGTCGCGCACCGTCCTTGAGTAGTGCCGGACGCCATCCTCGAAGGGGCGCATGCGACTCGCCAGCGTTTCGTCATAGAGTCGGTTCGCAAGGTCAGTGGCTCTGCGGTCAATCGAGTCCAATTCGTCAAGGCGCTCTGCGAGGAACGTCTGGCTCAGCCGAAGTTTTTGCAGCGCCTCTGCCAGTGCTTGCACCGCCCGATCGTCCTTAGGAATCTCGGCCAGTGCGTCGCCTAGCACGTCGAAGGCAATGGCCAGATCCGACTGAATCCGTTTCAGTCGAAGTAGGCCGCCCGTAAACGGCCTGAGGCGACGAGCCTCCATCAGGGACTCACCGGCAAGCCCTAGTAAGCGGTTTAGACTATCGGCCGTTACCCGCACCATACGGTCGGAACCGACGCCGCCATAAGGTTGAAGAAGTGGTTCCGATCGAGCGAGGACGCTCGTCTCCTTCGCCGAAGAGGCCCACGGCGCCTCCTGCGGGGCAGCATTTGAGCCGGCGAGCTCCGTCTCTGATGCTGTCGATGGGGAGGATGCCTGCTCAAGCGCCAGCAGAAAACCGGCTATTTCCAGTTTGGCGCTCTCATCGGCCGAGGCAGGCTCACTCGCTATGGATCCGAGGAGATCGACGCCTTTCAAAAGTGTATCGATGTGCTCGCGACTCAGGCTGAGACGCCCCCGCTGTGCGGCGACCAGGCACTCTTCCATCGCGTGCGCAACTTCCACCGCCGGCGTCAGATCGACGATCCGGGCCGCCCCCTTCAGCGAATGGGCAGCCCGCATGCAAGCGTCGAGACTCTGGGCGGACACGGGATCGCGTTCGAGCGCTAGCAGACCGGACGTCAGGGCCTGCGACTGCGTCTCCAATTCGGCCCGAAAGAGGTCGAGCATCGAAAATTGGCTGTAGTCCGCGCCGCTCATGCGATAGCTCGATCGAGCATGGCCAGCAGCAGCGCCTCGTCCAGACAACCGACCGCGCCCCTTCGCCACGAGACCATGGCTGCCGTCATGGTCGAGGACGCCTTGCCAACGGTAGCAGGCAAGGCAAGCTTGTCGCTCTGTTTGAATCGATAAATGCCGTGCATTTCGTCCACAGCAAAAGCAACGCGCTTGTCGCTGTTGCCGACGACGATAAGACGCGGAAATGCCTTGGTCCGCGTGTCCTGTACCCGCGTTTTGCGGTCGTCTACTCCGAGCAGTTTGGCCAACGAAATGCAAACCAGCAATTCGCCTCGAACATTGACAATGCCGAGAACCGCACTGTTCCTGCGGTGTGGCAGCGAATGAATGCTACGCAGCTCGGCCACTTCTTGGAAGCAGCCAACCGGAAGCGCCAGCCATTCCTCGCCGAGACGAAAGACAACGACCGTCTGAAATGCACTGCTCTCGGCATTCCCGACTGCTTCATCGGTCCTTGCCTGGGCAAAATGTCGGGCCCACTCGTCCCGATAGCCGGGCGGCAGCGGACGGTTCAGGAGGTTCCGTGCGATTTCCTTATAGGTCGGGCAGTTCCGGCAGTGGAGATGTTGCTCCAGTTCAGGGCACGATCTGTCACCACGAACGCCTATTTGCCGCCAGCAGTCGCCGATGGCAATGTCCGGCACCGATGATGCGCTACCGGGCTCAGCTGACGTCAAGTGCCGCTCCTTTTCCCAATCCGACCGAGCCGCCCGGTGAGTGCCTCGGCACCGGCGATGTCACCCTGCTTGCGAAGCAGCAGCGCAAGATGCGCGAGGGCTTCTTGATGGCGGGGTTCGAGATAGAGGGCCTTGCGATAGTTCTGGATCGCCTCGGAACGCGCATCTTCTGCATCCTGAGCTAGCCCGAGCAGATAGAAGATTTCCGGCGAAGGACCGTATTCCCCGAGATGCGTCAGCGCGAGTTCCTTTGCTTCCGCAACTCGTCCGGCATTGGCGGTGCGTTCTACAGAAGCGAGGCTTTGGGCCGCCCGCTCGGAAGGGTGGAAGGAGCGCTCCACTTTCGCTGCATTACTGGAGGCCGGCCGGATCGGGCTCAGCACTTTGCTGACGTCAGAGATAGGAGCAGGGGTGGCCGGACCGAAGCGCGACTTGGAGGGGGCAACCGTCCGGGGCGCCTTAGCCGGCTCCACGTTCGTGAACGCAAATGCCATCGGTAATCGCGCTGAAGCAAAGCCGTGCAGAATCGGAAGGCCTGATTCCGCTGGACCGACGAGCAGCAGGCCATCTGGCGCGAGGAGGGTCTTCAGACAAACCAGCGCGCGGTCTTGCAGGTTTCGGTTGAAATAGATCAGCAGGTTGCGGCAAAAAATAATGTCGTACGGTGCCGGCCCATACGAGGCCGCAGGATCAAACAGGTTGCCAAGCCTGAACCGGACTTGCTTCAGGACCCGCACCTCAGGCCGTAGTCCGCCTTCGGCCGCTTCGAGATAGCGCCCTCTGAATTCGAGAAAATCGCCGCGAAATGAGTTGCGCCCGTAGACCGCGCGCTCCGCGGCCGCGAGATTGCCCGTGCTCACGTCGACTGCGTCAATCTTGAAATCCTGTGCTCCGAAACCAGCATCGAACATGGCCATCGCCATCGAATAGGGCTCTTCGCCTGTCGAACATGGTAGGCTCAAGAGCATTATGGGTTGACCCGGCCGCATGCGCGCCCGTGCATGACGCGTCATTGCAGTGAAAGCTTCACGATCTCGGAAGAACCATGTCTCCGGTACGACAACCGCGTTGATCAGTTCCTGGAGCTCGGATGGGGAGCCAGCCAGCAACTGCCAATAATCTTGAAGCCCGCTGATCCGGCAGGCTGACATCCGCTCCCGGAGCGCGTGACGGATCACCGACAGACCGACAGTGCCGCTGTCCAGTCCAATCTTTTCCCTCAATAGCTGTTCGACCGCACCAAACATCATGAACTCATCGCGACCTGACGGAACAACGTTTTGCGAATGTCGTCCGATAGCAGCGCTTCGGCCCTGACCCACTGGACAAGTCCTCTATCGTCGGACGCCACGGGGCCCAAGTAGGGCGGAGTTCCCGCCTCCATCCCGGACGGCGCGAAGTCAGAAGGATCCCGCTCGAGCATATCGGTCGCTCGTTCAGCAACAAGCGCAAGCAGGTGGTTCTCACCATCCTTGGTTGGATAGCGTATCAGAACGATTCGTGTGCTCAGCACCAGCGCCGAGGGGCGGCCAAGCGCAAGCAGGCTGAGATCGATCATGGGAACGGGTAAGCCCCGGCAGTTGATTAGGCCTACTACGCCGTTCGGCGCGCCCGGCAGCGTTCTCACGCCAATGTAAGGCAGGACCTCTTCAACCTGCTCCATGTCCAGCACATACCGGTCGCCACCTATACAGAACCCGAGGAATAGCATAGTCGTCCTAGCTCGCAGGCACCTCTCGTAGCGCCCGCAGTTTGAAACGGGAAATGCTGCTGCGTAACCCGCCCGAAACCTGATTGAGTTCGTCGATCGCGAGCGTGGATTGCTGGAGGGATTCAACCGTTTGCTGAGCGGCTTCGCTCAATTGTATCAGCGTCTCACTGATCTGCGCTGCGCCCGTTGCCTGGGCCTGCATTCCTTCATTGGCGACTTCGAAGCGTGGCACCAAGCCCTGGACCTGCTGAATAATCTCGTAGAGTTGGCCGCCGACCTGCTGCACATCTTGCATGCCACGTCGGACCTCCTCGGAGAATTTGTCCATGCCCATGACGCCGGCTGCGACGGCGGATTGAATTTCCTTGACCATCTGCTCGATGTCGTATGTCGAGACGGCGGTTTGGTCGGCAAGCCGCCGGATCTCCGTTGCCACGACCGCAAAGCCTCGCCCATATTGGCCCGCCTTTTCAGCCTCGATTGCGGCGTTTAGCGAAAGAAGGTTGGTCTGGTCGGCAACCTTGGTGATCGTGGTCACCACCTGATTGATATTGCCGGCCTTCTCGCTCAGGATCGCAAGTTTGGAATTAATCGCGGTGGCGGCTTCCATGACGTGCTGCATGGTTGCCTCCATGCGTGCCAGCCCTGCTTGTCCGCCGGTGGCGAGCGTGGCGGTTTGCTCGGCGACCGCAGAAACTTCGCTCATCGTTCGTACGAGCTCATTGGAGGTTGCCGAGATTTCCTTCGCGGTCGCTCGGATTTCGGTCGTAGTGGCCGCGATCTCATTTGCGGTTGCCTGCTGTTCCTTTGAGGTGGCGGCCACCTCGGTTATCGATGTGTTGACTTGAATGCTGGATTTCTGAACCTGGCCTATCAGCGTGGTGAGATCATCGGCCATGGTGTTGAAGCCCTCAGCCAGCGTGTCAAACTCGTCCTTGCGCTTCAAATCGAGGCGCCCGCTGAAGTCGCCCAGGCGCATTACACGGACGAGATCGACCAATCGGCCAAGCGGGACACTAACGGCACGGAATAGAAGATAGCCGCACAAAAGGGCCAAACCGAGTGCTACGAGGAACCCGGCAATCAGGCCCAACTTCGCTGTGCGGACGATCGAACCTATCTTTTGGGTCGAGCTGTTTGCCTCTCCTCTATGGTCCTCGACCATGGCTTGCAGAGCCGATTGCAATTTCCGAAAGATCGGCTCCACATTGTTCTTGATGGCCGGGCGCTCGTTGGGGATCTCTCCCTTCGCCAACGCGGCACGACTGGCATCCAGTACGGCGGCTTCGGCTTGGCGGAATTGATCGGCGAGGTCCTTGACGACAGCGTAGTTCTGCTTGTCCAAATCGGACTCAATGGTCTCTTCATACTCGTCCATCGACCGTTGCAGGGCGTCGCGGTTCGCCTTGATGGTAGTCTCGAAAGCCCGCTTGTCGGCAGGATTGTCCTGAAGAGCATATTCCTGGAGAAGACTATGGGCATCCATCTGTCCCATCATGATCTGGGTGCTGTGATAGAGGTCCGGAAGAGTTTCCTTTTCCACGCTGGTCGCTTCTTGCTCCGTCTGGAGAAACCAAACGTATGTAATGATGGCCATAACCGACATGACAACCAGAACGGCCGCGAAACTGGCGAGTATGCGGCGGCGTATCGTCAAGCTGTTCATCGGGCTCAGTTCCGCCAGGGCGCTAATTGATTTGTTGGCACGACTAGCCCAGCACCGCGTTGCGACTATGCCGAACAGGCGAGATTCATTCGAATCGCGGAATCTAATATTGGAAACGTTTCTTTTCCGTTCACGTCGCGCCCACAAGCCGCCTGCGAACGGCATGTACGCGTCCAAACCAATGGCCGATCGCATCGGCCGCAACTGGAAAGTATCTCCCACATCGAGCGTGGCAACCAACTCCCCTCCATTGAAACGCTCGTGAGTCGCGCGTGTTCTCAGCGACGGATTGCTTCGAAGGCCTGGCAAGGGGGCGCGCTGTTTCGCGCGAGAGCGCACATAGCTCGAGGTGGAACTCCTGGAAGCGCCGTGCAATTGGCGCCTAGGGTTGTCAAAGTGGAGCGCGTGCAGGTGAGGCCTGCTTGCCGTGCACGCTTTGCGCTGGCGCAAATCTGATTTCATTTGTCGCGGCTATGGCCGTTAGCCTACCCACGAGGGCGAAACACTCGCAAAGTCAATCATCGAGACTGGAAACGCTAACCCGATACGCGACTGGCGCCGCCGGTTGAAGAGAGGGCCAGCGACCAGCAGCGTGCTCGCCGAGTGCGGCCGCGGGAACTTGTGCCGGCCGCGCCAAGGAGCGGATATATCAAATGGAGCGCAATTCTTAGCCATTCCTTCATCCATCTTTCGTTAAATACCCCATGGAAATGGGGCGCCCCATATCGAGGCGGTTGGTTCGGTGTTTGCGACGAGGCGTCGGGACGAGCGGCAACGTTGCTACTATTTTTGCCCTATCTTTGCCGATTGTCGTCGGCGCAGCGGGTCTCGGTATCGAGACCTCCTACTGGTACTTTAGCAGCCTGAAATTACAGGCGGTGGCGGATGCGGCAGCCTATGCTGGCGCTTTGGAAAAGGTTTCGGGATCTGACAAGCCAACGATAGTCGCCGCCGCGACACTGTCAGCGACGACGAACGGCTGGGACCCGTCAACAGGCACAATCGAAATCTTCACTCCCCCGTCCTCTGGCCCGAATGTCGCCCAAAAGGCCGTCGAGGTCATCGTTCATCAGACCCTCGATCGGTTTTTCACATCGATATTCACGCAAAACGCGATCGGCGCACGGGCAAGAGCGGTGGCTTTTATCACTGACGCCTCAAAGGCCTGCGCTTTGTCGCTCAATCGTTCCGCCCCGAGAGCGGCGCTGTTTTCCGGCAGTTCGACCATAAAAATGACGGGCTGCTCCGTCATGTCCAATTCCATTGCCGCCGATGCGATCAAGCTTCAGGGATCGGCAAACCTTCAGGCCGACTGCCTGATATCGGCCGGCGGTGTTTCGTTGAACAACCCCGTGACGACTGTTTGCGCCAGCCCGATAACCCAGGCCTTACCCGCTGGTGATCCCTTTGCCGACCTGCTGGCGCCACCAGCCACAACCCCCTGTCAAAACTCGAAATTGTCGACCCTGAACCCCGGGACATACTGCAGCGGGCTGAGCTTGAGCGGCAATGTTGCGCTCGCGCCCGGCGTGTACGTCATTCAAGGCGGTGATTTCAAGGCGAACGCGAACGCCAATATTTCCGGCGACGGAGTCATCATCTATCTGGCCGGCACATCGAGCGTCAGCATGAACGGCAACGCCACCGTCAAGCTTAGCGCACCGACGTCGGGCACGTATTCCGGTGTGCTGTTTTACGGCAACAGAGGCAACCTGGCGGGATCGAACACGTTCAATGGCACGGCGGACTCGCTTTTGACCGGCGCTTTGTATTTTCCAACCCAGGATGTCAATTTTCTGGGCAATTTCTCTGGCAAAGGTGGTTGCACGCAGGTCGTCGCCGGTACCTTGCAGTGGTCCGGCAACACGAGCATCAGCCAGGATTGCACGAGCCTCGGAATGCGCGACATTCCGGCGACGCAATCCGTTCGGCTTGTGGAGTAATCTTCGTGGAACGGCGATCCGTCCGGATGTTCCGGAGCGATTCGGGTGTTGCTGCGGTAGAGTTTGCGCTGATTGTGCCGATCCTTTGCCTGGTACTTCTTGGCGTTATTAACGGCTGGTCTTTCGTATCAAGCGCGTTGTCGATGCGTGCAGGCGTCAAAACGGCGGCGAACCTCGTGATGCAAGGCGCGGCCGACGACGCGGCTACCCAAGCCGTCGCCCTTTCGAGCTGGGAAAATCATCCCGATGACGCGCAGGTGACGCTGAGCCGGAAATATATGTGCGGGATCACCGTGGTCGATCCATCTGTCCTGTGCGACAGTTTGAAAGCTCCCGCGGTTTTCGTCGAAATCCAGGCGACAGCCACCTGGTTCCCGCCCTTCAGTTTTGGCGATTTTTCCCTCTCGCGCGGGATCAGCCACAAACAGGTGATTCGTGTCCGCTAAAGCGGGAGCCTTCATACGTGGGGTATCAGGCGGAGCCGCATTGGAGTTCGCGCTGATCGCGCCTATTCTGATAATGCTTTTGATCGGCATCTTCGCATTCGGCTGGGCTCTGAATGCCATGTCGAGTGTTCGCTATACTCTGGAAACGTCCTCACGAGCGCTGCAAATGAAGAACTCGCTGACCGAAGCCGAGATAAAAGCGATAGCCACGGCAAAATTGCTGAGTTTGGGATTAAGCGATGTCAACATAACAATAGCAATCGACGCCCCCAGCGGCGGCTTTCGAATGGCCCATCTGACCGCCAAATATGCGTTCGTGATTGAATTCCCGTATTTCGACCGGTATCCGATTAATTATGCGACAACCGTCACGGTTCCGTTGATTGGAACATAAGGCTCATTCTAGTCGGACGCCGCAGCTAGTTCTCCATCAAAAAACCTGCAGCGAAGCTCTTCCTTGCCGCAAGGTGCTTCACGCGGGCTTTGATCCCCGGCTTGACCCATTGTGGGGTCGCCGGCGGCCTTGGCAAGCCCTTTGGTAGGAGGCCGGCATGCTCCTGAAACGTACTTCCACAACCGATCCCGCATGTCACGCCGCCTCTGACGATAACGCTATGTTCATCAGCCAAGCTCAATTATCTGGCAGACCAAAAACTACACGAAGCGACAGACGCCGGGAATTAGGCGAAATGGCTGAAGACGAACAGAGGCGCCAACGCAGGCAGCGCGTCTTCAAGGGCGCAACAATCCTGACCGGCATGACCCATTCCGAGGTCACGTGCACGGTGCGCAACATGCATGCCGGCGGCGCCGAACTGAAGGCCTCGATCGACGCTCGCGTCCCCGACGAATTCCTGCTCTATGTGCCGACCGACGGCATCGCCTACAAGGCGGTGGTTCGTTGGCGTCGCGAAGACCGCATCGGCGTCATGTTCACCGGCACCGAGCCAAAGCCGCACTGGCACTACGGCTAAATCCCCTGAACCACACCTCGTAGCCGTATGCTGGGCGGTGATTGACCCCGTCCTTTGGACGCCTTGTTCCTCCTCCAGAATTTCTTCGACTTAGGTGGCCGACAACCATTCTGGCGCCGACTGACTGCTCGCTTCCATTATCGGTTTGCCGACCATCGTTGGAGATTTCAGAATAGCTACTGCTCTCGCCCTCTCCACCGTCCTGATGGTTTAAACAGTGCCCGTGCATTTCGAGACGGTCCGAGTCGTCGCGAGGATGCGGCGCTGGTGGGGTCGGTCTGCTCGTGTGGAACTGCTCGCATTCATCACGCCTGCGTTGGTCGCGCACCTGCTCGGTATTGGGCAGGGGTAATAAAAGGCGCTGTTCCCCCACAAGCAGAAAACCGGCCTCCCCCTTGCTTCGGCCTGCGGCCTGCAGCACCGACAAGGCACCCGCTAGCGGGTGCCGCCGTCCATCTTTTCATGCCGTCGCGAATCGTCACGTGATCGGTCCGAAAGGTGATGGTTTTGGTCCGTCGAGACGACAGCGACATTCGCCTGACTGGGAACGACAGGGTCAGAGTGCCTGTCATATCAGGGAACGTCGTGCAATTTGTCGACCAGCCCACAAAGTTCCAAAAAAACGGACCGTTCGCTTTGAGGTTGAGTTGCGCCTTAGTGCTTCCCTTGTGATCTTCCTCAGCGTCCGCTGTTTTGACACGGCGCGCATTGGTCATTCGGCCCGTCGCGCTTTTCTGCGGCCCGCCGTTTCGCCCGACATCAGGGAACGATATCGCCCCCCATGTATTAGAAACCCATGGACACTATGGAACCCCACGGCCACGGGATGGCGGCCGATCTTTTGACATCGGAAGTTGCCAATGCCAGGCAGCGCATCCACCGGACCGAGCTCGCGCTTCAACGCACTGAAGAAATGCTGGCCGAAAATCTCGCGCTGTGCAGCAGGATACGAACTGCGGTCGAGGCCGCAGACCGCTTGGTGAAGATCGATCCCCCCAGCTTTGAAGGACGTCGCGCGGGTTGAACTGGGCCGGCGGTTGATTCGTCGCGACCTTCAGGCCACCGGCACCACTCGCGCTCAAGCACGGCGGCAACCAGGTCGACAGACGGCGAGCGCAGCTCATGGTGCGCGGCCTGGTGCTCGCGAGGAACCTGTCATCGGGCATGCGCTCCACTGCCTCGAAATGCCATCGCGCGCGCGGCGCCAAGACGTGGGGCCTGAGGCCCCACACCCCCATTCCGTTCCGCTTCGCGGACGGACATGCTCGCTCCCTCGCTCATGCGGCACTATCCGGTGTTGAGCCATATTGCTTTTGAGAGTGAAGGATGCGGCTGATCGCCGTCGCATAGCGGCTGATCTCGGCGTCGATCTGGCTTGGGGTAAAGCCTCGGCGTTCGAGCTTCTTCCGCTCCGGTGCAACATGCAGCGACCAGTAGCGCTGTCCGGCTTGGTAGGTGCGAGCGTTCAGCGCGGTTGGTATGCTGCGAAGACGTAACCTTGCAGCTCGACTAAGGCGATCGGTCCCTTGGGAATAGTGCCGTCGGTATGGAAGATCGCATCGGCACTGTCCTTCCAGCCCTGATTGAAGAGGCCCGTATCCGCTGCCCTGCTGTAGGTAACGAACCCCTCCCCGTTGCGGGCTCCGACCTCTTCCATCCAAGCCGTGGCAGCACCCAGTGATTCCCAAATGCGATCGACAAAGTCCTCATCTCCGGTCCTGTCGGCGTAGGACGAAGCCAGATAGATGTGCAGCGGAGTGGTGTCGACGCCATCATAGTAACGGCCGAACGGCAACTCGCGAAGCACGGCCATCTTGCCCTTGCGCATTTCGTGCATGATCTTGCCTGGCTCCGCGTCTCCGAAGACGGAAGTCTCGGTCGATTGGTAGCGGGCGAGAAACGCCAGCACGCCACGGGCAAGCTCGGGATTGAGCCAGAGCATCTGCAAGGCGGAAATGACTCCGTCGCGA
Organism: Mesorhizobium sp. M1169; assembly: GCF_040318345.1. Classification (NCBI taxonomy): domain Bacteria; kingdom Pseudomonadati; phylum Pseudomonadota; class Alphaproteobacteria; order Hyphomicrobiales; family Phyllobacteriaceae; genus Mesorhizobium; species Mesorhizobium sp. M1169. The sequence continues at coordinate 4,181 of NZ_JAMYME010000038.1, read as the reverse complement.
CCAAAGGCGGTTGAGAACCATGGAATGCCGGCATACGGGTATGGTCCCGTCTCGAGGTCGGTTGTCAGGAGCGCGATGTCGGTACGTATGCGGGCCAGCCAGTCATTGAACACGCGTCCGGAACTGAAAACGGTGGCGCCTTGCCGGCGCTTTGAGCGAATCGCACATCGCGCTCGCGCAGCGGCGGCACGAAACCGGTCACTGGACGGAATCTCTTCGCCGTGACCGACCATCCAGATGGAGGATCCTGCGGTCACGGCTCGGCACGACAATGCGGAACTCGGCGTAACTGGAATGCACCTGATCCGGCTCCGCAATGACCGACTGGCGCGCTACATTATCAAGCCCTTCGTACCGAAATGTGACGCTTGCCTCACCAATCAGCGCGTCAGGGGCACGACCGCGACGGCTACGCGTGGTGCCGCGCACCTCGAACATGTCTCGGAAATCGGCATCGAAGTCGAGACGGACCGGCAACGCAATCTCGCGCGAGAAGTAGTTGGTGAAGGTAATGCGCTCGAGCAACGGGGGGTCTTCGCGCGAGCCAGTTATCCGGTCTCCCGCTCAGAAATTTCTACCAAATATTCCGACCTCCTGATGGAACCCATTCGTTGCGGGCGAGTTGCGGCTCATTGGGACGGACTTCCCGAACATGACAACGAGCAACAAAGCAGACCATCAGTCTGTCTCCGGAGCGTTTCGGAAACTGATCCGTTCCGAAGGCTATCGTCATCACGTACAAACGTTCTTAAATCTGGAGGTCGAACCAGAACTGCCGCCCACCCTACAGTCATTACTTGCGGCTATTGATCGGGCCAAACAGGGCCCGACGGAAGAAGGTCCCTAGCCGGCTGGCTGGGCGTCAGGTCAAAGAGTATAGAGGCTCGCTTCGTGGCTTGTCCCCCTGATTCCCACTCAGAAGTCTATCAAACATTCTTCTTGATTTTTCCCGACAGAGGATCATGAATGTTCCCCTTGGGTTCTCGCTGAGGTGGGAGGCCTTGTATGAACGTTTGGACGAACTGCCGACCCGACAAAGTGACTGCCAAACACCTTGTTCACGAGCTGATCCTACAAGCCCGTCGCGGCCAAATCATCTCCGTCAAAGAGACTATCGCAGCGGTGCGCCGAGACGGGCCACATCTGGTGGAAAGTGACTGCGAGCTGGTGGAGCTTATCGTCGACCTTGCCCCAGCCTTTGGCATGTTCGTTGCGTTCGACATTCGCGAATAGCCTCGTAGCACCCCATTGGTTCTCCCCTGCGGTGTACGTCAGGACAGACCGACCTGGGATTGTGGGAGAAAGGCGGCTCGAGGCGCGTCAATAGGATCGAGGAGGAACATGGGGGTCTTCGCGAGCCGGTGTCCGATCCCCACCACAGAAATTCTACAAACATTCCTGACTGTGGCGGCCCAGCGCCGTACCAATTTGTACAATTCGTACATGGCCTTGATGCCGCTCAGGTAGGGAGTAGAGTCACCCTTCGGCGTGTCCCTGGGGAGGGCTGGATGAGCGTCGCGCGAAGGGTCGGTCCGTTTCTAGAACAAGCAATTACTGTACTCCTCAACAGGGCGGACCGTCGCGACACGGTCTCGATCAAAGCGGCACTACGCGAAGCTCGGGAGACTGCGCCTTATTTGGTGGCCTCCGACGAAGAACTAACCGAGGCAATCGTCGAGGCAGCAACTGCCATGGGCCTCTGCGTGGCTTTCGACGCCCAGGAGTAGCTGTCAGCCAACTTCGCTTGTCGTGACCTGGCAATGGCGACCGTGTGCTGCCATTCATTCTCGACATTCCGGCCTTGGCGTGACAGCCCTCACATTAACGCTCTCGCCGAGGACGAATAAGCATCGGATGCCGCAGATTTCCGAATGGTCCTTTGAGGCGATCGCCGCAATGGCTAGACCGACTACAAGCGAAATGACTAGGGCGACACCCACCGGAAGATGATGCATACCGGCTTCGTACCGACCGCTCGGATAAACGTCGATGAACGTTTGGAAACACCCGTCACGGACTCAGACCATCCCTAACAAATGGTTAGCCGTCCTCGTCGCTGAGCCGGTTCATAGAGAGGAAACCCGCTAGCCGCCCTAAGGCCCCTTCATGGCTCGCCACTGGTTCAACCCTCCGGTCCCCGTCAAGACCGAGCGTCCCGGGATCATCCGCAACGTCAACAACGCCGAGGCAGCCGGCGAGGAGCTGATGAAGTGGACCAAGCGTGGCCCTTGGTGGGACCTCGCGGTGCGCGTTTGCATGGCCTGCATTGCCGACGAGATGGAACCTGAGGAGGCCCGCAAGGCATTCCTGGCTGCTGCAAAAGAGGAGGGGACATTACTCCCCCCAATGACAACCAGCTAACTTGAACTGCGGTAAAGGTTCTCTGACCAACACCGCCTTCGCGAAAGGAGCCCGCCGCCCGTGAGAGAAAGGCGACGGACCCCCACAGCGGCTGCACATCCAAGAAGGACCGCTGCGAGTTCTAAACCCGCGAGGGCCTACATCGTTCCTTAGCTGCGGCTAAAGCGGGGTTGGTCAGCGGGCTCTTGGCGCTCTAAGTTCCCCCTTATGGGTCCCCTCTGGTTCGCTCCCCCGGTCTACGTGAAGACGAAACGTCCGGGCATTCGCAATGGGGTCAGCCACGTCGAGGGAGCCGCCGAGGAACTCATGGGGTGGGACACAAAGGGCCCGAAGTGGACCAAGGCGGTCCAATCCTGCGTCGATGCGTTCCAGGGCAGCGCCTCCCCCCAAGAGGTGCGTGAAGCCTTTGAGGCGGCTGCCAAGGAGGCCAACGTGTATCTCTCCCCTGAGTAGGAGGTATCATGGCGCCCATCTGGTTCGTCCCTCCGGTGTTCGTGAAGACTGAAACCGGTGTCAGGCATGGCTGCAACAATGCGAAGGAAGCCCTTGAGCAGCTCAAGATGTGGACCCGGCGAGGGCCTCGCTGGCATAAGGCGGTGACCCTCTGCCTCCAAGCTCGAGGCTTTTCCCTTCACCCGCTACGGACCGCGGCCGAGGCGGCGAGAAAAGAGCGGCTTCGGCAACTCAACGAGACAATGCGCTCAGACAACGGGCCGGACGGCTGGATGTCACGATGAAAGGAGAGCCCTCCACCGTGAGGCAGTGGGCGAAAACCTTGCATTTCATCACGTTTGCACCTCCCTCGACTTGAGCCATCACAAATGCTCTGATCCTCCTTCCTTGGGAGGGGGCAACCATGTTTCGACTCGTCGCCGCTGCGGCGATTGCCGGCATTCTGATGCTGACGGCGCCGATCGTCATGCGCCCGGATCCGCAATACCCTGGTCGACAATCCCGGTCGAGGGCTGCTGCAAGACGTGCTCCGCCGGCAAGGCGTGCGGCGATAGCTGCATCTCGAGGGAGAAGAACTGCCACAAGGCGCATTGGTGCGCGTGTGAAGATCACTAACAGCCCTGATACCGGCTGTGGACACGCCATTGTGCGAGCAGTGGGAGCGGACCCTATCAGCGCATGAAGGGACTAGGATACGCATGACGACGCTTCAATCCGCCATGTAAGTGCTTGTCCGCCGCCAGGGTGAACAGAATAAGGAACACCAGCGTGTTCTTGAGGAATTGTCGTTGAAGGCGGAAAGGAACTGCGTCCAGAAGAGAGGCGCATAGCGCCGTGACGTCATCAGATGGCTAGTCGTATGGCCGTTCGTGGCGATTTCCATTGGGGCGGCTTCCATTGGGCAAGACCGTTGAAGATCGTGGCCGTATCGATCAGCGGTCTTGCGCGGTTTGAGCTTCTTGTACTGGGAACCCGGTTAGACTTCGTTACTGCGGCTCAAATCGATCAGCGGCTTTTGGGGTGGGGTCTTCTAGCCGGTTCATGAAGCGGCTTGCGCCATGAAATTGATGGCGCCGTCATTATCGAAGCGGGCGAAATTGGCATGGTGAATGTTTGCAGGCGCTTGAACCCTTGGGAGCATAGCTGTTGGAGGTCATCGATATTGTCTTTTGGTTTCAGGGTGAGATTGCGCCGGCGTTTGTCTGTCTCCAGGCCGGATACAATCAAGCGGTCTTGCGACGGTCCGGACGAACGCAGCGTCAGCGCTGCTCCGCAGCAGCGCGCTGCAGACGGCGGTCGCCAGCCAGCTTGAGGCGCAGTTGCCGCAACCACTCGCCATCCTCTCCGAGCGGATCGCAGGACAGCTA
>NZ_JAMYME010000037.1:0-61818 GCF_040318345.1 Mesorhizobium sp. M1169 | reverse complement strand
CTGAGGGCGATCGTGACGAATTGGTGGCGAGGAAAAAGTCCCTGTGGGTAACAGATCGGCGATCTGCAAAATTGGCTGCAAACCCCTCCGAAAGCTCGCCAGAACCCAAGGCAAAACCGCGCGGTAAGTGAATCGGACGCCAGCCACTTTCTTACCGCCGCGTACTTCGTTCGCATGGTTCGATTATATTAGATTTATCTAAAATACTAACCGGCCAGTCGAGCATTCCCGAACGCTCGCTGGTCAGGCCCAGCGGCCCCCCTAACCCAAGCTGCTGGGCCGCCACTCAGAGCAAAGCGCGATGTATGAGCATACCTAGCATAACGGTGATCGTCTCCACCTTGCCGGCCTTGCTTAGCACCACCTGAAAATCAGCTTCGAATCCCCGAATGTGCGGGGTCCCAGTGGCCATCACTAGACATTTCGAGATTTGCGGTTCAAGCCTCCCTTCATCGGCATGAGCGGTGACGGAGTACATCATCTTGCCAAATCAACACAGCCGACATCCTCGTCCCCTCGTTCGGTCGAAAGCCAGGTGGAACAATCAGGGCGCGCAACTTGTCATGACTGATATTGCCGCTTCACCCCAGCTTTGAGCGTGCGCCCTTCCGCCTGTGCGTGGTTCACCGTTTTTTACATTATTAGCGCACGTTTATAAACGGACATGTTGGTGTAGCTTGTACGTGCCCAAAGCCTCGGCGCAACGACCCAGCGCCGAGGCTTTTTTGCGGTATCCTTGCTCAGCATGTGCCAGATGATCATTGCAAGCTTGCGCGCAGTGGCGACGGCCGCGATGTGCTTCCCGCGGCGCGAGGCGATCCGCTTGTGGGAGGCGCGAAGAGGTCCTGGCGATCGCACAGCCGCCCATGCCGCCTCGACCAGCATCCCCCGCGCATGGCCGCGGCCCTGCTTCGTGATGCGCCCGTCATAGGCTGGCCCCTCACCGGACTGCCGCACGCTCGGATTGAGGCCAAGATAGTCAACGAGCTTCTGTGGATCGCTGAAGCGCCGTATGTCGCCGATTGCCGCGGCAACGCTCGCAGCCACGGTGACGTCGAGGCCGGGCAACGTCATCAGGCGGCGGATTGTCGGATCCTGAAGGGCATGTACGGCTATATCCGCCTCGACCACCGTCAACGTCTCGTTGATCTGGTTAATCAAGCCGAGGTGGCGCTCGATGGCGGCGCGCTCATCCGCAGGCAATATTTGCCTCGTCAGCCATTTGCGCCCGCTGATCCCGACGAGGTTCCCATGCGGACACGGCGGGATCAGGTGGGCGTGGAGGATTGACTGGATCAGGTTCTTCAGCCGCGAACGCTGGCGAACCAGCTGTGTCCGCCTGGTGACCTGTCTTCGGAGGGCAAGGGTCCCCGGATCCGGAACCCAGACCTCCGGCAGAAAGCCCGAGGCGTAGAGCTTCGCAAGGACAGTGCGTCGATCGTGTCAGTCTTCACCTTCGCGTGCGCGATCATGTGCACCTGCTTGGGATTGGCGATCACGATCCGATGGACGTAGGGCGACAGCACTTCAGCGACGGCAGCAGCATTGCCTGTCGCCTCGATCACCACATGATCATCGTGGGTGAGTTCCTTCCTGGCGAACTCCTCGAGCTTATTGCGCAGCATTTGAACGCGGCCGAGCTTGACGATCTCGCCATCAAGCAACGACACGACCTCGGCGGTTACGCGGTGTATGTCCATGCCGATAATACGCACGGTTCCCTCCATCGTTGGTCACGAACAGGGAGCGAGCGGGCAACACGACAAATACGGATCCGCACTCGCAGCGCATCCGGGCGAGTCGTAGGGGCGGCCAGATAATGTGCTCGAACTCGCAGTTCATCTGCATACGCCGGCCTGCCCGCACTTGCGTGCTCCCGGTGCCCCGTGGCCCGGATGCGCCAAGCTTAACGAACCTGACGTACCGAACAAACGATGGCACCAAGAACATCATGCCGGATACGGCTTCATCGAGAGCTTCAACGGCAAGGAAGGCGCGTCAACACTCTACGCTACGATTGCTGGCCGCCCGTCGTCACGGCGCATATGCGACGTTCCGTTAGCCGCCGATCGCGTTCCTATCCACGACAATCGCGTGGTGGTACATTCGGTTGATTTGGCGAATGTTTTTTGTCGTCAACTCACCGGGAAACCGGGAAGGTGGTCATGAGAATTATTACCGCTCTAGGATGCGTCGCCCTCCTTGCAGGTTGCACAACGGCAGGCCCCCCAGGGCCCCAAGGGCCTGTCGGTCCACAAGGTCTTCCCGGCAAGCAGGGACCTAGAGGTGCAATGGGGGCTGAGGGTCCGGCGGGGAAGGACGGCGTCGGCGGTTGGGAAATCACCCAGTATGCAAGCGCGAGTGATACAAGCCCAGACAAATCCGCACAGGCTTGGTGTCCCAAGCCAAAAGTCGTCATAGGTGGCGGTGCCAGCGCGTCAAATTCAAATGCTCTAATTTCTAGGAGCTTGCCGGTTACTTCCCCAGCTCCAGGGTGGGTAGCACAAGCGCATGTAGCCGCTACGTCCCCAACAGCTTGGACGCTGACAGCATACGCCATTTGCGCGCTTGTCAAATAGTCGGCGCTTGGCCGGGCCGGTGAACTTTGCGTTGTCGCGTCTTGGAGACACAAACGGCGTTCTAGTCTTCATCCCAAAAATCCTGCAGCGAGGCGTGCCGAAGGTCTTCCTCGCCCCGGAGGTGCTTCACGCGGACCTTGATGCCCGCTTGCGAAGGCCATAGTTGAGACGGTTGAAAGGCTGAGCCGGTGCCCCCCGCGTTGACCAGTTGCCGACCGGCTAGTGCAGCTTCTGGACTCTCGCCCGGAATGGCGGCATTCTCTCTTCCGGGAGAGCGGGCGTGGGCAAAGGCCACCGTTATCAAGGCGCCAATCAGGCTGACCGCTGGCGAAGGCGCGCCGGCAGAAGAATGCCGTTACGGCGGCTGCCGCGACCCCTCTTGGGGCTGATCTTCCTCGGCGCCGGCACGCTTGCCGCCGCAGTCACCCAATTCGCGATCCAGAGCACCGCCGGCCAACAGAGCACGATAACAAACTGGACAGAACCATTGCCTGGCCACATGGAAGGCCGCGCCTCGGTGATCGATGGCGACACAGTAGAGATTGCAGGCCAAAGGATTCGTTTCAATGGCATCGACGCGCCCGAGAGCCGTCAGCACTGCGACGACGCCAAGGGCTTTGACTACCCATGCGGGCGCCGCGCTGCCCAAGCCTTGGACAAGTTCCTGGCAGCTTCGCGACCGCTGCATTGCAGTTTTGTCGATCGTGATCGGTACGGGCGTCTTGTCGGGAACTGCGATCGGGCGGGCGGTCGTAGCGTTCAGCGCTGGCTTGTCGAGCAGGGCTTGGCACTGGACTGGCCCCTCTACAGCCACGGCGCCTATGCGGGGCAGCAGGCGAAGGCAGAGGCGGCAAAGCTCGGTCTGTGGGCCGGAACTTTTCAGGCGCCTTGGGTGTGGCGTCTAGCGCATGCCGACAACCGGCCGCTTTCTAACCAGCCGCTTGGCTTAATCAACCGCCATCAGGTCGCACAAAGCGGCTATTCATGCGAGCCGCGGCGCACCTGTTCCCAAATCAGCTCGTGCGATGAAGCAAGTTGGTACCCAGCCAACTGCTCTTGGGGCCGCAAGCTAGACCGCGACAAAGACGGCATCGCCTGCGAAAGCCAGTGTTGAACCTGCAGGTGCTGCCGCTTCACGGTCGCACGCACGTCGGTGTTGGCGCCGCGGCGCGTTGGGGTGGGTTTGGTCATGTGGAGGGGTTCCTAATGAAAGGGCCGCCTCGACGGGTGGCTTTTGAACGGTGACGGACTGCCGTTCCAAGCGGACCAGCTATTGTCGACTAAATGAAAGCGGGAAGATCCAACGATGCCTCCAAAATACGTGCAGCCCTCCGTTCATGAGACAGCTTTCAGCGGCATTCCAAATCGGCAGGGAGTTCGGCAGAGCCGAGGCCGAAGTTATGTTGCCCCGCCCATCGATTATGATCGCCACCCATCGACAACGAGCGATGCAGAACACGGCGAGCCGACCTGACGTTATCATTCGCTGGCATCAAGTCCGGCCTGATTTTCCAGAACTCGTTGCAACTGATGCGGCGAACTTTGACGCTGCCGTCTCAACAATGACCGTGCGAGATGTGGTCATATGGCGTCTTCGGGAAGGGCGCTCGCTGCGCGGTTCCGGCAAGGCCGGTCTTCATCATCGCCAACGCGGCGAAGGTCTTCTATCACGCTATATAGGAACGGAGTGCGTCAAAATTGACACGGGCTCGGCACGAGCTGCTCAAGTGCGGACGATGATGGGAGCCACGGCCGGCTGGCTGCTTTTTGCCGCGCGCGAGATGGGAGGAGGCGGCTGGAGTGATGTTTGGGCTCCGGCGACCTGATTCCGTTCTTTCGGATACGGAACGGAAACTTTGCCACATTTTTGGTTTCGACGCACGCTACGTCAGGAAGCAGCTAGGGCAATGAAGAGCGATTGTCCTTGCCTGTTTATGCGCAACAGAATGGGCTTGTGCTGCTGCCGGGATCTTGCCCACTCCTCCTGGATATCTGACGGCTGTGCCACATCCCGGTTGTTGGCCGAGACAATCACGTCGCCAGGTCGAAGGCCGTTCTCGGCGGCGGGGCTATTCGGCGCCACTTCCTGGATAAACACGCCGGTGGTACCCGGCTGCAGACCGAGTTGCTGGCGCGCTTCGTCCGGAATGGTGCTGAGCGACAGCCCGAGGCGTTGGTCCGCCGCTTCCGGACTCGGAACGGCACCGGTCTGCACCTCCTCGTCCTTGCGTTGGCCGACGGTCAGCTCCACCTCCTGCTGGGAGCCGCCGCGGTTCCTTGTCAGCGTCGCTTTCGACCCTGGCTTTTCGTTCGCTGCCGCCAGTGTCAAGTCATGGACGCCCTGGATGTCCTTGCCGCTGAACCGGGTGATTACATCGCCCGATTGTAGGCCGGCCTTCTCCGCCGGACTGCCGGGCTCGACCGAGGCGACCAGCGCTCCCTTGGTGCTCGATATCCCAAGCGCTTGGGCAAGCGACGGCGTCACCTCCTGGAGACGCACTCCGATGAAGCCGCGGTCAATCCGGCCGGTACGGATCAGCTGATCGGCGACGCTTCGTGCAGTTCGGGACGGCACGGCGAAACCGATGCCGATGCTGCCGCCCGATGGCGAGACGATGGCCGTGTTGACGCCGATCACTTCGCCGCGCGCGTTAAACAGCGGGCCGCCGGAATTGCCTCTGTTGATCGAGGCGTCTGTCTGGAGGAAATCGTCGTAAGGGCCGGCCTGGATGTCGCGCGAGCGGGCGGAAAGAACGCCGACGGTCACGGTTCCCCCGAGCCCGAAGGGACTGCCAATCGCGATCGTCCAGGCACCCGGCTGCATTGCGTCAGAGTCACCCCAGGCGGTGGTCGTCATGTTGGGGCGTGGATCGACCTTCAGCACCGCGATGTCGGTTGCTGGATCGCGGCCCACAAGTCGCGCGCGCGAAGTCTCCTTATCGGAGAATACGACGTGGATTTCGGTGGAGTCGGCCACGACATGATTGTTGGTGACGATGTAGCCCTCCGGACTGACCACGAAGCCGGAGCCGAGAGCTTCTCGCACCTGCGGCTGGGCAGGCCCGCGGCTGTCGAAGGGGTTGAGAAAATCGTCGAGCATCGTTTGGTCCTGGATGATCTGCCTCGTCGTGATCGCGACCACGGCCGGCAGCTTCTGACGCAGGATTGCGCTGAAGTCGTTCGGGATTTCCTGTGCTGAAACCGGAGCAAAGCCGCCAGCCGAGAGCATCAAGATTCCTGCGACGAGGCCCATGCTCAGTCGCTTCCTGGCAATGTAAGACATGATTGATTCTCCTGCCCGACCGCCCTGGCGCTGCCGCGCGACTTTTCCCAGACGCAACAACTGACATTCACGCCGATTGTTTCACCGGTTCGAAAAAATGTTGATCGTGGGCTGAACTGCGAGGATTTGGCCTTGTCGGGCCATTGAAATTTGCTCGAAACTCTCCAAAATTTCGGCTGGTGAAAATCGCGAGAGCCACCAAAGATGACATCAACAAAGGAGACTATTCAAAGCGGAGGACCATCGATGGAAGGAGCCATTTCGACGAGTTTTCCCCCAATCGGGCCCGAGGGTCCTGATGTTTTTCTTGACCGGTTGCTCCATCCAGCACGGCATTTCGAGCGACCTCAGGACGTGCTGACTGACGCGACGCTGGACGTCCAGGAGAAGCGTGCAATCCTTTCGTCCTGGGCATCGGATGCCTGTGCGGTGGAATCGGTGCCGGCGCTACGCATGCCGCCGGGAGCAACCGAACCGGTCAGCTCCATGTTGGGGACAAGACGATGCCTCCGTCCACTTGCTATGCATCGGAATGTGCATATATTGTGCATATGAGAGGTCGGAGATTTGTCATGGCCCACGCACAGCTCGCACATTCCACGGTGATTTCCGGCTTTGTCGATAGCCTGCAGGAGCCGCGCACGCCTTATATCTCGCCGAAGCGCCTGTCGCAGGCGCTGGGCGTGAAGGTGGCCAACTTGGCCCAGCTGACCGGTGTCCACCGCAACACGCTCCGCAATCCCTCATCGGAGCGCCTGCAGGGCCGGATGCGCGAGATGGTGAAAGTGATCTCGGCGGCGACGGAACTCACCGGCGACGTCAACAAGGCGATCTTTTGGTACCGCAATGAACCGATCGCCGACTATGGCCATCGTACCGCAGCCGAGCTCGTCGCGGGCGGCCAGGTCGAGGCGGTTCTGGCCTTTATCCGGGATCTCGAGAATGGTGCGCGCGGGTGAGGATCACCCGCATCGGTCCAGACGAAATCTTCCATCGCTATCTGACTCCCAAATGGGCTTTCCTGCCCACCAGCGGTGCAGGCGCAGCGATGGACGGCGGTCGTTTCAACCGGCCAGGCATCGAAGCACTTTATCTGTCGCGTGCGACCCAGACGGCGCTTGATGAATACAAGCAGGGAGCCAGCATCACCCCGCCCGCCACCCTTGCCGCTTACAAGATCACGCTCGCCGAGGTAGCCGACCTTTCGCAGGGTTTCGACCCGGACATCTGGGACGGCCCGTGGAAGGAGTGGGATTGTGCCTGGCGCCAGGTCGCTCGCATCGACAAGAAGATCCCGCCATCGTGGAAGCTCGCGGATCTGGTCATCACCGCCGGACTTCGCGGCATCCTGTTCCGTCGCTGCGTCACGCCGGCGGCACCAATCTGGTGATCTTTCCGGCCAATCTTGTCGACAGCGACCATGTCGCGGTTCACGATCCCGATCAACGGTTGCCGCACGACCAGTCGTCCTGGTGCTGAGTTATCGACCGTCTCTGGGATCGCAACGCGACGACGTCCCCCGTCACGGCGCTTGGTCCCCAACGACATCGTCCTCGCCGTCGCCCTCCCCGCTCGCCAGCCCGGCTGGAATATCGCCGGCCAGCAGCTTCTCCTTCGACAGCAGCCCTGCGTCCTCAAGCGCCTCGAAATCCGGTAGCTGGCGCAGCGTGTCGAGCCCGAACTGCGAGAGAAAAGTTTTCGTCGTCACATAAGTATAGGGCGCGCCAGGTTGCGGCGAGCGCGGACCCGAAGCGATAAAATCCTGCGATCGCAGCACGCCGATCAGGTCGCGCGAGATCTCCTTGCCGAAGAAGCTCGACAGCTCGGCCCGGGTGATCGGCTGGAAATACGCAATGCACATCAAGATCAGCGCCTCGGACTGCGACAGGGGTTTTGACCCCGGCCCGCCATCCGTACCCTGCCCCGTGGCAGCTCGAATTGCATCGGAGTAGACCCTCCTGGTCCGGTGCTGCCAACCGCCGGCGACCGACACCAGTTCATAGGGCCGGCCGCGCAATTCTTCGCGAATGTCGTCGATAACCAGGTCGATGTTGCAGCTTCTTCCGACGACCCGCGCCAGCGTCTCGCGCATCACCGGCGTGTTGGCCGCAAAAATCACCGCTTCGACGCGACCCATCCATTCGCGCCAGCGCAACTCCGCCGGCAGGTGTTCCAACTCAGTGTCGAGCAGCGATGGCTGGGCATTTTCTTTTCTCTGGGCCGTTTGGTCGGCCATCGCTAGAGCCCATACAGCCGGAAGGTCGGCCGTCCCGACAATTCACGCACTGCCTCGAATTCTATCAACCGGTCGAACAGCCGCCGTGACCCGAACCGCGACAGGTTTTTGGTCACGAGCGAGCCGGAGACGGCATCATTGTCGAGCAGTTTTGCGATCGCCTCACCTGCGCCTTTGGCGCGGAGCTTAGGCGCCACCGCCATAAGCCGCTCAGCCCGCCGAGAAATTTCGCCGGCGACCCGGCAGGCATCCGCCGCGCCCTGCGCCAGCGCCACGCATACTGCCCGCTCAAACCCTTCCCCTCCAGGCCGGATCCGTTTGCCGCGTCCGCCTTCAGCATGGAAGGCCGGAGCAAACGCCTGCGCCACCAACATTGGCACGGGCCGCGACCAGCGCAGCTTTTGCGCCAAGACCAGATCGGCACACCACCAGGCCAGCGTTTCGGCCTCCGACCGCATTGCGACCACGTAGCCGGCGATTGCCCCGGCAGCGAACGGCGCCGGTCGCCCGGAACGGGCAAGATTGTCGATCACCTCGGGAAGATCGGCAAAGGCATCGTCCCAGCGCAAGCCGAGCAGCGCGACCACTTCGGCCAGTCTCGCGGCATTGACCACCGGCGGCCGCAACGCCAGTTGTCGCCAGGCGCCCAAAACAGCGCCGGCAGGTCCAGGATCGGTGTCGGGGGGACGCATATACCAGGCATCGCGCAGGGCGGCCTCGTCCTCGCTGCGGCCGGCCAGCCGAACGGCGGCGGCGCATTTCAAGGCCCGCCCCTGCCGCCAGGCACCGGCCCAGGGCGGCTCCGAACGCACCAGATTATCGAGCGAAGTCAAGGCTGCCCCAGCCCAAAACGCGGCATCGGCATCGCTCGAAACTGGCCCGTCTGGCAGCGCCCAGCCCGGCACACGCGGCGGCAGAGGAGCGCTAACAGGTGAGGGGTCGGCTCGAATCATGTCTGACATGGTAAACTGGGCGTGCGCTTTACGCCATCATTCGAGGGCTCAAACGCACAGCCTGTCGTTGCACAATGACGAACGATAATGCCTTATCGTTCGTGTCTGTCATTACGTTAGAAATGGCCGCTGTCGCCCGCGGTTCAACGGTCGCAGGAGAGTGTCAGCGACCTTTTTGAAGACTGGTGGTCATTAAAGGAGGTTGGACGATCACGGTGCACGGGCATCTGCCACAGACGCTTTCAACCCTGCGGGCGCAAGTCTGTCACCGGCCGGTAGAAGATCACACGCACCGACGGAACAAGCTGGTTGAGGTAATCGAAATCCCCAACATTGCCGGTCAGGACCGTCGCGCCCAGCAGACCGGCCTGGTGAAAGATCAGCGCATCGTTGAGGAAGCGGCGTTCATGGCCCTCCCCTTTCGGCAGACGGCTCAGCCGGAACAGCAGGCCGGCAAGCATGCCGGCGCGTCCCCAGGCGGTGGCGTCGGGTGCATGCAGCCGGTGCACTGGAATGTCTTCAATCGTGCCTGCAACCACTTTCAGGACCGACTTCGTCGTGGGGTGCGCTGGGTCGAGCCGGCCGAACAGGTGGCTGAGCTCGGCAAGGCAGACGGCCGAGTGCTGACAGAGCCTATAGATCAGAAGGTCATCGACCACTTTGGGCGTGCGCCCCTGAAGGACATCCAGATAGACGCTCGTGTCGAGAAGCAATGCACCGCCGACAGGCGGCTGGTCCCCTGCCCAGGACAGAGCGGAATCCGGCCGCCGTTCCAGCCCGCCGGCACGCCGCTGTGGTTTGAGGGAACGCAGTGCGCTCCCGAGATCAAACGCCAAGATCAATGTCTGCGGAGATGCTGCCCTTGCGGCGGACGAGCTGGGCGCCAAAATCGTCCTCGAGGGCCAGCCGCGACAAGGCGAGCTCCAGCAGTTCAGTGTCGGAGGTCACATGAGCGCGCTTTTTTGCCGCCTCGATCAATTCCGACGGCACCCTCCCGGAAAGGCGTGTGTTCTTGGCCGCGCCGAGAAGGCCGACCGCCCTCGCCTGCTCAAGCACCAGACGGTTCCGGGTGTGGGCGATCCGCTCCTCGCTTTCGGCTGCCGTTGCGCCACGTACGCTCATCCTGGATTCTCCTGTTGAACGAAACATAAGGGATGTTGAACATGAAGGCAAGGATCGGCACTGAGAAAGAGGGCCCTAGGAGGGTCAACACTGGATCGGACATGGTCCGTCGCCCGGTCATGCTAAAGCACGACCCAGCGTGTGGTCGTACGCGACCGGCGCAAATCTCGGGAGCTACTGGTCAAGCACCTCGCGGTGGACAATTGGGCGCTTTGGTCGCACGTTGGGGCTCTCAGAATCGCACCACTGTGACATTCAAATGATCGAGAGTTTCGATGGGCAGTCCCCGTAATTTCATGACGCCCATCGACGCGGTCGACACCAGCGACCTGCCTGACATTGTCGACGTCGTCATGGAAATGGGGCATCCGGATGAGGCTCCCGCTCCTCCCACGCAGGTCCTCGACTCGCGACGAGCATCACTGCCTGCCCATCTCGAAAAGCTGGCCGACCGCGCGCGCGATTACGTCGAGGCGGCGAGTTCGGCAAACACCCGTCGCGCCTATGCCGCCGACTGGAAGCATTTTTGCGCCTGGTGCCGGCGCCAGGCGTTTGATCCGCTGCCGCCAGATCCACAAGTCGTCGGCCTCTACATCACGGCCCAGGCCTCAGGATCGGAACGGGACAAAAAGTCTGTGTCGACCATTGAGCGCCGCCTGTCGTCGCTGACCTGGAACTATACGCAACGCGGTCAACCGCTCGACCGGAAGGACCGGCATATCGCCACCGTGCTCGCCGGCATCCGCAATAAACACGCCTCCCCTCCCCGTCAAAAGGAAGCCATCCTGCGCGACGATCTTGTCGCCATGCTGGAAACGCTCGATCGTGGCACGCTGCGCGGTCTGCGCGGCCGCGCCATGTTGCTTTTGGGCTTCGCCGGCGGCTTGCGCCGCTCCGAAATCGTGGGCCTCGATGTTGCGCGCGATCAAACCGAGGACGGCTGCGGCTGGATTGAATTTTTCCCGGACAAGGGCGTGCTGGTTACGCTGCGAGGCAAGACCGGCTGGCGCGAGGTCGAGATTGGCCGCGGCTCGTCCGATGCCACCTGCCCGGTCGTCGCCCTGCAGACCTGGCTGAAGCTGGCCCGCATCGCGCATGGCCCCCTCTTCCGCCGCGTCACGGGGCAGGGCAAAGCTGTGGGCGCCGAGCGGCTCAACGATCAGGAGGTGGCGCGGCTGGTCAAACGCGCGGCCTTGGCCGCCGGCGTGCGCGGTGATCTTTCCGAGGGCGAGCGCGGCCAAAAGTTTTCCGGCCATTCGCTGCGCGCTGGCCTCGCCTCCTCTGCCGAGGTTGACGAGCGCTACGTGCAGAAGCAGCTTGGTCACGCCTCGGCAGAGATGACACGCAAATACCAGCGCCGGCGCGATCGCTTCCGCGTCAATCTAACTAAGGCGTCAGGATTGTAGAGTGCGGTACGCCCCCCAGCCGCAGGTGCCTCTGGATGCGCCAATCCACCCCGGCGCCACAGATCCAACCATCAAGTTGATGGGTTTCTAAGGTTTATTGGTGCGGGCGCAAGCCTCCAACTTGAAGAGCTGTTCCCAGCTGGGAACTCAAAATACGGGTTGTGCGAGAAGTTGCTTCTCGATGAGTTCTCCAGGATCCTTCGCCGACACTTGGACTAGCCCCCGAGGGAAGTTGCCTGGCGACTGCAGGAGCCTCTTGCTCGACGCTGGAGGAAAGTGCGCGTGGACAGGACGCCCACGTGCCAAACGGTGCTGATTGCTGTCAAATCGCGTGGGACGCCTGGCGATAGATCCTAGCCGCTGAGTTGCCATTCGCGAGAGTCGCTCGGCCCGGAAGGAATGCCTCGTTGCAGGGTAGGGGCCGTGGGGCGTCTAACTTGTCTGCCTGGGGGCGTTCACCGAAGTGACATCGGAAGCGGCGCGGCATGGCTGCATTACAAACACAACCCATCGTCCCCGACGCAAAGGATGGTGACTTCCCTAGGACTGCGCGAGCTCAGTGCCTCCGTCACAACGGGAATTTCGCCGCCGCGCCAAAGTGGGGGGAGGGGGTATCTCTCCATGCGCCGAAACCTACCTGCGCTTTTGTAGGTCGCTCGCGGCCGTACGCGGAAGCCAGAGGCCAACCGGTACACCAACGTCGACTATCTACGAGAACAAAACGGGCAACGGGGCCCGCCCGTGCCCCCATGCTGCGTAACCAACTTCATAGCTGTCTTTTTCAATGCCTGATGCGCAACTTTGACGGCACAGGGAAGCCAGCGATAGCGAAAAGTTCCCAGCTGGGAACTGCCCTGTGTCCATTTGCTCGAATTCTCCGAATCGGGCATACCTCCAGTAACGGAAAAACCGCGTAATTCGAAAAGTTGGCGTAGTTGGCGTGGCGTTAACAGCTTGTTAACCACAGTCGCTATCAATAGGCGCTGGGTGCAAGAGGAGAATCTGGGTGACGCGGCATCTAAGTAGCCTTCAGTTCATGAATACCTTTTCGACGAAACTCGAGAAGGCACTCAACAATCTTTCGCTGGCTCAGTATCCTCCAGATGCGATTCGTACGATGCGCAAATTCACTTCGACGGAAGTGGCAGCATTGCTAGGAGTGACTGAAGCTTACATACGGCAGGTCTCCTTAAAAGGGCAGGGGCCTGAGCCAGAGACAACGACCACCGGAAAGCGCTTATATTCTGTGGAGCAGGTGCTGGACCTTCGGATGCACCTGGCGGAAAAGGCACGGAAGAAATGGATCAATCCTCGTCGTGTTAAAGGCGAGGATTGCCAGATCATCGCGATCACGAACTTCAAAGGTGGATCGTCCAAGACAGCGACCACTATTCACTTGGGTCATTGGTTGGCACTACGTGGATATCGCGTTCTCGCAGTCGACATGGATCCCCAGGCGTCGTTGACAAGTCTGCAAGGAGCGTTACCCGGATTTGACTACCGAGAAGGTGACACCCTTTACTCAGCGATTCGGTTTGATGATCCGGTGCCAACGGAAAAGATTATTCATCAGACGCATATCATCGGATTCGACGTCATCTGCGCCGGTCTTGAGCTGACAGAATTCGAGACGGCCGTCACCCTTGAGATGCGCAAGAGCGGTGGAACCAGTTTTCTGCTTCGAGTGTCACAGGCGCTCGAACAGATCGTCGATAACTACGACATCGTCCTTCTCGACTGTGCGCCGTCACTCAATTTCCTGACACTTTCGTCGCTCACTGCCGCTACCGGAGTCCTAATCCCAGTTCCAGCGCACATGCTCGATGTCGACTCCACAGGGAAGTTTTTGGAGCTGGCCGCATCTTATATGCAAATCCTGGATGAGGCTGGTGCAGGCGCACGTTGGGATTTCGCCAAATTCCTCATCACAAAGTTTGAGGCCAACGACCACCCGCAAGCCAACATGCAGGCCCTAATGCGCCAAGTGTTTGGCGAGGATTTACTTCTGAATTCAGTCTCCAAATCCACTGCGGTTGCGGACGCTCTCACTTGGAAGCAGAGCCTCTATGAAGTGCAACGATCGAGGTTTTCGGCACCTAAAACTTATGATCGTGCAATCGAATCGATCAATGCCGCGAACGCGGAAATAGAAAGCCTCATCACAATGGCATGGAGGCGTGAACAGTGAGCCGTAAAGATTCTAAGGGCATGTTTGCTGCTGTTTTGGGGCAACTCGGGGAGGACAATTCGGAGGAGGGCGTCAGCCGCCGCACGTCATCGCCGCACCTGATGAAGGTGGCGGCTGGTGTTCGCCAAATGCAAGAGCGTAGCGATATCGCCGACAAGTTACTGAAGTCAGGCGAACAGATCATTGAACTCGATCCCGACAAAATACGGCCGTCGTCTATTACCGATCGATATGATGACGCCTACGAGATTTCCGCCATTGCTGAGATCACTGAATCCATGCGGGAGCGCGGTCAGATTGTGCCTGGACTGGTTCGGCCAGTACAAGGCAAGGATGGCGAGTTTCAAATCGTCTATGGTCGCAGAAGATTAGCGGCAGCTAAGCAGCTTGGGATCGGATTCAAAGCGGCCGTCCGCGAGTTAACTGATGAACAAGCAGTCATTTTCCAAGGCGAAGAAAACACCGCTCGAGAGGATCTTTCATACATTGAGAAGTGCGCTTTTGCGCTTGCGCAGCAGGAAGCGGGATACAAACGGGACACCATCTGCGCTTCGCTGTCGACAGGAAAATCGCATGTCTCCGAGATGATCAAAATCGCCTCATCGGTCGACAAGGAGATACTGCAATCGATTGGTAAAGCTCCCGGGATTGGTCGAGGACGATGGCAGGAATTCTCGAACCGCTATTCCATAGACGGCTCACCCGCAAAAGCTTTCGATCTTATTCGCAAAAACAAATTCCGCGAGGCAACGTCCGACGACAGATTCATTATTCTGCTTGAGACGCTTCCATCGGATCATAATGCGATCAAAGAACCTGCGGGTCCGGCCAAGCCATCAAAGCCCAAGATTGCTATGAAATCCTGGGCTGCTCCAGACAAAACAGTCAGCGTCAGCCTCAAAGACAACGGAAAAACTACCATGATTGCGGTGGGAGAGGCTGAAGGATCGCGTTTCGCAGCGTTTATCGCCGGACAACTGGACGACCTGTTTGAGGCCTTTCGGAAGTCCATCACGAAACAAGGAGTCTGAAAACCGCAAAAGAAAAAGGCCCCCGAACGGCAAGCCGTGGAAGCCTCTCTCTGAACTAAGCACTCTGAGAATCGCATCTCCACGAATCACTGTCAAGAGTCATTGGCGTCGTTTTGGCGAGCAGGTTTCTTTTGCCTAATCGAGGGTGAAAGAAAATGGAGACGAATATTGCGACGACGCCCTTTGGGCGGCGGCCGATGACGCTTGGCATGATTTCAAGCCAAGTCACCGCAAGGGCCGTGCCGAAGGACGCGATCGTCCACAAATGGCATGTCTTCCAAGATATCAAGGATGCCAGGATCGCTCTGGGCGCCACTGATCGCGCTTTGGCTATTCTCGACGCGCTGTTGTCGTTCCATCCGGACACGGCACTTTATGGCGACAGTGAACTGGTTGTATGGCCATCCAACGAGCAGCTGATCCGCCGCGCCAATGGCATGCCCCCAACGACCTTACGGCGACACCTGGCCGTTCTGGTCGAGTGTGGATTGATCATCCGTCGGGACAGCCCAAACGGCAAGCGCTTCGCCCGGAAAGGGCAGGCGGGCGAGATCGAGCAAGCCTATGGCTTTGACATCTCGCCGATCGTGGCGCGCGCTGAGGAGTTCAAGGATCTTGCGGAAGCGGTCAGATCTGAGAAGAAGGCCTTTCGTCTCGTTAAGGAGCGGCTAACCATATGCCGCCGTGACATCGTCAAGATGATCGACGCGGGGATTGAGGAAGGCGTTCCGGCGAACTGGGGCAGGGTCCAGCAGGCCTACCAGGCGATTGTTGGTCAGATACCACGCACTGCACCTAGGCAGACTCTCGAGGTGATTGCCGAAGAACTTGAAGGCCTTTGGGCTGAAGTGCGTGAAGCATTGGAATCATTTGTAAAAACACAGAAAGTGGACGCCAATGAGTCCCAAAATGGGCGCCACATACAGAATTCAAAACCAGACTCTAAATTTGAATCTGAAAGCGGCTCAGGAAATAAAGATGAAGCGGGCGGAAACGTTGCGGACACCGACAACGTACGGAGCCTACCGAAACGCGAACTGCCGCTAGGGATCGTGCTGGATGCCTGCCCGAACATGCTTTGGCTGGTGAAGGGCGGCGGCGGAATCCGCAACTGGCGTGAATTTCTGGCCGCGGCCGAGGTTGCCCGACCGTCCATGGGCGTCAGCCCGAGCGCCTGGGAGGAAGCGCGAACGGCAATGGGTGAGCAGCAGGCGGCAATTTCCATTGCCGCGATCTACCAGCGGCAGGACCAGATCAACAGCGCCGGCGGCTATTTGCGCAGCCTGACAGATCGAGCAAAGGTCGGAAAGTTCTCGGTCTGGCCGATGGTGATGGCCTTGTTGCGGGCCAAGCTTGACGCGTCGAAAATGACCGGAACCGGAGCTGAAGCCGCTGCCGTCGATTTGGAGATGGCGGGCAAGGTCGTGCGCACCGAATCCCGGCTGGAAATCAGCAATGCGTTGCGCCGCAGCCTCGACAAGCCGGGGCGCGGATCATGATGAGGTGGGCGGGTTTCGATCCGCTTTATGAGCTTGGGCGGGTCGCTGCGGCGCTTGTCGGGACGAGCGTCTTATGCGAGCATCGAAGGTATGAGAAAAGAACATGACCCGCAACCGACGCCCGATGAAACCGCCGGGATGGTGTGGTGGAATTCGCTTACCGAATCCGATCGTGCGGCTTGGCTGGCGCGGGCCGGCAGCGCCGTTCCAGCTGATGCCTGGGCCGCGTACAAGCGGCTCGGGAACGTTGAGCGTCAGCCACAGACCGTAAACTGAGGACTGTTCTGCAGCGGGATGGCGGTCAGTTCGCAGGTAGTTCGGCGACGAGTCCAAGCCGTCGGGCTCGATCGAGCAGGTTCTTGACTGAGGAGGCAGACCATTTTGCGCTTCCTCGTGGGGTTCGCTCATGCAGACGCTCGAGCTGGCCAGCGATGTCGCGGAGCGACAGGTTTGGGTTAGACTGCGAAATCCCTGCCACGAGAGTCATCAGGCGATCTTCGGGAGACAGAGGAGACGCCCGCTTTAGCAGTGTGGAGTCGGCCAGGTGCTCTGTGACGAGCCACCTCACTGCCCGCCGCAGTCGTTCAGGCGTCCAGTCGAGGCCGCGCTGCTTCAAGACCCGAACGATGTCGTCCCAGTTGTGGTCGGGTCGCATCCGGCGGACCGTCGGAAGCCACTGGTTCATCGTTGATTGTAGCCGTCGGCCATAGGCTGCCTTTTGTACCGCTGTCATCTTCGCCAGGGCTTCGGGCCTGCGCTCCCGGATACCAGGATTGCCTGGCAGCCGCCCCTTCGATCGTGCAGCGATAATGCCGGCCTTGGTCCGCTCTGAAATCAGCGCACGCTCGAGTTGGGCAACGGCGCCGAGTACCTGTAGCGAAAACATGCCCTGTGGCGTCGACGTGTCGATCGGATCTCCGAGAGATCGGAAATGCGCGCCCTTCTCAGTCAGATCCTCGATCACCTGAAGAAGATGGCTTACCGAGCGCGCGAGGCGATCGAGGCGCACCACGACCAGGACATCGCCGGCGCCGATATCGCTCATCAACCGCAGTAGGGCAGGGCGAGCTCTTGACGCCCCGGATCCATGTTCCTGAACGACCACGTCGCAGCCAGCCGACCGCAGCTCAATTTCCTGCGCTTCCGTCGCTTGTTCGTCCGTCGACACGCGCGCGTACCCGATTTGTCGGCCCTGTGGTCGTCCGGAGCGTCGATCTTGCGCTTCACGGGCCATTTGCGGCGTCTCTCAGCTTAGGAAAGGGCGTTTGTACAAACACCGAAGATATCAACAAACGATCGTTTGTAAACGTCTCTAGTGGCCCTTTGGGTAGCTCCTACGGCTTCGATGAGGCTGAAAATCAACCATTTCTAGCCTCCTGACCGCCCCAGGGCGTGGTGCTGTACAGTCCCGATATGAGGTCATTATCGATAGTGAGCTTTCTTGCCGAAGATATCGCCTGTGACTGTCGCTTTTATTTCCCGATTTCAATTGAAGTCGTAAGCTGAAGTTCAGTACCGCCGTTTACACCTTACGGCTTCAAGCGCGGGGAGGGGACCTTCAGAGCCTTTGGTGAGGTCGACGCGGAACCGATCGCGCCACCGCCGATCTCGCCCTGCGGCTTCGTAAGGGCGAGACGTGCCGGAGTCGTGCTTCCGAAGATCAGTTCGCAGCTGGCCGAATGCCGCTCGATCCCGCGCGCGTCTGTAGCTCGTCCGTTTACGCGCGCATGGCCGCTCAGGCGTCACTGTGGTCGACGGAAGGACGATTGTGAGTCTCGCGAGCCATTTGCAGTGCCCGAGTCTCGCAGCTTGTGCCCCATCCACGAATTGACTATTTTGCATGACTATGAGTGAGCATCTGGCCTTGGTTCTGACGACAGTGAACGCGCCCTACAGCGAACAGCTCGACGGGGTGGCGCTGGCTCATTGTCTTTCGGATCTAGATCTGGCGAAGCAGTATCCTGGGCAGGTCAGTGCCTTCCTTGGAGAAGTACCGGTCGAGCAGCAGATGGAGTTCGCCGCCGCGCACCAGATAGCGGTTGATGATCTGAAGGCTTTCGCGGCCCATTTCTCTGCCTGGTCCGGCGAGAGCTATCAACTCGCTGCCTGATGATCGAGGTCCATAGCCGTCGTCCGTCCGAATGGCGGCGGCTTTTCGCCATTGCTGCCGATCTGATCGACCAGCTCCGGGAGAAGGCCGGAGGTTTTGAATTCGAATGGTCGTTTGGCGGCGGCACGGCGATGATGATCCACATCAACCATCGCGAAAGCCACGACGTCGATATCTTCCTCGACGACCCTCAGCTACTCGGCTTCATTGACCCATCCAAGAGCCAACTGAGCTTCAGCACGGGTCCTGCCGCATATGACGGCGACGGGACGAGGTTTCAGAAATTCGCGTTCGAGGGCTTGGGCGAGATTGACTTCATCGTGGCCGGGGCCTTGACCGGGACACCTTTCGAAAAGCGAGAGGTAGAAGGTCGTTCGGTATGGCTTGAGACCATTCCCGAGATCATTGCCAAGAAGGTTTATTACCGAGGCGCGGAGCCCAGACCGCGGGACATCTTCGATATCGCAGCCGCCGCGCGATCGCATCGAGCCGGCGTTGTCGGAGCCCTCCGGGCATTTCCGGATCGTGTCGCTCGAACAAGGGAGCGGCTTGCAGAGCTGAATCCGGAGTTCGTCAGACGGACGATTGCACAGCTCATGATCATGCCAGACTACGAGGAGATGGCTGCTGATAGCCTTGCCACTGCAACAGCCCTGCTCGAAGAGGTGCTGTCGCCAGCGACATCATCCTGACCAACGCCGGCAGCCGGCTTCAAGCGGGGGAGGGGCTTTCAGAGCCCAGACGCCTTGGTGAGATTGACGCGGAACCGATCCCGCCGCCGCTGATATTTGCGCGTCATCTCGGCCGAGGCGTGGCCAAGCTGCTTCTGGACGTAACGCTCCTCGATGTCGGCCGAGGAGGCAAGGCCGGCGCGCAGCGAATGTCCTGAGAACAGCAGTTTCCGTTCCCCTTCCGGAAGATCCGAGCGGACGCCGGCGGCGAGTGCGGTCTGCTTGACCAGGCGCGCGACATGCTTGTCGGAGAGCCGCTCGACGTCGACGGTCTTGTTGTCCTTGAAGATGCGCCGGAAGAGCGGGCCTCTCGCGATGCGGCCGAAGCGGATCCAGCTCTCGAGGGCAGCGACGGGGCAGGTCTGGTCGGAGGCGCCGCGGCCGACCTCGACCTCGCGCCAGCCGGTCTTGCCGCGCAGCGTCACCAGGACGCCCTGGTCAGGAAAAATCTCGATCCAGCCGGCGCCGTCGCTGTGGTTGCCATCGAGATGGTCGTCGCGCGCGACGTCGAGGCCGACGATTTCCGAGCGCCGCAGCCCGCCGGCGAAGCCAAGCAGCAAAATAGCGCGGTCGCGCAGGCCGCGCAGATCATGGCCGAGCGTCGCGATCATGGCGATGAGATCGTCGCCGAGCACGGCCTCTTTTTGCCGCGGTGGCTTTGCGTGCTTGCGGCGAATGCCGGCGAGCACGGTGGCAATATGCCGATCGGCGCGATCCATTGGCACGCCGCGCTGGGTAAAGTTCCAGGCAAGACCGGAGAGGCGCCGCTCGATCGTCGCGACAGAAAGTGGGGGGAGGCCGCGTCTCGGATCCCCGGCGGCGCAGGCGCCAATATAGAGGCCGATGACCTGGCTCGACGGCGGCATCGGATCGAATCCCTCCCGGCGGCACCAGCTGGTGAAATGCCGCCAATCCTTGGCGTAAGCGTCTCTCGTGTTGTCGGAGCTGGCCGCCTTGGCGTAGGCCGTCGCGGTCTCGACGAGGGCTTCCAGACGCGCCGGCGCCCGCGAGGCGGGGGGTGAGGAGCCCATTTCCAGCACAAGGTCGACGATGTCGGGCAAATCGTCGTGGGTCGGTTCGTCGGTTATGGCCCTGTTTTCCGGGGGATTTTGCATGATTTGGGAGGCTATCAGAATACGTCCGATAAGGCAAGCTTATCGGACATAAAAGCGTTGCGACAGGCTGTGCGCTTTGCACCGGATCGCTAGCGAAAAGCGCACGATGGCGTTATCGTCCACGCCATGATTCGTCCCGCCATGTCGCCGATTGCATCGACCTGCGAGCCGCCCACCGTGCCCGGCTGGGCGACCCAGCGCGGGTCGGTGACAAGCGATGCGGAGGCGGCGTTCATGGCCGGCGCGGCGTTGCATGCGCTCGACACTCTGGTGCGCGCGGCACCGCCCTGGGCCGGCGCCTGGCGCCAGCGCCAGGCGTTGAAATGCGCCGCGGCCGCCGTGCGCCTCGCCGGCCGCGCCGAGGACGAGGCGGCGCTGCGCGACGCCTGGCATCTGCGCAGCCCAGGCGACGATCCCGGCCCCTCCGGCGCCATTTTTGTGGCATGGAAACGACTGGCCTCACGCTCGCCGGCGGTCGACGCCGACGGCCTGCGCGGAATCTGCGACTTGCTCGGGGTCCGCTGGGATGGCGCGCTGGCGACCATCCCCGAACGCATGGACGATCTGCTGCGGTCCGCGCCGCCGGCGCCGTTCATGGCCGCCGCCATCGCCGGGCACGTCCACGCCGCGCGGCCGGAGGCGGCGTTTTTGGGCTGGTGGCTCGCCGACCTGTCGCTGGCGCAAAGATTGCGCTGGCCGCGGCCGGTGCCGCTCCTGATGGCGCAGGTGCATTCGTCAGCCTTTCGCACCGAGGGCGCACGAGGCGCAAAAATACGGCCGGGGGAGCAAAAGTTCGAGCGGGCGGTCTGCCTCGCGGTCGCGCAAGCCTCGGTGGAGGCCTGCCGGCTGGCCGCCGACATCGCCCGGACCGCCGCCCGGCTTGCCGCGGCGGCGCCCAAGCTCAGGGCGAAAGGGGCGGGGGAGGCGATCAGGTTGCTTCTCGACGAGGACGCCGTGCCCGGCTCGCTGCAGACGCCCCATCTGTCGCGATGGGGCGCGCGGCGCCTGTTCGAGCGGCTGACCGGTCTCGGCGCGGTGCGCGAACTGTCCGGCCGCGCCACCTTTCGCATCTACGGGCTGTGATGATGGCGGCGCGTCCGACGAAGGCTCGCCGAGGAAATGGGGATGGGCAACGACTGTTGCTTGACCGAGATCTCGACCACCTGCCGCCGGAGGTTCGGTGGCGTGAATGGATGGGGCGGGTCGAGGCCGTCATTTTCGCTTCCCACCAGCCGGTGTCGCGGGAGGTTCTTGCGCGGATGGTGGGCCGCGACTGCAATCTCGATCTTCTGATCGACGACATCCGCGCCGAACTGCGCGGCCGACCCTACGATCTAGTGGCGGTCGCCGACGGCTGGCAGCACCGCACCCGGCCGGCTTTTTCAGACGCTATCCGCGCCGCTTCGGGCGTCAGCGAACAGACCGTCGACCTGTCGCAATCGGAAGCGCTGGTGCTGATGACGGTGGCGTATTTCCAGCCGATCACCCGCGCCGAGCTGTCCGGTTTTTTCGGCCGCGAGATCAGCCGCGACCTCATTGGCAATCTGCGCGGCGCCGGCTTCATTGCTTCCGGACCGCGCGCGCCGCAGCCGGGGGCGCCCTACACCTATGTGACGACGAAGACCTTCCTGTCCCACTTCAGCTTCGAGACGCTGCGCGATCTCCCCGACATGGAGAAGCTCGAGGACGCCGGCCTGCTCGACAAGGCAAAACTGCTCGCCGACTTGTCCGGCGCGCTCGGCATTGTCAGCGAAGACGCAGAGGCGGAGGAGCAGGGGCTGCCATGACGCCACCGCCATTCGGGGAAGACACGATCCGTGCCCTCGCCACCGAGGAATCCTTCGCGCGCGGCAAAAGCTACTTTCGCAGCGGGGCTGTTTCCGAACTCGTGCGCCGCGGCGATGTCCTGACCGCGCAGGTCGAAGGCAGCGAATTCGCGCCTTACGTCGTGTCGGTCAGGCTCCGCGATGGCGGCGTCGCCGACACGCGCGGCGTGATCGAGACACGCTGCTCCTGCCCCTACGACTGGGGCGGCGCCTGCAAGCATGTCGTCGCCGTGCTCCTGAAGTTTGTTGCCAAGCCGGGCGAGGTCGTGGAAAGGCTTCCGCTCGCGGACATGCTCCGGGACCTCGATCGGGCGGCGCTGGCGGCGCTGCTGATCAGCCGGGCCGAGGAGGATCCGGGCTTGGTGCTCTGGCTCGAGGCGGAACTGGCCGTCGGCGCGCCGGACGGATTTTTGGCGGGTGCGCGTCGCACCGCCGTCGATCCGAAACCGATCAGACGGCAGGCTGAGGCGCTGCTGTCGGGGCGCAATTCCCGAAGACGCGGCTGGAGCGACGATGTCCCCGCGATCGACGAGGACGGCGTCGCGGCGCTGATCGACAAGGCGAGGCCTTTCCTCGAGGCGGGTGACGGTCGCAACGCCCTCGCCATTTTGGAGCCGGTCACCGAGGCCCTGGTGCCCGCATGGCTCGAACAGGCCGACTGGGACGAAACGCTGCACGAGTTTTTTCCCGTGCTCGGCCAACTGATCGCCGAGGCGGTCCTGATGAGCGATCTCGCACCTGGCGAACGCGACGACCTGATGGCGCGGCTCGATGTCTGGCAGGGCGAACTCGACGGCTACGGCCTCGACGACCATCTGCAGGTCGCGATCGATGCGCTCGAACAGGGCTGGGATGAGATCGGTCTTGCGGACGTGATGGCCGGCCGGGGACGAACCTGGCCGCTCTCGGGCCTGGGCGACTGGATCATGGAGCGGCTGACGGAAGCCCGGCTGCGGGTGCTCGATATCGGCGGGCGGGCGGAGGAATTTCTCAACCTCGCCAGAGCGGCGGGACGGCATGGCGATCATGCCGCGATGCTCGTGCGGCTGGCACGTGTCGCGGAAGCTGCCGCTTATGCCCGGAAACAGTTTCGCTCCGCCGAAGAGGTTCTGCTGCTCTCACAGGTCTTGAAGGAGGCGGGACAGATCGACGAGGCGCTGGAACTGGCCGAATGGGGTCTGACGCTGAAGGCGGAAGAGGACCGCTCCTATGGGATTGTCGGTCTCGCGCGCTGGCTGCGCGATTGCGCCGCCGCGCTGGCCAGGAGAGAACCCGCATTGACGGCGGCGGGCGCCGCTTTCGAGCACAGTCTGTCGCTCGATGATTTTCGGGCGGCCGAGACCCTGGCCGGACCGGAATGGACGGCGATGCGCGCCCGCCTTCTCGCGAAGCTGGCGGCGGCGAAACACGCTCACGACCGGACCGAGATTTTCCTGAACGAAGGCAGGATCGACGAGGCGGTGCGGTCCGTCGACGTCGAGAACGTTTTGCGCAATCCGTCCAATACGGTTCTTATGCGCCTCGCCGAGGCGGCGCACGCCAGCCATCCCGACTGGGTCATCGATGTCTGCGAGCGCATGGCCGTCAACGTCATGGATTCGGGCCAGGCCGGATTCTACGAACTGGCGGCGCAGTGGCTGGAAAAGGCGGTGCTCGCCTATGATGCGGCGGGCCGGTTCGACGACTGGATCGAAAGAATCGACAAGCTTATCGAAAAACACCGGCGCAAGCACAAGCTCAAGCCGCTGCTCCAAGCGTTGCGCCCGGGCGCATAGGCATGGCCGGACGGCCTTGGAGAGCCAAACCGCCATATCGTCGCACGAACGCGGCAACATCGTCGATAGACCCTGACCGACGCTATTCCAGACGGTAGCCAAGGGTCCGATATCCGGTCCGCCGCTTCGCGGCCATACGCGCCAGAACCTGCACGGCCCCGTCGACATAATCATAGACGAGAACGTCGGACTTGCCCTGATGTTCGCGATGCAGGCGCCCGACATACTGGGCGAGCGTCCCCTTCCACGAGATCGGCATGGTCAGGAACAGCGTGTCGAGCCGATGGTCGTCAAAGCCTTCTCCGAGATAGCGGCCTGTCGCCAGAATGAGCCGTTCCTGATCGTCCGATACGCGAAGGGCAGCCTCGGCCGCATTGCGGTCCGCAGCCTTCATGCCGCCGCGCAGGACCACGAGATTGCGAGCAAACTTGGCAAATCGCGCCTGCAAGCGTTCGAGATGATCCCGCCGTTCGGTCAGCACGACCGGCGACCGCCCCGCTTCCAGCGCCTTCAGCACGTCGTCGAAGATCAGATCGTTGCGGGGCTCGTCCACAGCAAGCGCGGCATAGATTGCTGGCATCGAGGGGCGTTCCATGTTCGCAAGGGAAAGCGGAAGCTGGAATGTGGTCGATCGTTCCAGGACACGGTGGCTCAATGTGCTTTCGATTGCCTGGTGGCGCGCACTCGCGCGATACCGGACCGGTCCGCATTGCATGAAGATGATCGGATGGTGCCCGTCCTTGCGCGCGACAGTCGCCGACAGGCCGAGGACGTATTTCGCCTTGGCGCGCCGCGCCACCAGCTCGAAGCTTGCTGCGGACAGATGATGGCACTCGTCTACGACGAGATGGCCGTAGTCGGCCACCAGATCCGAAACTTCGCCGCGCCGGACAAGGCTCTGGATAAGCGCGATGTCGATAATGCCTGTCGGTTTGCGGCGCCCGCCGCCAATGACGCCGATATGCTGCGGGTCAATTGCGAGGAAGGCTTTCAGACGTTCGACCCACTGGGCGAGCAGTTCTCGGCGGTGCACGAGGATCAGCGTGTTGCGGGCGCGCTGCGCGATCAGTGCCGCGGTGACGACCGTCTTGCCGAATGCCGTGGCGGCAGCTAGCACGCCAAAGTCGCGCGCCGCCAGCGCTTCATTGGCTTCGACCTGCCTGCCCCTCAGCGCGCCGAGAAACCGTGTGCCTTCGGGAAGCGAAGCTCCCGATTCCCGGCGATCCTCCAGGTCGACGTCACCGCCGTGATTCCGGATCAGGCCGATCACCTCGTCCAGACAGCCGCGCGGCAGGCCGACATGACTCGGATGCACCTCCGCGCAGGAAATGATCCGGGGTTTGCCGAAGGTCGACAGGCGCATGGCCTGGGCGCGATAGAACTCCGGATTCTGGAAAGCAGCCAACCGAATGAGCCGCGCCACCATGGTGGCGGGCAGGCCGGTGCGTTCGACATAGGCCTGATCCGCGAGCACGATCTTGATTCGGTCTGGCAGCGGCTCGGTGACTACGATCGGAGCACGCCTGGAAGGCGTCATCCGCCAGGGCTCATCCGCTGCTTCGTCCTCGACCGGCAATCGCACGCCGAGCACGCGGCCCCGCATCTCCGCCTCGTCTACCAAGCGGCTCACCGCGTCGGCGGGCAGAAGCGGCAATGACGACAGGAACGCCCACTGGTCGGCATAGGGACGCAGATCTCGATCGACAAAGACGCTGTTGCCCTGTTCCCGCGCGCGCCGCTGCAGCGGAAGGGCGATGAGGTTCCCGAATCCGCCAATAGGCATGGTGTCCTGGCTTGGAAAGAAGCGGTCGTAAGAAGCAACGCCGATTTCCGGGCGTCGCTCCATGGTCTCGGTCACGAGGAGGGAGCCGAGCTGTCGCGCGGTGCGCGCCGGGATCGGTTCGGAGAAGAAAATCCAGAGATGCCCGCCATTGCCGGACCGCGACCGCTCGAGCGCGGAATCAATGCCCTTGGCATCGCAAGTTTCCATCATGGCGATTGCATCCGCGGACCAACTCTCGCCGTCGAAATCAGCCGCCAGGAACCAGCAGGTTTCGTCGAGCAGCAGCGGGTAGACCCCGGCAACGAAGTTCTCGGAGCCGCGTCGCGACCCGGTCGCGCCACGCAGATGGTTTTCAATTACGTCGTCGGAGACCGGAATGAAGGCCTGACGTGGACATTCGCCACATTTTACCCGCGGCTTGCCGCAGATTCCCTTCACCCACTCATTGGCGCAGGCCGGCGCATAGCCCGACCGCCCCGCCTTCCTGTTTTCCCAGCGGACCGGATGCACGTCCGATCGGCCAGCAAATAGGCGGCGGAACAGAGCAATTTTGTCTACCGCCGTTGACGCATTGGTGACCGGCGCGGCTTCGGCGAAAGGCGCGGACAGGTCCGCCAAGGGGAGCAGTGCCTGTGGCTGATCAAGCTCGACAAGTCTTGCTTCAAGGGCTCGTCGCTCCGCAGCCAGCGATTCCAGGCGGGCACGGATACGGTCAATCTCATCGTCTCTTTCAAAATCGCATTTCGACACAGCCTGAACCACTGTCTGTCAATCAAACGCCAGATATGTCAGCTCGGCCTCCAACAGGCCGATATGCTCTGGTACCATGACCACCTAACTGCCGTTCTCTAACACGTCGATAAGCGCCAATCAGGGCAGAAAGATCGACGCCCTGGATATCAATCGTCCTTTGGGGAGCTTCGTCCTCGATCATGACACGCTTGCGCATCCACTGGCAGAGCGGTTGCAAGGCTGCAGCAAGGCTACCGGCGGCGAGAATGCGCTGACGCCAGAAGATGATTTCGAAAGCCTCCGTCCCGGCCGTCAGATGATCGTGACATTCTTCTGCTATTTGGTCGAAACAGCGGATGCGCGCGGCTGAAGATAGGTTGATCAGCGTCCTGGCCGAGCCGGGATCAACGGCCGTCGGAAGGCTGAGGAGTCGCGCGATCAGCGAACTCTTTGCGAGAAAGCCCTTGGCGGCCTCCATGCGGAGCATGTCATGAAGGCAGCGCTCGAAACGCCGCGTTGCCGCTTTCACGCTGACTTTCGCGGCTGTTCTCAGGTCGAAATGGCAAGTGGCGCAATGATGCTGCGGAATAAGGCCCGATTGATTAAATGCTGCAGTGCCGCTGCCGCAAGACGGACACCGGTCACGCAGCCCGCAGCCGTGCATCGGGCAGGAGATACTGCTCGCCATCCGCCACCGCCGGCGGAAGTAAGGCGCCAAATCGGAGGTGAGGCACTGAGGGCAGAATTGCAGCCAGGTCGAGCGCCCTCGGTGGCCGGTCTGGCGCAGTGGTAGCAGGAGGCGCGTGCGCTCATCCTGCGCAAGGGTCATTGCAGCCAAAGTGTCTCGCGCAACTCCGGAATAGTGATGAAGCAGGCGCGCCGCGCCATCCGGCAGCGCAAGATCGAGCCGCGCCGACCACATGCCGCCGTCTATCCCGAAAACGTCGGCAAAATGGCGCGGTGCGATGCCATTGGCGAACGCCAGGCGATTGAGCCAGCTCGATAGCAGCTCATCCGCTTGCGGCACGACCACGACTGGCCAGCGGTCGGAATGAATCTCCCGGTAGTGCGACTGCACTTCGATCGCGAACTCGGCCGTGCCGGTCATAGCCGCTATAGCAGGGCTTCGCGCACCGGCGCCTGACGACGGGCCGAGAGTGGAATGTGGCCTAACCGATCGATCATCGCCATCGAGATGCACTCGGCGCCGGATCGGACGGCGACCGCCGCCGCCTTGGTGAGGATGGCGACGACCTCGCCGATCAGGCCCTCCGAGAGCGAAAAGATCTTGCGCGCCATCTCTTCCTCCGACAGGTCGGAGCTTTTGGCGAGCGGCAGGGCCGCCTCGAGACTGTCGAGGAGCGCCAGATATTCTTCGCCATAGCGCCACCGCGGGACCGCGCACAGCTCGAACCGGCTCGCCATTTCATCGGTCGCATTGATAAAGTCATAGACGGCGACCTCACCGATCAGCACCGGCGAGATGTCGTGAATCCGGCCAAGCCGACGCAGGAAGGCGAAGATCGCCTCGACGTCGCGGGTGCGGCCGCGTAACGCGTTGTGGAATTCGTCGAAGATCAGGATTCGGGGCGCGAGGCTGGCGAGCAAGTGATCGAGTTGCGCAGCCTTCCGACCACATTGCGGACGTTGCCGATCGGCGCTTTCAGCGCCTGAAGGACGCTGGCATAGAAATGGGCAAGCCCCGCGCCCTCGTGGGTTTGCACGATCCAGACCCGTTGCGTCGGAGACATCCTCAAATGCTCGATTGCGAATCGCTCGGCGACCATCGTCTTGCCGTTGGCGTAAGGACCAATCAGCATCAGGCCGCCGGTGCGCAGTGCAGCCGGACGGGAAAGCAAGTCGGCCAACCGCTCATGAGCGTCCAGCGCCGCGTGATGGCCGATCCAGCGCGGCGAGCGGATGAAGGCGATCCGCTCCTCGATGTTTCCATCGAGATAGGGCCGTACATGGTCGAGAAGATGATCGGCCATTCACGCGCTACCATTCTTCGATCGGCAGCCGCCGCTTTTGACGCACCGGGTGCTCCACCGGGGCCGGCGGCACCGGCGCCATTGCCTCATAAGGCTTGGAAGCTCCCGCCGCATGGCCAGCGCGAACGGCGTTGCGCAATTCCGTCTTCTTGTGCTTGGCGGTTCCGGCAACGGACGCAATCTCACGGCGGAGCTGGACCTTCTCGACATTCGACCGGGCATTCGCCATCCGGCGGTTGGCGCGGTCGCTTTCGTGCTCCCACAGGGTGACCGGCGTCAAAATCCCGTCACGGCGCCGGACCGAGCGAAAGGCGACACCTGCGGGGTCGCGGACATAGACATGACTGATGTCGCGCGGATCGTAACGAATCTCCAGCTTGCCCAACCGGTCGCGTTCGGGAACGAACGAACCGAGCCATGGCGCGTAATAGAACAGGGCAAACATGCTGATGCCTTGCGGCGTCAGGCGCCGTTCGGCACCCGGCAGAAACGTCAGCAGGACGTCATGCGCGTCGTAATTGAAGCGCGGATTATCCACCGCGTGTGCCTGCCACTCGGTAAGCGGCACTTTTAGCGTCTTGGCGTTCTCCTGGAGATTGTGATCGACGACAGCAAGCGCGACGCAACGCTCGAGATCGGCAAAGCTCAGGCAAGCACGTTTCTCGGACGGATATTCGTCACGGTCGGCCACCGATCGTCCGGTCGATCCCGGGTGCGTAGCAAGCACGGCATTGAGCTTGCCCAGCAGACGCTCGACCACACCACCCTGATGGACGCGGCCGCGGTCACGATATCGGATGCCGATGCCGTATTCCTCGCAGCCGCGCTGAAACGCCCGCCCCTTGAACTCCTTGGCCGAGTCCGTGACGAGTCGGCGTGGTCGGCCGAGCATTGGCCAGTCATGGTCAAGGCCGCGTGCGGCCATCCACTGCTCCTTCGGGCACATTGCGTGCGCAAGACAGAGTGCGACGGAGAGGGAAGACGGCTTTTCCAGGGACAGGCAGAAACCCAGAATGCAGCGCGAGAACACGTCGGTGAGGATGGTCAGGTAGGCGCGGCCGACGAAAATGCCGGCACCGTCGACCACCTCGACGAAGTTGATGTCGGTCGGCGTGTGATCGATCTGACAGACGTCGAGCGGGCGCGGGGCATGGATATAGCCCGGCCGCGGCTTGAGGCGACGAAGGTGCTTCGGGTTGGCTGACCGCCCCTTGGCAATCTCTTCCGGCGTGAACAAAGCCGGGATGCGGCGCGCGGCGGCAATGTAGGACGGCGGTCGAAGGCCGGCCTCCTCGCAACGCGCGCGGATTTCGGCGACGACAGGGGCAAGCGGCGGCGCTTCCAGAACAAGCCACTGCTCGCGCAATGTCGCAGCAATGATTTCCTCGATCTTCGACGGCAACCGCTTCCGGCGTGTGTTGCCCGTTTTCGGCAAGAGCACCGTTACTGTTCGGTCGTCACGATAGCGCGCCAGGAGATTGTAGATCTGACGGGTCGACAACTGCAGCTCAGCCGCTACGCGAGCAATCGCCGATCGGCGCGGCGCGGAACCATCGAGGACCTTGTCGAGTTCGCTCGCTATCCGCCGCGCCTGCGACCAGTGGTCGTCGGTCGCAGTTCGGGACGCGGCCGAAGGCCCCTTTTGCACCAGCTTCTGCAAGGCGGCACCCCATGATTGAAATTCTTAGCGAGAAATCAGTCGCGCAATACCACCCAAAGCCAACGCGGATATGACATTCGCAGGATTGAAATCCGCAAGTAAAAGCCACAACCGCGGCACTGACCCGCCTCGACGAGCGGCTGGCCCGCTCGCCCGTCCGCGACGGCTTTGTCGAACGCCAGAACTTTGCAGATGCCGCCGCCGCGCTGTGGATCGAGGGCGAGCTCGTGCACCTTGAGGATCTCGTCCTGCACGACGCCCATATGGACATCCGCACCCCGACCCATGAGCTCACCCGGGCACATGCGGTGCTGCGCGCCCGCCGCCACATTTTTGCGAACAAGCCGAACTGGGCGCTCGGCCGCGACGGGCTTTTGGCGCTGACTGGCCGCGGCGGCGCAGCTGCGGAGCCGGCGCAAAAAGGCCGCGACGGCGAGGGTGCCTGGCCTTCTGAAGAGGGCGTCGATGAGGGGGGGTCGTCGGCCGAGCAGGACGCGTTGGCGCACGAGTTCGCCGAAATCGACGCCTTGCTCGCCCGATCGACAAAGGTGCTCGCCGGCATCGAGGCCGGTCCAAAAAGGCCGATCGCGAACGACCGGCCGGCGCTGGTCTACGACCTCGACTGGGATGAGGATGCACGGCTGGTTGAATGGCAGGCAGTGCTGCAGGCAACAATCGACCTGCCCGCCGTGCTGCGCGTCGCGTTGCTTATCGACGCCTGGACCGAGATCGAGGTCTTGCAGCACGCGCCATGGCTCGGGCCGCTTTTGGCCGCGGCCCTGCTGCGTCAGACCGGCACGACCGCCAACCATCTCGCCAGTCTCTCTGTCGGCTTGCGCGCTATCCAAAGGGACCGGCGGCGCGCCCGTGAGAAAAGTGTGCGGCTGCTCGCTGTCCTCGAGACCATCCACGCGGCGGCATCGGCCGGGCTGAAAGAACATGACCGGCTGGTGCTGGCGCGGTGCCAGCTGGAGCGGCGCTTGCGGTCGCGGCGGACGAACTCGCAACTGCCGCGGCTGATAGACTTGGTCCTGGCGCGGCCGCTGGTGTCGACGGCCATGGTCCAGAAGGAACTGGAGGTCAGCCGGCAGGGTGCGCAGGATCTTGTAGGTGCGCTCAATCTGCGCGAAATCACCGGCCGAAAGCGGTTCCAGGCCTGGGCCGTTGTCTGATGACCGGGAATGCAGCGCGTTCTCGGCGTCCGTGCGTCGCCGCCGGCCCGTCGGGCCCTCGATCACCTCCAGCCGACCGGCATAGCCGTCGCTTGAGGCGTCCAATTGGACGCCCATTTTGCCGTCTCTATCCATGCAGTCACCTCCGTCCAAATCAGAGGATTCTTCGCATGGTCAGGCCAGGCTGAGCAGGGCCGGAATCGAGGGGGTCGGATGAGCGCTTACAGGCGTTCACACACGAGAAAGAATGGTTCGCTGCCATCGTGCGGGCGGCGACGGCTGCGGAAAGCTGCCTGGAAGCCAATCTTTGAATCTGGCGACATGTAACGCCTGGCACCGGATACTCAGATCAGGCCGCAGGCGGAGTAGCATTCGCCGTCGGCGAAAACCGTTGTCGAGAATTTCGGAGCGGGATTTCTGCGCCGATCTGCAGGGCTTCCTTGATCAGGCCACCCGGACTTTGAAGAACGACGGATATCCGCTCCTTTTTCTCTACCAGCTCGTGGAACCGATCGGTGGCGCCATCGGTGATCTCGCCCTTGATGCTGATAATTTCGAGGTCGCCCGGGAGATCGAGAAGTTCGACTTCGGCGGCTATCGCTGAACTTGAAAAGATTGCCAGCCCCATCATCGCGCAGACGGCTGCCCAACGCATCATAAAATTCAAGAACCCCCGTTGCCCAGCCTATTCTCTACCAAAGCGGTGGCGCTGATCAATGGTCAGTCTTTGGTAAACCCACGTCTGCTACAGGTCTGTACCTTCACGGGGGATGGGCATGACCGGATGATGGACCAATCGTCTAACGCAGGCACATGGCAGGTCACTCGCCTCCTGGTTCTCAAACGCGACAACTACCGCTGCGTGGCCTGCTCGACACCCGTGAAATCCGCCGAGGCTGATGTTCACCATCTCCTGCCGCGGTCAATGGGCGGAAGTGACGAACTCTCGAACCTCATCACCCTCTGCGATGGGTGCCACGCATCTCATCATCCAAATCTTGCAGGCGGACTAGCACGCAGGGTTATCGAAAGATGGGCGGTCAGGCTGGCCAGATGGCTGGATACTGACGGTCAGTATTCGGAAGCGGTCGCGAATTTCGGCCCGGCTCTCCGTCTCTTCGGGTTGGATCGGTTCCGCCAAGGGCAACTGCCGATCGTTCTGGCTGCCCTGTCAGGCAAATCCGTTCTCGTCGTCAGCCCAACCGGATCCGGCAAGACGCTGTGCTTCCAACTTCCTGCGGTTCTCCGTTGCGGTCTCACCATGGTTGTCAGTCCGCTGAAGACCCTGATGGCGGAGCAGGTATCGGACCTACTCGCCAAAAAGATTCCGGCCACCTTCATCAATAGCGATCTGAATGCAGAAGAGAAGCAAACGCGGTTTTCGTTGCTCGGCCAATCCGCGATCAAATTGCTGTATCTCGCACCCGAGCGGTTTTTCGTCCGCAGCGAGGAAGAGCGACAGCGCCTCAAGCAAACGAAGCCAACATTCCTGGTCGTCGACGAAGCCCATTGCGTCGACCAATGGGGTCGCGATTTCCGAACTGAATACGGCCGCCTACGTGAGGTCAGGGAGAAATTGGGATCGCCACCCGTGCTCGCATTTACTGCGACGGCAGGGAGGGAGATGCAGGAACGCATCCTGGCTTCGCTTGGTGTTGACGATGCCGTAGTTTTCGTCCGGGACGTAGACCGCCCCAACATCGCGCTCGCCCGTTGGAGGTGTGCGACCGAACACAGGGCAACGGAAATCGCTACTCTGCTCAGATTGCCTCAGCTCCGCGGCCAGAAGGCGATGATCTTCGTGCCGTCGGTAGCAGTCGGCGAGCACTTGCAGCAGGCACTATGCGATGGCGGGCTTGATGTCCCGTTGTACCATTCGAAGCTGGGAACCTCTTGGGATCGTCAGGAACTCGTGAAAAGATTCCTCGGGCAGAGCAGACCGTCAGTCGACCAGATCATTTGCACGAACGCGTTTGGGATGGGTCTCGATGTCCCGAACGTCCGCCTGGTGATCCACTGGCAGCAGTCGGCCTCTGTCGAGGATCAACTGCAAGAATTCGGCCGCGCGGGCCGGGACGGAAGGCCCTCTGTGGCTGTCATGTTCCACAATGGCTCAAGTGTAAACCGCGACGTCTCGCGTCTTCGATTCATGGCCGAGAAAACAGTCGCATCGACTGATGTCTTGATTGTCGATCGCGAACACAGGCTTGAACAACGCTTCCGCCAGATCGACCAGGTGAACGAGATGATGAGGTCGCAGAGCTGTATGAGAGAGGCGATCTCGACCTACTTCCAAGGCCCGAAATCCAGGGAACGTCCGAGTCTGTCAGTCAGAATTCTCGACTGGGTATTCGGGAGCCGCTCGCCCACAATGGGATTTCGAGCTTGCTGTGATCATTGCGACCGGGCCGAAATCAAGAGGCGTGGCATGAGCGGATACGTTGCCGGGGTTCTCAGCTAGCGATCTATGCGCCCTAGCCGATCTCGATCGTCTACAGATTTGTCAGCCGCCCGGATGATGCCTTTGGCAACCGGACGCTGCCCGATCCAGCTCACGGGTATCTTTGCCAAGGCCACCTTCTCGGGGCCCTTGAAGATGACCTCACCCTTGAGGCTGTCGAAATCGATGTCGAAAAGCAGCAGGTGATCAGTACTCGTGTCCATATGCCGAAAGACCGGTCCGCGTCCGTACCGGTTGCCTTCACCTGAACGGATCGCCCGTCAGCCGCATGGCAAACGATGACATGCCGCCTTGGATGACCGGGAAAGCGGCTGTCCGATTGGCAAGCTGACGGCCGACACGTACCAAATCGTGGTGAAAAAGGGGCTTCTCGAGTGAAGCAACGGGAAAGCTGTACGGCTTCATAATTCTGTTGCCGGGGCTCAGATAGATGTGATTGTGTCGACGAAGGGTCGGGCTTGGGGATGGCGAATGCTTCGGACAGTAGCGATGTATCTGGTTTTGATGCCGGTTCCGCTTTCGCACAATCCGCAGAGACTGCCGCCTTTCTCTTTAGCGGGATCTCCGACACCGGGAGTGAACCCGTCACTGAAATGTTTAGGGCACGCAACCTCGAGCGATTGTCGGAAGAACCACCAACCCTCCAGACGCAGATCGACATGATCAATCGGCAAACCCAAGAGACTGTCTATCCGCCTCTCAGCTCGAGCACGGTCTATTGGCCACAGAAGGACGGCGTACCTTACGAGTATCGGCAGGATCCCGGCTTCGGATGCGGTGCTCGGGAGGGTGGATACATCAAGTGCAACAGCGACAGTATGCACGGTTCGATCCTGCGGGAACCGTCCCGGATTATTGCTGCTGTAAGCTACTTCAACGCCAATTTCTGCAAAACCAAGGCATTCTAGAGGTAGAAGGGCCGATTGTCGGCCTGGAAGATCAGGCATGTACCCGCTGAGCGCCATGAATGGTGCTTGAATTCCCTTCCTCTTTGTCCGAGTGTCGCCGCGGTCGTGGAGGGGCATGATGACAATCAGAACAGTGTTAATAGCGTCGTTTCTCATCGTGTCGACGTTGTACGCGCACGCGCAGGAGATCCCAAGGTATGACCCGGCGGGGTACGGCAAGGACGTTTCCGATGTGAGCGGCGGATCAGCGATGATCTACAACGGATGCATGAAAATGGAACAAGAGGCTTACGACGATCTCAGGCCTGTGTGGTCTGGCGTTCCATCACAGACTCGCAGCTATTGTGACGAAGTCGCCAATGTCAGTGGAAGTTCCTACTCAATCCTGAAGGGCTGCGTCGAAATGGAAGCGAACGCGTCGGCATCAAGACCAGAGTTCAAATTCTAATGGCGCGTCGTTTCCTCGCGTCCGCCTGGCTCTTACTGCTGCCAACCATGGCGACAGCCGCCGAACCCACCGTCGTCAGTTGCCAGTTCGAGAAGATGCCTCCCATGATCCTGACATTCCGCGGTGGCATGGGTGCCGACGACAACTCGCTTCAAGTTGGCCAGACTAAGCCCGTTCCTATGAGTGTAGGATCGAATTTGATGACAGCAGCCTACGGCGCTCAAGAATTCACATTTTCCCTAAGGCTCCCTGCGAACGTAAGCGTCAGCGCTCCCGGTCAGGACACCCAGACGTTCTATGGCGAGTGCATAAGCTCGCTGCAGCAGTGAACGAAAAAGCCTTCCGGTTGCACAAGAGGTGCGAACGGTGAATGGTGTGATCGGTTTGACGGGGCGGATACTGTATTGCTCGAATTATTTTCGCGGATAGCGCGGCGGAACGACAAGCGGACGGAATCGGAAATCCAGGCGGACGTGCGACAGTTTATTCTGTCTGCACCGTTCGAACTAGAGGATGACGATGTCCGCATCGTAAATCTTGAAGCCCAGGTGGGTGACGGCAAGCGGATTGACGTCGAGGTCGGCTCCACCGTCATCGAGGTGAAGCGAGATCTTCGTCGTGAGAAAGCGAAGCGCGAAGCGGAAGAACAGCTGGCGGACTATGTTGCCCGCCGCATGACACAGACGGGGCTTCGATATGTCGGCGTGCTGACCGACGGCACCGAGTGGATTTGCTACAACCTCGTTGATGACCGCCTCCATCTGGTATCCGCGATAACGCTCGTCGCTGGCGAGGTCGAGAGGCTCGTCGTCTGGCTTGAGGGTGTCTTGGCGACTGCCCACGGCATCGCGCCGACCGCACAGAACATTGAAATGCGCCTTGGTGCCGGCAGCAGTTCCTATGCGCTCGATCGGGCAACGCTGTCCTCACTCTACGAACGGAACAAGACAAACCCGAGCGTAATCATGAAGCGGACGCTTTGGGCCCGCCTTTTGACATCGGCACTCGGGACCCAGTTCGAAGATACCGATGACCTCTTTATTGAGCACACGCTGCTGGTAAATTCGGCGGAGATCATCGCGCACGCCGTTCTCGGGCTTCATCTCGAATCCATTTCGCCTGCTGCCCTCCTTGCTGGCGATAAATTCGATGAGAGCGGCATCTACGGCGTTGTCGAACCAGATTTAATTCGATTGGGTTGTAGAGGTTGAGGAAGGCGACACATTCGTCAGGACGCTTGCCAAGAGACTGGCGCGGTTCGACTGGAGCGCTGTTGAGCAGGACGTTCTCAAGGTGCTCTACGAAAGCGTCATTGGCGCTGAAACCCGAAAGCGGCTGGGGGAATACTACACCCCCGACTGGCTGGCTCATGTGATCGTTGCCGAGACGGTCACTGATCCATTGGAATCACGAGTGCTAGATGCCGCCTGCGGATCGGGAACATTCCTGTTTCACGCGATCCGAAAATATGTCGCGGCCGCGGAATCCGCTGGCATCGGCATTCGGGAAATGATCGATGGGATTACCAAGCACGTGGTTGGCATGGATTTGCATCCTGTCGCCGTCACGCTTGCCCGCGTCACCTATCTTCTGGCGATCGGGCGCGAAAGGCTCACCGACGAGGATCGCGGCGTAATCCAGATTCCTGTCTACCTTGGTGACTCCCTGCAGTTTCAGGAACAGGGTGTCGATCTTTGGTCGGCAGGAAATCTTGTCATCCGTGCAGACGACGAGCGCGAGTTGTTCGATTCCGAACTCCGCTTTCCCGATGCTCTGCTCGAAGACGCGGCCAGGTTTGACCTTCTTGTGAACGAAATGGCCAACAAGGCGGCAGGCAGGAAAGCGGGTGATCCCATCCCTTCGCTGAACCCTGTGTTCAACCGGTTGGCTATTCCGGAGCAGCACCGCGCGGTTATCAATGGTACCTTCAAAACGATGTGCCGCCTTCACGACGAAGGACGAGACCATATCTGGGGCTACTATGTGCGGAACCTGGCGAGGCCGCTCTGGATGTCGCGTCCAGGCAACCGCGTGGACGTGCTGATCGGGAATCCGCCATGGCTTGCTTACCGACATATGCCAGCAAACATGCAGGCGACTTTTCGTAAGATGAGCGAGGCCCGTGGTCTTTGGGCTGGCGCAGAAATCGCGACCCATCAGGATTTGGCGGGTCTCTTTGTCGTAAGGGCTAGCGAACTCTATCTTCGCAAAGACGGCAAATTCGGTCTCGTGCTGCCAAATGCGGCAATCGACCGGGATCATTATGATGGTTTCCGGCGCGGGCATTATGGCGACGGAGCTGGAGGACTTGCGCTTTCATTCGGCCCTTCATGGGATCTCCGGCGCATACGACCCCACTTTTTCCCGAGGGCGGCGAGTGTGGTATTCGGAACGAGGTCGGAAGTCAGCCGACCGATGCCTGAAGAAGCGGAAATCTGGTCTGGCCGCTTGCGGACACCCAACAGCCACTGGGAAGAAGCCCGCCTTTCTCTCGTGCGGGCTGACGGCAAAGTCCGCCGGGTCGGGCAGATTACGAAATCGCCATATGCTCCGGCGTTTACGCAAGGGGCGACCTTCACGCCGCGAGTTGCTTTTGTTGTCGAGAAACAAGAGGTGTCACCACTTGGACGGGTTCAGGGCACCGTTGCGGTGAAATCGTCGCGAAGCGTTCAAGAAAAGAAGCCGTGGAAGGACTCGCCCGCGATAGAGGGCGTGATTGAGTCGGAATTCGTGCGGCCGTATTTTACGGGCGACAACGTGTTTCCTTACCGGGTTGGCAATCCGCTTCTTTCGGTGATCCCATGCAGTGCGCGAGAACTTCTCGACCAAAGCCAGATCGAAATGCACCCCGGCCTGCATCAATGGTGGTCTCGAGCCGTCGAGTTGTGGGACAGCAATCGCTCAAGCGATCGGATGACACTTGCCGATCGGCTCGACTATCAAACGACCCTTTCCAAGCAGCTTCCGATCCCCCCGCTTCGGGTGGTCTACAACCGTGCTGGTATGCATGTCGCCGCAGCTAAAATCGATAACCGCAGAGCCATTGTCGCCAACGGGCTCTATTGGGCTGCGGTTCATTCCGTCCAGGAAGCAGATTACCTTTGCGCGGTGTTGAACGCGCCTGTAACCACGGAGCTTGCCAGGCCGTTCATGTCGTATGGCAAGGACGAGCGCGATATCCACAAGCACGTCTGGGAAGTGCCTATCCCGCTATACGATGCCAATAATGAAATTCATCGGACGCTATCGAGGTTGGGCAGTGCGGCCGAAAGCATTGTGGCAGGCTTTGCAATCGACCGTGATCTCCATTTCGCGGCCACGCGACGACATATCCGGGAACTCCTGGATTCCACAGACGAAGGCCGCGAGATCAACGAGATCGTGTTCGAGCTGCTGTCGTAATCAAGGGTAATCCGCATGACCAATGCAGTGGAAGATGCTCTCGCTGATTTGCGGGGCGAAGTCGAAGGTGGTGGCGAGCTGGCGGCTGCTACCAAATCGCGGCGGAACACGGACTCAATCCAATTCTTTTGGAACGAAAATTCACGGAACGCTTCGGATCGGCTCCCGCAGTGCTCGAAAAGCTGGAACACGCCAGGGCGTCAGCTCGCCCCGAGATCGACTACGAGATCGACTACGAGAAGGTGAAGTCACTGGTCGAATACCAGTGCAAGAGATTCCGAGTGAAACCTGACAAATTCTTTCCGCTCAAAGGGAAAACCAAAGTCACGATCACCTCGCGGCTCGTGGGCGACCACATGATTCATATCGACGTGGACTTTTACGAATGCGCCGTTATCGAGAGGGTCGGCAACCAAGTGCGCGAGGGCTTGGAAGCATTGTGGGGAAACCGGACGAGCAAATGATCCACCTTCTCGCCTCCAGCAGAGGCCGAGCGCGATATACATTCAATGGCAACAACAATTGACAAGTTGATAATCGTTGCAGACGGCACTAACAAATGGGCGAGATCGGGGGACGAATGAAACCAGGTTCCAAGAATGGGGCAGTGTGGCGCCGTTGGGATTTACATCTCCACCCACCGGGGACCAAGATGTCCAATGGATATGGGAATTCGTCTCCAGAGATCGATGAAAAGTACATTGATGCACTCGAAGCGTCTCCCATCGAAGTTTTCGGAATTACTGACTATTTCAGCTGTGACAGGTCGTTCGAGATAATTGACGCTTTCCACAAGAGGCATCCTGATTCCCCTAAGGCATTTTTCATTAACATCGAATTTCGCCTCTCCGACGCAATTAACGCAGCGAGTGACAGCCCGCATCTTCACGTGATTTTCGACAGCGACGAGCAGTTCTGTCCCCGCAGAAAGATCGAGAAATTTCTGCAGCTGCTGACAACGAAAGGTGTGGATCGTTCCGGCGCCTCCATATCCTGCGCTGAACTTTCAAAGCCTGCGGACTATGAGTCCGCCTCGGTGGCGTTCGAGGATCTTAACAAGAAGCTCAACGAAGCATTCGGTGATAGCCAGCCCTATCTCCTCGCGTTTCCCGCTAAGAACGATGGCATGAAGTCCACCGACATGTCTTCACCTCGGAAAGTGAGGGTAGCGGACAACATTGACCGGATATGCCACGCCTTTCTAGGTTATGGCGCGAGCCGCGACCATTTCTTGCGAAAAGATCGCTATGACGACGGCCAGTCGGAGCCCAAGCCCGTGATCTGGGGCAGCGACGCGCATTCATTTGAAGATTTAGAGCGGCTGCAGGGAAACATCCCCTCCTACCCATACACGTGGATCAAAGCCGACACGACGTTTCGCGGCCTGCAACAGATCTGTTACGAGCCCGAAGCTCGGGTGTTCATCGGAGAAGAACCTCCCGTCGAGACGCGAAAGATCCAACATCCGACGAAGATTCTCAGAGGACTCAAGATAGGGCAGGTGAGAGGCTATGATGGCGCCCAGGGGCAGTGGTTTAAAAACGTAGACCTTCCACTCAATCCCGAACTGACGGCAATCATCGGAAACAAGGGAAGTGGCAAGAGCGCATTGGTCGACATCATCGGTCTGCTCGGCGAAAGCCGCCTTGAGGAATACTTCGCATTCCTGTCAGACTCCCCCGAAAACAAGAAATTTCGGCAGAGACGCTACGCAGAGAACTTCGAGGCCGAGCTTGAATGGCAGAGTGGAAGCCTCACCGCGAAGCGGCTGAGTGACCATGTCGAAAGTACAAAGCCGGAGTTGGTCCGCTACCTGCCGCAGAACTATTTTGAAAAACTCACCAACGAAATCCAGATCGAGAAATTCCGGCGGCAGATCGAAGACGTTGTTTTCTCCCACGTGGACGAGACCGAACAGATGGGTCAAGCCTCCTTCAAGGAGTTGCAGGATCTGAAAACTTTGCGCAGCAAGGACGAGACCAGTGCGCTAAAGACGCGCCTTCGTGCCCAGAACGTGAATCTGGTCGCCTTGGAGGAACAAGCTGATCCGCAGTTTCGCCGGACTCTGAAAGC
The DNA here is from genome assembly GCF_040318345.1 of Mesorhizobium sp. M1169. NCBI lineage: Bacteria > Pseudomonadati > Pseudomonadota > Alphaproteobacteria > Hyphomicrobiales > Phyllobacteriaceae > Mesorhizobium > Mesorhizobium sp. M1169. The sequence goes on along the minus strand of NZ_JAMYME010000037.1, from coordinate 21,334 downwards.
GCAGCTTGATGCTAAGTATAATGAATTGAACGCTTTAGCCAAGCCGGAGGTGATGGACGCACCGGATGATATTGAAACCCCAGAACAGAAAGTCCTTTCAGCGACCGTCGAACAATACAGCGCCCAGCTTACAGCTCTGCGCTCTCGGGAGCAACCCGCCATCGAGTATCTGGCTGAGCTAAAGAGAAAAAAGCAAGTTCTCGAAGGTGTTAATGAGTCACTTGAAAGTCTTACCAAGCGGGTCGCAGATGCGGTCGAGCAGATCCGATCGGATCTTGGTAAATTCGGGCTTGATGCCGATCAAATCGTTTCGCTGCGCATCCAGAATGCGGCCTTGCTTAGCCTTGCTGCCGACCTGACCAACCAGATCGGCAAGCTCGAAGCTAACAATGAATTAACGTTTGAGCACGGGTTTGACTTCTCGACCCTTGAGAGCCTGCCGGACATCCGGAAGGCCATCGACCATTTGGTCGATGCCGTCAATCTCGCGCGGGACAAGCTTAGCGCGCCGCGGCGCGCATATCAGCAGTATCTGGAGCGCCTCGACGCCTGGAAGAGCCGAAATATCCTGATCACGGGCAATGAAACCGACCCGCAACCGAACACCATTCGATATATCGAGAGCCAGATCACCGCTCTGGACAATGATTTGCCGGCGAAAATCGTCGCGGCTCGGGAGGCGAGGCGTAAGCTTGTCGAAGCGATCTATGCGAGCAAGAACAAGATCCTGAAATTCTATGCCGACCTTAAGAAGAGTGTCGACACCAAGCTATCCGAGGTTGCGATCGAGGGCTTCAGCGTCGAGATCGACGCGTCGTTCGTTCTCAGTAAGGACTTTCAGGATAGCTTTCTGTCCAAGGTCAGCAAAAACAAACGAGGCCCGTTCAATGGCCAAATCAAGGAGCCGGGCCAAACCTTGTCCGACTTCCTCCGCGATGTCAGCTGGAATGATTTCGCCGCGATTTCAGCGGGCCTCGACCGAATTCTCGACGCGATGCAGACGGAGGACTTGAAGTTCACCGACCAGGTGCGCGACCAGAAGGAGTTTTACGACTTCCTATTCAGTCTCGAATACATTGAACCATCGTACAAGTTGCGTCTTAGCGGCAAGGATCTTGAGGAGCTGTCGCCGGGTGAGAAAGGACTCCTTCTGCTTGTCTTCTATTTGCAGCTCGACAAGAACGACATCCCGCTTATCATCGATCAGCCCGAGGACAATCTCGACAATCAAAGCATCTTCTCGGTGCTTTCCAATTGCATTCGAACGGCCAAGAAACGTCGTCAGGTCGTTCTCGTGACGCACAACCCGAACCTAGCTGTTGGTGCGGATGCCGAGCAAATCGTCTATGTGAAACTCGACAAGACCAAGAATTACAAGTTTTCCTACGAGAGTGGCGCAATTGAAAATCCTAATATTAACCGGCGTATTGTCGATGTATTGAAAGGGTCTCAGCCGGCGTTCGTTAAGAGGCGCCTAAAGTATAATTTCTAGCCGTGCATCGTCAGGCCTGCGTCAGGGTTTAGCCCTGTGAGAACTGCCGGCGAAGCGGAACTAGATCGATGGTGCAAAGGCACATAGCAAGTCCCGCCAGAGCTTTGACAACTGCATCCTGCGACGTGATAGGAGCCTAGCGAAACTACGCCGGCATGAGTGCTAGATGAATGGCAGCCTGAGCTCAGGACAGCCAACACCGCGTGTCGTATAATTTTTTGTCGAGCCGCAGTCGAACACCCTATGTTCAGTGGCCGGAGACCGCCGAATGGCATTTCGATTTATACATACGGCCGATATTCATCTCGACTCGCCGCTGCGTTCGCTCGCGATGCGAAGCCCCGATCTTGCCGAACTCGTCGGAGACGCCAGTCGCCAGGCGTTTGTCTCCATTGTGGATCTGTGCCTTGCGGAGCGCGTCGATGCGCTCGTCATTGCCGGCGATCTTTATGATGGCGATCAGACTTCGATGAAAACAGCACGGTTCCTGGCATCGCAGATGACACGCCTCCACCAGGCCGGCGTCAGGGTTTTCAAGATCCGCGGAAATCACGACGCCCTGTCGCGGATATCGAAACAGCTCGTCTTTCCCGACACGGTAACGATCTTCAGCGGCCGTCCCCAGTCCGTACTTCAAACGGCCGGCGGTCTTGACGTCATGTTCCATGGATTGAGCTTCGCAAGCCCCAAGGCACCTGAAAGTCTGCTGCCCAAGTATACAGCCGCCCGTGAAGGGGCGGTCAATGTGGGTGTCATGCACACGAGTCTTGCCGGATCGCCCGGTCACGACGTCTACGCCCCTTGCAGCGTCGCTGACTTGCACGGCCATGGTTTTGACTACTGGGCGCTCGGGCACATCCACGTCCGCAAGGTTCATCCTAGAGCGAGCACGGTGGTGATGCCAGGAATGCCGCAAGGCAGGGACATAAACGAGGCCGGCGAAAAGTCAGTCACTTTGGTAACGATACGTGACGACCGTTCCGTCGAGGTCGAGGAAAGGCTGACCAGTATCGCGCAATTCGAGCGGGTGAACGTCGACCTGACAGGGACTGTCGAGTGGCCAGAAGTCGTCGGGCGAATCCGATCCGCGCTCGAAGATATCCGGGCTTCCGTCAGATCCCGTCACGTTGTTGTCCGTCTCGGTCTGACCGGTGACTCGCCTTTGTCTTGGGCACTGATCCGCGACAGGGACCTGCTCCTGGCCGAAGCCGAGCAGGTAGCGGAACAGGCCGGCGACACATGGGTGGAAAAGCTCGAGCTGGGCCTCTCTCCGCCCAGGACGGAAGCACTCGAAGGCGTCGCGGATCCGATTTTCGAACTCGCTGAATCCATGCGCGCCGATGCAAGTTCAGAAGCCTTCCGTGCTGAAGCGAGGGAATTCGTCCTGAAAACCATCGCGGACCTTCCGCCCGACGGGCGCGACTTCGCCGGAAAAGACGAGGCCGCGCTGGAATTATTCCTCGACAGGGTTCTTGCCAGCGGCGCTGACCTGGTCACGGCCCGCCTCAAGGCAGGTGGATCGCAATGAGGCTCCGGCGCCTTGATCTCATTCGTTATGGAAAGTTCACCGACAGGACGATCGAGTTCGGACCAAAACCGGATTCCGGGCCCGACTTGCATATTGTATTCGGGCTGAACGAGGCCGGCAAGTCAACCGCGCTTTCCGGCTATCTGGACTTGCTGTTCGGGATTGAAGAACGCAGCCGCTACAATTTCCTGCATGAATATAGCGCGATGCGCATCGGCGGCGTGCTCGAATTCGGGGGAGAGGAGCATACGTTCTCACGCACGAAACAGCGCAACAACTCGTTGTTGAACGCAATGGGCCAGCCGGTGAGCGAACTGGCGATTGCGGCACATCTCGCAGGTCTGTCCCGGGACGCATACGGCACCATGTTCTCGTTGGACGACGAGACACTGGAAGCCGGCGGAAAATCGATACTGGAGTCGCGTGGAGACCTGGGCAAGCTCCTGTTCACGGCCAGCGCCGGTCTTGGACACGCGAGTGACACATTAAGCGCGCTCGAGGCAGAAGCGGACGGGCTTTATCGGAAGCAGGCACACGGAACCGAACTCGCGCTTCTCAAGAAGCGACTTGCGGAACTGAAGTCCCGGAAGGATGCTATCGACACACTGGCTTCGACGTTCGAGACCCTCGAGGCCGAACGTCTTGATGCGGCGGAAAAATACGATCGCAGCATCACCGAACGGTCGGTGCTGTCGGCTAGGCTCGATACCATTGCCAAGTATCTCCGCGCAGTCCCGATCCTCGCGGATATCCGACGTAAGGTAGCCCGGCTGGCTGAGTTGCCTGACATCGCTTCACCGCCACGGACCTGGACAGGTAGTGTCGCCGAAATGATCGATGAGGACGCCAGCCTGAGAACTCGGCTGTCAGCAAACGTCGACGAAGTCGAGCGAGTGACGATGAAAATCGCGTCGGTCGAGGTGGACGAGGTGATCCTTGCAATCTCCGAGCGGGTTCGCGGACTGGCGGATCGCAAGGTGCGCTATATCTCGGCAGGCTTGGACCTGCCCAGTCGCAGGACGGAGCTGCAAATACTCGATAACGCCATGGCAACTTGCCTTGCCGCACTGGGAAGGTCCTCCGAGCCAGAGCCTGCCGCCCTGATTTTGCCTGCTGCCATTGCTGGTGCTGTTCGCAATATGGTCGAGCAGCGATCCGGAATTGCTACCAGCGTGCGCGTCGCCCGAGACGAAGCCGCGGCAGCCCTTGATGCGCTTCAGACGGCACGCGAACGGGTCGGTGAAGAAAGGGCCGTGCCCGAGCCTGCCAGGGCAAGGCTTACCTCGGCTTTGTCGAAAGCGAGGGGGAGTGGGCACCTAAAGGAGATCAAGATGGCACGGGAGGCAGAGGACGAGAGCGGAATTCGATGGGAAACAGCGGTCCATCGCATGCATCCCTGGTCCGGAGATGCTCAGGCGCTGGCCAAGATCTCAGTTCCGACGGCCCGGCAGATTGGTGCATGGAAAACTCGCTCAGCAGAGCTTGGGACGAGCAGGGCAGTCCTTTCAGAACGTCTTGCCGAATACCAGGCCAATCACGAGTTGCTCTCGGCGCGGCTGGACGCCCTTCGTGGCTCGGTTGACATAACGGACGATGAAGCCGCCGCAGCCATCCGGCGTGCCCGGGACGAGGCTTGGACAAGGCATCGAGATGACCTTAAGGGCGAAACAGCGGACGATTTCGCGGTAGCGTTGGCTCGTGACGACAGTGTTGGAGCAGTTCGTCTGGCCAACGTGCGGGAGCTCGCCGAGATCCGAACCACGACCCGCAGCCTTGCCGAAACCGCGGCCTTCATCTCGCGTGCGAGCGCCCAACTTTCCCAGGTCGATTTGGACGTGGAAGCAGCACTGTCGGAAATCCGCGTATCGGCAAGAGATCTGCTCGGAGATAGCCTGGAATCTTCGCCTGAACGAATGATCGAACTGATCGAGGATCGTACTTCTGCCCGGACCGATGCGCTCGCGGCGTGGGAGGGGATCGAGGTCGCACGTAAGAAGGCTGGTCGGGCGGCCGACGAGGGAGACCAGATACGCCTGGAGTTGAGCGGGGCGCTGGAGAGCGTCGGAATACAGTCTGACTCCGAAGAGAGTTTGGAGACGATCATGGCCGTCACAGAGCTGTTCCTCGACAGGCAGCTCAAAGTGGACGCTGAACGTGCCGAGGCGCTCCGAACAGTCAGCGCGAAGGAGGAGGATCTGGCTGCCAGACGACGGGCCGTGGACGTGGCAGAAAGGCGTGAGGAAGAATGGCTGGCCGGCGTTGCGGAGGCGCTTAAGGGTACCTGGCTCGAGAGCGGGCTTTCGGCGCCCGGAGTGGGGAGCGTACTCGATCAATTGGCTGAACTGTCCAAAACCCTTCAGGATCGGGATGCCATGCAGCTCCGCATCGGGAAGATGGAGGCAGACAGAGATAATTTCATTGTCGAGATTACCGCAGCTGCAGCCGAAGCGGGTGAACCGCCGAACGACGACGAACCGGAACAGTTGGCGATCCGGCTTGCTGAGCGCCTGGAGCGCGCCGATCGCACTCGCGAGGCGAAGGCAAACCTCGTCAATGACCTGCAGCGCCTTCAAGATGCTCGTGGCACACTCGATGTCGAGATCGCGGCGCATGAACGCCGCAAGAACGAGGTCTTGGGCGTCTTTGGCGTAACCACCCTATCCGAAGTCGTGGAACGCGACGAGCTGCTGCGGGACAGAGATCGTCTGCGCGCTGCTGTAGCCGACCTTGAGGAGCAGTTGTCGACCGAGCTCGCTGTGGAGGGGATCGAACAGGCGTGTTCAATATTGAATGCTCTCGATTTCGATAGCCTTGCAATCGAAAAGGCTGAAGGCGAGCAGCGGCTTCGGGATCTTGATGAAGCGATACAACAACAGCTTATCCGGCAGACGCGAGCGGCGGACAAACTGGACGCCATTGGCGGCGATAGTGCTGTTGCCCGAATAGATGCCGAACGTCGCACCGTCCTTCTGGAAATCGAAGAAAAGGCCGTCCATTATATCGAGCTTAAACTGGGAGTTATGTCGGCTGGAAACGCTCTGCGCGTATACCGCGAGCGTCATCGCTCCGGGATGATGGCGCGGGCATCTGACGCTTTCGCGCTCATCACGCGCGGTCAGTACTCGGGCCTGGCAACCCAACCGGTGAAGGGCGGCGAAGTCCTCATCGCATTGCAGCGCGACGGGCAGTCCAAGGTCGCCGACGCGTTGTCAAAGGGCGCGCGTTTTCAGCTCTACCTGGCCCTGAGGCTTGCCGGGTATTACGAATTTGCCCAGTTTCGACCCTCAGTGCCATTCATTGCCGATGACATAATGGAGACTTTCGACCATTTCCGGTCCGAGGAGGTTTTCAGACTGTTTGGCGAGATGGCAAGTGCGGGTCAGGTGATCTACCTTACGCATCACCAGCACCTATGCGAGATCGCCAAGGCTGTCGTGCCGGGCGTAACGATCCACGAGCTCGGATAGTTGCCTGCTGTCGCGTAGCATGAGTTGATGCACCTGCTACCCAAAGACGACTTCCGTAGGCCGAACCTTGGATGGCCGCTTTGCGCCCCATCTCCGCCTTTCGGACGACGACACGCTTCTCCCGAAACCGGTCATTCCTCCGAGGTCTCGGCGGCGAGCGACCCTAGCGACTGCGCCGGGACAAAGCCGTCATCCACGCGGGTCACACCGAACGACAATTTTCTGCAGGACCAGGCATTGTTGATTGGGATTGGACCCCGCCGCGAATCCCGGATGCTGACCGCTCGCTGACAATCGACATTGAATTGTAGGAGAGTGGACATTCGGACCGGTATAAATGCCTCCGTGTACTTGATCTCTCTACCGCATTGAGCAGAGGTAGGCACCGCAGCTGCTATCATGGCGTGACACAACAACAGCTCCGGGGGAAAAACGATGGATGAACAAGAGGCGAAGAGCGCTTATGATGAAATATCGGATGTGCTCCGAAAGGTCGGGTTGAATTGGGTAGTAGAGCAAGTTGAGGAGAGCATCTATCTCGGGAAGACGGTCATCACTAAAGCTGATGCCAGCGAGTTCATCGATGACCAAGTCGCGGGTCAGCGGCGCGGCAGACGGCAAATGCAGGAGTTCGTTACGACTCAGCTCTTTTCCAACATTGAGCGCCTAAATCTTCTTCTCGATGCCATCGATCGCATATTGGCTCTCCCGCAGTTCGCAACCGATGCGCTGAAGATCTTGGAAGTAAAGAGCGTGACGTTCGTTTCTGAACGAGAAGGCGATGATGGCCACAGCTTGCGCAGCGATTCAGGCAAACAGCAGGAGGCAGCCCGCCGCCGCTTCCGGGAACTGCGCCAGCAAGCTGGAGTTACCGCCGCATGATGACCGCATCGACTCTCGTCGGACAGATCTCCGCGATTCTCGGTCCGGCACATGGCATGAATTACTCCGCGGCGTCGGACGCCAACGACGTGTTCGAAGGCTATACGCTCGCGATCGTCGTGAGGGCGGCCCGCGCCGCTGGGGCCACCATCGCTTTCGAGGCGAACGATGGAAATGCCACCACCAACTTGATTTTCTGAACCTCGCCGGGCGACATCTTCAGCCCGAAGAAGAAATACACCCACGCCGTTATAGGCTTACCAGGCTGCCCGCCGCTTGAGGCGCATATCGGCGTGAAAGTGTCGGGGCGCTCGGGTGTCCTCCACGAATGCGATCTCGCCGTGATCGATCAACACGAAGCGCGCGTCTGTCGCAAAGAAAAGGTGCATCCTCGTGCTAGCAAGGTCCTGAACGCAGCCGAATGTAAATTTTACGCGAGCACCCTGAAGTTGGGTTTGGCGCGAGGATATCTCGGACTCGCCGAAGAACTCGGTAAGCAAGATCGGTTGCTGGTGACCAACACGACCTCCGATTCCGCAGCAAGGATGATTGCCTACCATAAAGCCGGTTGGGAGTTCGACCTGTCGTCACCGACTTCGGCCCAGGCAGTAGATCTCGAAGCGAAATTCAAAGAGGCCTTTCGCAACTATGTTGCGAAGCGCAAATCGTGAGCGCTGGTTCGATCCTAGTCAGCGGGAGCATTCCGCTGACGGAATCTAGCATTCGTTCGTCTCCGCATCGCAGAGGTGTCCGTTATGCGCTCGAGTACTAAATTGCTCTCGCCGCCCGGCGTCTTTAGAGAATGCGCTTGGCGAACGGAATGGGACTCATGACGGAGAACTTCAATTACATCTCTTTTGGCAACTGGGAATATGTCGAGGGGAACGTCGATGTCGTCACCATCGGGCGAGGGCGCATGTTCGAATACACGCCGCCTGACACCGAGAAGCGGCTTGAAAGCCTCGATTCCACTGCGATCGCCTTTCTCGAAAAGTTGCCGACTTTTCTGTGCAGTGAGATCAAGTCGGCCGGAGACGCCGTCTCCATGCTCATCAAGTACGGTCGGATCTCCGACACCACGCCAGGGCGAAGAGAGGTCTCCACCACTTTCGAGACATTGGTCGATTTCGGCGAGGTGGGTTTCGACGACATTGAGATGGCCGGGTCGGTGTTCGGCGCGGACCGGTTCCAGCTCTACCGCACGCATTGGGCAGTCCGTGAAGGCGATGCCCAAGAGGTGCTGGCCAGATTGGCCGATCTCAAACCCAATCTTGCCCATCTTATCGGGGAGCAAGGGGGGCATCGTCAACTTAACGAAGCGTGGATACCGATGTGCGATGACGGGCTATGACAGAGCGTGACCCACTCTACCGCCGCCATCGCTTCCCCGCCGAGATCATCGCCCATGCTATCTGGCTCTATTTCCGTTTTCCTCTCAGTTTGCGAATGGTCGAGGACTTGCTGGCGGCACGAGGGATTATTGTCTCGCATCAGACAGTCCGGCTTTGGGCAGAGAAATTCGGGCGGACCTTTGCCAGCGAGATCCGCCGCCGCTCAGCGGGTCGGCTGGGTGACAAGTGGCATCTCGACGAGGCCGTCGTTTCGATCCGCGGCAAGAAGCACTGGCTCTGGCGCGCCGTCGATCAGGACGGTTTCGTCCTGGAAGTTCTGGTGCAAAGTCGTCGCAATGCCAAGGCGGCCAAGCGTCTGATGCGCAAGCTGTTGAAGGGCCAAGGCCGCGCGCCGCGCGTGATGATCACCGACAAGCTTCGGTCTTACGACGCTGCAAAGCGAGAGATCATGCCAGGCGTCGATCACCGTTCGCATCAAGGCTTGAACAATCGGGCGGAGAATTCCCATCAGCCAGTCCGGCGACGGGAACGGATCATGAAACGCTTCAAGTCACAACGCCATTTGCAGCGCTTCGTCTCAATTCATGATCCGATTGCCAACCTGTTCCACATCCCCCGCCACGAAATCTCCTCCAGCCATCATCGCGAACTGCGTTCAGAGGCAATGAACCTCTGGGCAAAAATCGCGCGGGCTTGAACCGCCGTGGGGCAAGCGGGCTACGACCGCCTCGCGCTCTTTAAGTTTACGATGCCCCCGCAACTGCTCAGCAGAAGGAAGTGAACGTGAGTGCATCCATTTCGTAAATGTGTGTCTATCCAAGCAATCGATTTCTCTAATTATCCGATGAGGAATATGAACGCGCCAGGCAGGGTGCATCATTAGGAGTATTTTCGATGGCAAACATTATCGAGGGTGGCCCGGGTTCCGAAACACTCCTCGGCACCGAGCTTGAAGATTGGATGGAGGGTTTCGGGGGCAATGACTGGATTGACGGTCGTGGCGGCAACGACGAGATCTCGGGTGGCGCGGGCAGTGACCGAGTCATCGGCGGCGAGGGTAACGACCGCATCTTCGGCGGAGATGGCTGGGACGATCTCTCCGGCGACAACGGCCGCTTCAACGCGCGCATCTCCGGTGAGGACAATGACAGGCTCAGCGGCGGTCCCGGCCAGGATGTCCTCTACGTGGGTGACGGCCAGGATACGTTGACCGGGGGCACCGACAGTGACACGTTCGTGTTCCAGTTCCACAATCCGGTGCCTGGGGTTGTCGGGTCGAAGTCGGACATTTCCACTATCACCGATTTCAACCCGGCGGAGGACAAGTTCGCCTTCGATGCGGTGGGCCTCTACAACGACGGTTTTGGCGCGAACTTCGTCAACAACGCCAGCATACAGTCCGGCTACCCGGTGAGCAGCTTCTACAGTGGTGCGGCCTCGGGTGCGAACGGCGAACACGTCGTGGTGATCACTGGCGAATCTTTCAACTCTGCTTCTGAAGCCGCGAGTGCGATCTCCGGCGAGCACGCCGGCGACATCATTGTCTACCAAAGCAGCTACAGCGACAGAGTCGCAACTCTGGCCTATGTCACCGCCGACAACAGCGCGCATGAGTTCGTCCACCTGGGCGGTGTGGTCACCGTGGCCGACCTAGGCCTGACCGCGTCGGACTTCACCTTCGTTTGATCCAGAAAACCCATACGGAACAGCGCCCCGCCCCCCTGGGCGGGCGCTTTCCGTTTCCGCTACTTGCGATGGGCCGGGGCGCCCGGGAGCAGTCGCAGCGTGTAGAGCTTGATGAAGCCGATACATCCATTGGCCGCGGACTTGATGTACGTCTCGTCCATATGCCACTTGCTGCCGACCGTACGCTTGCGTCAGCTTCGGAGCTCTGGTCACTTCGCCCGTTCTAGCCGGCTGAGCGCCGCTTCCTAGCTTGCGGGCTAAGCAGATGGCGCGGCGGCGATGAGGCACCAGCGCGCGAATCCCCGCCAGCAGCAGCCGCTCCGCAGTGAGACCCAGCTTCGTTCCCGTCATCAAACTGCTCACGTTGAACGCCGGCGCGACTGGCTCCGGGCAGAGATCGATCCGAACTACCCTGGCGTCGCCTTCGGCCTTGCGACCGGGCTTGCTGCTCGCAGAAGCAGCGTCAGTCTTCGGTGCGCGAGTAGTCGGGCTTCAAGACGGTCAAGCGCTATCGGCGTCTGCCACCGAAGACGTCCGGCGTCGTGCGTGTACGGCGGAGGCTGAAATCTCAGGGATGGAAGGACCCAGCAGCCAATGCAGCGGTGTCCATCAGATTCCATATGACATGATTGTCATCGACGTGCTTTCATGATTGCTGGGGTCTATGTCACGTCGTCGCTTGCTACCCGAAAAGAATTTCCCGGGCTACGCATACCTGCCTGGCAAACATCCGCATCCGGTTCGCGACCCGCTGGGTCACAGTTACCAAAGCGACCCGATGACCGTTGTTGCCGTCGAGGAATCACTCAGCTCAAACGGGTTCCGATGGGGTATCGACCTGTTCAATCACGGTTATTACTGGGAAGCCCATGAGGCTTGGGAGCCTCTTTGGCACGCTGCGAAACAAAGCACTCAGCATCGCCTTTTGTTCAAGGGATTGATCCTGTTGGCGGCGGCCGGGGTGAAGATCCGCGAGGGAAAGCCGGTCGCTGCCGCGCGCCATGCGGCGAGAGCTGCAGCGCTTTTTCGTCGGGTGGCGCCTCTGCCGAGCCGGCCCTTTGAGGCCGCACTCGGAATGACACCTGCCGCGCTCGCGGTACACGCCGAAGCGGCCACAACTTTCCCGGCTGTTTTGCGAGAGCCGATGCCTGGCCAGCCTGAGCCCGTTTTCGATTTCATTCTCGCCCCTAAATCCGAGGGCGTCTGATAGGCAACCCCTACAGTACGGTTCAAGCCTCTTAGTTATTTGGGTGCACTGCCGACCTGTCATGGACAGTTCGACAAGGGCAGCTTCAATCCTGGCGCAGTTGACCTACGGCACAGCCCGGCGCTGGCGGAGCACCCATGGCAGGCGCCGCTTCCATCGTTCATCTCGCGGCAAAGCAACATCTTTCTGCCACCGCTTCTTCTTGCGGGTCCGTCTGCCTCCAGTCGGTGCGTTCGATGCCTTCGGAACCGGCGCTTCCTCAACCGTCGGCGGCTTAGGAAGCGATACGTCGGGCATGATCACGTCCTTGGCGTCGGGTACTGCTTCACCAACGGCGGCCATGGGCCGAGAACGGATATCTTCGCAAGGAACAATCGGCGCTTCAGCGATCGGACCTTCAGTCTCGCTTCCGCGATATCGTTCGTGATGGCGGCCAAGTCGATGCCGGCCCAGATTGAGTGTGGCCGCTTCACGAGCCAACGCTTCTGTTTGATCTCGACGACAAAGGGTCGCTGCTGCCTCATAGGCTCTCGGCAGACTCAGGAGAGTTGCGAATGTCGTCTAGGCCGATCGCACGCTTTCGTCCACCCGCCCCCACGCATTCTCCAACGGTTTTCCAAGACGTTGCTGTCGTCCAAGCCACGACTGAAGCGGCTAACCGCTGAGGCCGGGGCCCACGCTCCCGATCTCTTGTCCTGCTGTCAGCATGACCGCCATAACGACAATATCGCCCACGCAGTCGCCTTTATTAGGCCCATCGCGAAGCCGCAAAATATTCAAAATGCAATGAAGATGGCCGCCACCCTTGTCCATGCTCGCATGTTCCCGTGTAAATCGGACCCGTCCAATGCATTTTTTGAATCGGTCACCTGCGACTGATTATGCTGCTGATGGTCCGCATGCCGGATGTCATGGGTGGCCGGGCACGGATTGCGCTCCGCAAGCGGTCGGCAATCCCAAAGCTACACTTGGTGCACATCGCATCGGCTTTCCTCCACCGATCAACCCTTAGTGTGGGTTGAGAAGTCGCAAGAGGTGGCGCTGACCAGGCTTGTTCCGCAGCCCTCGTTGTCGTTGATCCAGACGCTGGGTGGTGAATGAGGAATCGCAGCAGCGATCACCCACAGGATACAGGTCAGCTTTGCTGCGCTCGATTTTGTCGATGATCAGATCGGCCCCCTTCTTCGCGAGAGTGGGCGCTCTAATCAGCCTAGAACGGCCTGATCCTGGTCAATCTCACGCGCGCCAACTGCCTCGCCGGATTGTAGAGCCTCTTGCGGGTGTTTTCTACAACAACCACCAGGGTCATCAAATCAAGCAGGAAGTCGTCGATCGCTTGGGCGGTTGTTCCTGACTCACCTTTGGACTGATCCCAGCAAAACGCACGCCCGATCGATCGCATCCGCGCTGGCCGCAGTGATTAACGCTCCGACTCCTCTTGACGATGGCGATCGTACGAGGTGCCGGCCCCCGACTCCTCATTGCAAGGTTCACCACGTGATGCGTTAGTTTCGTCTGCCTTTGCGACTGCCGCTTGGTCGCGGCCAGTCCACTGGCTGCACGATGCGCTTACCACGGCGTGTCGCTCCGGGCCTTCCGGTCTTTCGCATTTGCTGCGTTATACTATGAACGGCCCGGCATGATCGCCGAACCAGAACGTGTTGCAAACTTTACAAGGAATACGCACATGGCAACTGGAACCGTGAAGTGGTTCAACAGCACCAAGGGATTTGGATTTATCCAGCCCGACAATGGCGGTCAGGATGTTTTCGTCCACATTTCCGCTGTCGAACGCGCGGGCCTCTCGACCCTCAGATCAACTATGAGATCGAACAGGATCGCCGCACTGGCAAATCCTCCGCTGGCAGCCTCAGCAAAGCTGGCTGATTTTTCTCCTGCCCCCCGGCAAGAGCCGGGAGGACGCGGCAAGTCCGGATGTACTGACGGCCGCTCGACAAGAGCGGGCGAGAATAGGGCTCGGCGCAGCAGATTGCTGCAAGCGGACGCGCTTCTTGTGAAACGAGAATGTTTGCAGTTGAAGGCGGGCTGTCCCCGCCTTCTCGTATTCTGCGCAAATGCCGACGGCAGTTGCGCGCTCCAGAACGAACCTCGATTGCCGAAATTCTAACCTGCGACCTTCTTGCGGGTCCGCTTCGCCACTGCCGGCTCCGGCGCTTCCGGCGCTTTCGGTTTGCGGCCGAGCCCCATCGTCTTGGCCAAAGTCGAGCGCGCCGCGGCGTAGTTCGGCGCGACCATGGGATAATCCGCCGGCAGGCCCCATTTGGCGCGATATTCATCTGGCGTCAGCCCATGGTGGGTCGACAGATGGCGCTTTAGTGATTTGAATTTCTTGCCGTCTTCAAGGGAGATGATGTAGTCCGGTGTCACCGACTTCCTGATTGGGACAGCAGGCGTAAGCGCAACCGGCTTTTGTGCGGTGACGCCTGCGGCCGTGCCTTTCAGCGCCGCGTGCACTTGGCCGATCAGGGCAGGGAGATCCCCCACCGGGACCGGATTGTTGGAGACATAGGCTGAGACGACATCGGCGGTGAGCTCGATGAGGGTGTCAATGTTTTTTGCGGCTTCTTCTGTCATGAAACTCTCCAGGCGGCGTGAAACACAGTCGGCGAAGCGTCGCTTCATAGTGGCGGTCGCCGCTGAAAGCAAATACAGCCCGGCAGGACTATCGCGATGCTCGTCGGCACCGAGGACCATAGCGCTGCATCCGCCGTCGTGGGCGTGTTGATCTGCGCGCTGTCGGCCGGGCAAAACGAAGGGCCAAAGATGCTTTGCGCCACCCATGAAGCCCCAAGGTCGTCCTTGCGCAGCTCACGAAGCCCTCACGGACGCGGTAGCTAGTCTTCGGTTCTTGACTTTCGATTTGACCTGCGCCCCGGCCAGCGCGCCCTCGGCAGGCGCTACGAACTCGAATAAGGTGGTTGAACCGATGCTGAGCATCACGGTAATTCAAGCACAAGCTTTGCCTGTTAATCCTGTGGTCACAAACGACCTTGATGGCCAACAATGCGAAACCCGATGTGCGCGCCGCACGGTCTTGAGCTTTTTGCAATTCATCCCTCACCTGGGTCGAACCGGTCAGAAGATGCGCATATCGCCTCGAGCGGGCGCTTGCGGGTCATGATCGCGATGGTGTCTTAGCTACGATGTTTCCCATCCTTGGTTAGGCTGTCGAAAAGAACAATCGCTCTTCGATCACTTACTTCCGGAGCCCGATGTCATGATGAAATATCCAGACGTTAAACCAGGTCTTAAAGAAGAAGTGCCCTGGTCTGACAGCCTGACCAGCTACGACCGTCAGCACTTCACGACCTACCTGAGGCTCCTGGATGCAGGTGCCGACGAGGCAAGCTATGAGGAGATGGCGCAGGTCATCCTCGGCATCGATCCGGTGCAAGAGCCGGAGCGGGCCCGGAAAACTGTGCGAAGCCATCTCGATCGGGCGAACTGGATGGTGACGACCGGTTACAAGGAATTGTTCGCCGGATGAGGGCGAACAGGCGGCGACACGCTCCGCCTGTTCAGATGTGGTTACGGCGTCCGCGAAAAGAGCGGTCTCACGGTCGGGGCTGCGGGAATTAGGTTCAAATTGAAAGACCTCAGTTCTTTGCTCCATCATGACGATCGACCAGATGGCGGCGACCGGTGCGAGCACCAGACCCGCCACGCTGGACGACAGCAACACGAGGCCAACCAAACCCGAACCGCCAACATGAAAAGCCAACCATGCAGGCAGGACAATTCCGACGCCAACGATAACGAAAGAAGCCGATGAAAAAGCTATAAACAGCGGGTCTTTCGAATCGTCAAGCGAGACACTTTCCCGGCTCGCTTTCCGATGAAGATAGCGGTGAAGGAGAAGTCTTTCCGCAATGGGAAGCACAAGGCGCAGTGGTCGATGACGTTGCGTGAATATGCCAAGCCGCTGCACAAGAGGCCGATCGCCGAGATCGCGCGCGACGACGTGGTCGAGACGCTGAAGCCGATCTGGGAGAAGATACCAGAGACTGCTGACCGCCTCCGCATGTGCATTGCAGCAGTAATGGATCACGCGAAGGCGAGGCGGCTTTTATGTCGGCGACAACCCTGCCGACTGGCGGAGAGGCCTGAAGGATATGCTTCCGGCTCGACAGAAGCTCACGCGCGGCCATCACGCAACAGTCGGCTACAAGGAACTGCCTGCCATCATCAAGCGCCTACGAGCCGCCGCTGGCGTGTCAGCTAGGGCTGTGGAGTTCGCCGCATTGACCGCAGCGCGTTCCAGTGAGGTTCGCGGCGCAGTGTGGCCGGAGATCGACCTTGATGCGGCCTTGTGGACGGTACCCGCCGCAAAGATGAAGGCTGCGCGCGACCATGAGGTTCCGCTTTCCGAGCGCGCCGTGACAATCCTCCGCGCTACACAGCAGCAGTCGACCAGCGATCTGGTGTTCGAAGGTGGACGCGACGGAAGGCCAATCAGCGACACAGCGATGACGAAGGCGCTTAGGGCCGCTGGTGCGGGCGATGCGACCTTGCATGGTCTGCGCTCATCGTTCCGTGATTGGGCTGGCGATAGACCGATTACCCGCGCGATGTAGCCGCGGCGGCCTTGGCTCATGTGCTCAAGGACAAGACCGAAGCCGCATACAGACGTGGCACCGCGTCGCAAAAAAGACGCGGCTTGATGGTAGACTGGCACAGTATTGTGAAAATAAAGCCCGTTGACCATATCGACATTACAGGCGAAAACGCATATTGTTCTTCACCTTGGCTTACCTCGCCTAAGTTAACGGCGACCCGAATCCCTCTCTAAAGATTCAGAGTTTGAACGTGCCCCTTCGCACGTTGGATTTTCCGCACGCTCTTTTTGCGCCGGGTTGCACTGGGGATTCCGATGACAGCAAACGACAACCGACCGCGCCTGATCGCACCAAAAGACGCGGCGGCAGCCACGTCTCTTTCTCGTACACTATTGATTTTGATGGCCGAAGCCGGGGGGTTCCCGAAGCCCGTTTCGCTATCCGAACGACGTAGTGCATATATGCGTGCCGAGGTCGAAGAGTGGATTGATAAGCATATCGCCGCGAGCGCGGCAGCATGAGCCACAATGCCGAAACTGTTGCGAAATGTTTATGCTTTGGAAGGCTACCGAGAAGGCGTTCCTGCAGCATCTTCTGATCCGCTTGATAGAGGATGTTCCGGACTTCAATAGGGAAAAGTTCGCAACCGGCTTGCACCTACTGCAAGAGGAGTGGCCCATCGACCGAACAGACAAAGATCGAGAAGCGCAGGGCTTAGTCAGCATCCGCTTCCTTGGCGAATTGATTGAAATGACAGCAATGCGCATCGCTCGAGAGTGAGCACACTGACGGGCCGCGGCGTTTCTTCAAAAAACACCGCCGACCAACGGCGGCACTCCAAGACTGGACCGCTCCCCTTGAAAATCCTTGATGCCCGACCGGAGCCGCCAGGCTGCGGCAACGTCATTGCGCGCGTCGACGTAGCACTGAATGATGCCGTGAAAATCTATAATCTGAAGGTGTCCAAGCGACCCGATGGCGGCTTCGCCGTTTTCGCGCCGAACGCTCATGGTGGGCGCGTCGTCACGTTTTCTCGTTCTCTTGTTGCCGAAATTGCCAGCGCCGCTGTTGCCGCGCTCATGGAGCCGACGCCGAATGACCGCACCCACACTGAAGCAGAAAGGTTCCTCGACCTTATCAACAATGGCGACGCAGAGAGGCTGGCCAGTTTTCACTACGGCAATATGGCCAGGACAGGCGGATCGATCATGGTTGCGCCGGAAGACGTGGCCTGGGAACCACTACACGTTCAAGCGCGAACTGTTACAGCCGCGATCCGACAACGAACCTGCAGATATCAGTGAGGCCCTCCGCTGGTGCGTTGTGGTCGACAACATTCCAGAATGTGACGCCGACACGGCCGGGATTATTTACATCGAGAGAGAGACGCCCTTGATGAGAAAGTTCTTAGGGCGGCTATCAGCAATGTCGTCAAACCAGGTCATCTTGAAGCGGGACTTAGGAGGATTGTCGTTGTAAGTCTCGGCCGATTTGGAACACCGCATGAGCGCGCCAAGACCAAGTAAAAATTTTAGCATGATCGTCCTCCTTTCAATGGAGAAACCAATGCGGCGGGCAGATAGTTCCACAGGTCCGGAACAATGCTCACTAGCGCTCGTTGCCTCTGATCGATGGGCGAGGAGCGCGGAGATATGGCCGTGAAGAAAAAGAGCGACGATAGCCGCGTTAAGAAGGGCGCAGAACTTGAGGTAGAGCACCTTACCGAAGTCACGGACCTATCGGCCAAACAGGCGCGCACATTATTGCGGAAGCACGGCGCTGACTGGCAGAAGCTCAAGGACGAAGCCGAAGATTTAAAGGATGACGACTGACTACCCGTCCCGCGCATTGCGGAAACGGACTACCCGGCCTGGCCGGTTTCTCGAATTGGGATGACCACCCATGACAAAGACCACCCGCAAGGAAATACTAGAAGCAACAGACGCCTTCCTGAAGGCCAACCCGGCGGAGAAGCGCACCGCTGTACGGATTCGTTTTCGTGGCGGTCGGCCAGCTTGGAATTGGCTGAAAAAGCACGACGGGAAGGGGGCCGCCGCATTGTGGCTCATCGTTCGAGAGCGCCTTCCGCAGGCCGCCAACGACAACCTGCCCACTGACGCGGGACTGCATGTCGACCGGAGCCGAAAGGACGGCAGGCCAAGAGGGAAGAATCCAGATCCACGTTCGTTGGATGCCTGCATAGCGCTGCCGTCTGCCCAACCGCGGCTCGGCGATGCCGAACCGGAACCGGCACGAGCAGGCAACTGGGATACGGTGTCGCGAGGTGTCTCTATAAAATCGCAGGAGTGGATACATCCCGACGCAGTATTCACGTCGGCAACTTGCTTCAGCTTCCATCCTCCAGAGATCGCACCTGGCGCATTCTTTCTGGGTGCAATAGGCGGACTAGGCCAGCTTAAGTTGGGCAGGAGTCGTGGAGACGTACGGCTGGCTGGAACTGCCGATCCGATCACCCCACCGGCCAATATC
Source organism: Mesorhizobium sp. M1169 (assembly GCF_040318345.1). Taxonomy (NCBI): domain Bacteria; kingdom Pseudomonadati; phylum Pseudomonadota; class Alphaproteobacteria; order Hyphomicrobiales; family Phyllobacteriaceae; genus Mesorhizobium; species Mesorhizobium sp. M1169. The sequence goes on along the minus strand of NZ_JAMYME010000037.1, from coordinate 2,653 downwards.
GATACTGTCATCGAGGTCATCTTAGCAGGCGGCAATTGCTGAGGTCGGCAAGGCTTTCGGCGCTAAAGGCGGATATGCAGACCGTCGCGGAGGCGCTGAGCTATTGGCGGCTGGCAAGTGGGCGAAGTTGGCGGTGGCGAATGACAACCCGAGAATCAGGGCCGCTTAGGGACGTGTGCCAAATCGTGGCCCCAAAAACCTAAAGGGGCAACAGCAACGAATGGGGCGCTTCGGCGTCCCACCCGCTTTGGGCCCTACGCCTCGTCATCGTCAGGCGCAACCCGTCAATCTGGCACCAGAGGCGGGAATTATTGCGCGCGTTCCGGCCAGGCTGCGTGCGCTCACCGTCCAGCCTTCAGGGCTGCGACGGTGTTTTTTTTAAACCATCGCAATCACGAATTTCCAAACTCAAGGATCAAATATGCCTACAAGCCGTAGCCGCCATTGTGCGGCGTATCGGCTTCGATGAAGGGCGCGTGGGCGCGGTAGCCCGCATACTCACGGACGCCGCTGTTCTGCCGCCCGGTGCGCCTTGGACATCTCCAGATCTCAGCCCGCAAGACGTGGCGTCACTCATGCTTGGCGCGGCGCTGGACGTGCCTTTGCGTGCTGTTGTTGACGCGGTGCGCGATTACCGCGCCCTGCGCCGTGAAGGCGTTCCTGATGGCGCGCCATTTGCTATCAGTGTTGCCACAACTGGTGAAGAGCTAGACGTCCTGGCCGAGATCGCTGCAACTGGCTCGCCAGAGGCGAAAGCACGGGCAGCAAAGACCATCATCACCGTAGTCAATAGTTGGCCGGAAGTCGTGCCGATCGACCAGATCGACACCCGACGCTTCAACGCGGGCGCGCCAAGTCACTGGCAGGCCTCTCGCCATCGCAAATCTGTCGAAATCAATGCCGCCGCGCTTGTCGACGTCATCAATGAACTTTTTGGAGACCAGTAAAATGTCAAAAGCTGACCTTTCGTAATGCCCGAATTGACCGATGTCGACCCGGAATTCGCAAAACTCGAACGGCAACTTCAGGACCTAAACTCCCAAAAATGTTTGGCCGATCGCGAGCTTGCGAGCCCGCGTGAAGAACTGGCCGAAGCGCGCGGTCCGTCCATTCCGTCCAGCGTTGCAGCCCTGCTTGGTGATGAACCCGACTCGGCGACGGGAAAACGGCAGCGTGCCGCCGAACTGAGCAAGTTGGTCGGCGATCTTATGGTTGCCATTGACATCATTTCTAAACGTCTGCGGGAGCGTCGCGACATACGGCAGCCGTGCTGCTGTCGCGCGCCGCCGCATTGGAGGCCGCGATGGTGCCGCTTCGCGAGTTGGAACAGTTGCGCATAGATTTGGAAGCTCACGATGCATCAGGTCATTTTCAATGGCCGCACGGGAATCTTCGCATTTTTCCAGCGCGTTCTGCGCGGCTGTGCGCAAGGGAGTGTGAGTATGGAACGGCGAGAATACGAAACCGCCACGGATAAGGGGCGCCCTGGTCAACGTCTGGTGAGACTGCCGGGCGATAAACAGCACACCAAGCGTGGTGACAGCGCAAAGGTCATCGCGCGCCGCATTGCGCTAGACAAAGCGGAGAAGCGCCTGCAGAGGCTGACGAATGGCTGAGTATCGGGCTACGCCATCCAATGGAGCCAACCCGCGACTATCGCGGGTCTCTTCGTTGAACAGTTTGCGCGCGGATCTTTCGACAACTCATTGCTCCACAATCCTGACGTGGCGGCTCTGTGGTCGCATGACAGCAGCCGGCCACTTGGGTGTGTTGGCCGCCGCGACAGCAAATATCGCAGCGGCCGGTCCACCCGCCGAGCAAGTCATATTCTTCCACCATGTAGCTCTTGATCTTCAGCCAACTGCCGTGCCGCCAACCGGCTTCCATGGATGCAGGTCAATTCACGATTTGCTGAAACGCGCTGTTTCCGCCCGGGTGGAGCTAGCCTGTCAGTTTAGTGAAGTCGTGGCGCCGCGCGCCAACATGTGCCAGCAAATTCGTTTCGTTTACGACCCCTGATTGAAAGAGATTCAGCGTGGTCGAGGCCAGAATCTGACCGTCTATCGAAGTGCTGTACCATTTAGCGTCGGCGGTTATCTGGTCGACAACCCGCTGGCAAATCGCCCGATCTTTAGGTTAAGGAACTGACTTTTCGGCGCTCGTAGCATCTCGATGCCTTTAAAGGGGAGTCACTTGTCTCCCAAGCGACACCCAGGCGTGGGTCTCCCGAGAATGGATACTAAACGCATCCAGGCCATTCGTTTGAGTGGTACGATGCGGGGCGTTGGCATCGGTGACGTGGTTGCGATCACGGCCGCGGTACGGAGGCGGTCACCGACGACCGTATCAGTGATACAACGCACTTCCTTAGCGGGCGGCCCAGCAGCTTGGGTTAGGGGGGCGGCCGCTGGGCCTGACCAGCGAGCGTTCGGGAATGCTCGACTGGCTGGTTAGTATATTAGATCAAGCTAATGTAATCGAACCATGCGAACGAAGTACGCGCGGCAAGAGGCTGGCACGCTTCACTTACCGCGCGCTCTTGCCTTGGGTTCTGGCGAGCTTTCGGACGGGTTTGCAGCCAATTTTGCAGATCGCCGATCTGTTACCCACAGGGACTTTTTCCTCGCCACCAATTCGTCACGATCGCCCTCAG
>NZ_JAMYME010000036.1:0-62178 GCF_040318345.1 Mesorhizobium sp. M1169 | reverse complement strand
ACCGGCGTTCCTGACGGCTTCCGCGGGAAATTTCTCATCCGAAGTCTTCAATTCCTGAAGGCACACGATGTCATAGTCGGTCTGACCCAGCCACTTGATGAGCAAGGGCAGACGACCGTTCACCCCGTTGACGTTAAAGGTTGCGATACGGGTCATCCGAAGTTCTCAACAACCCTTGGCGATTTGCGCATGGAAGGCTCAGATGTTGATGCTTGCATCATGCCGGCAAAGGGGGGCCTTGTCAGTCGTCTTTCTAGAATGGCGGTCGAGCAGTTTCATCAAGCGTGCCAGGTGGAGCGATGAGCGCAGGAGCTGGTCGTCGGGAGCGTGGTAGCCGAAGTCGCGAGCGGTAGATGCGGCGCTCACAATCCGGCGTTAAGGCGGCCGCAACGCACGGACTCTTCGGACGGGTGGAGCTTGGGCAGGTCTACTGCGGACTGAGGGCGACCGCCTTGGGTCCAGTGGGTTTAAGTAATACTGCGAAGGAATCCTATATGGCCGAGCCACAGCTCTCAATTCGTAGCGGCAAGGCGGGCGATCTTGCGAAGGGTTGAACCGAAGCACGGCTGACCTTGTGGACCACATCGGCGATGGTCTTGTCCGACCGGACCCGCTGCTTGTGCTGGACGGCATCCTTGCCCAGCCCAGGAGTTCGGCCGACTTCGTTGCTCGTCGTGCGAAAGGCGTCGGCAATCGTGCGCGGAGCGAAGAAGCCATTGTCAGAGTACTGGACCAGTGCCATCTCACTGCCTAACCGCAAATGCCTCATAATCTTGAGGAGATATAGCGTCAAAATGGGAGGTCTTTGAGAGAAGAAGCTGACAATGAGGAATAATAAGCCGTGACATGCGGTGTTTAGCTGGTCTATTCACCGCAGAAATTGCGGCAAATGATCTTGCATATACGACGATTGGGCCATATTCGACGCAAAGAGTGCGGAGAATATGTCGACCCATATCTACGAGCTTGAAAACTGGCCGCAGTTCGAGTGGCGCAGCCAGGACCTTGCCGATCAACTGGCGACGGTGCGCCATCGGCAGGGCCGGCTGCTGGGACGGATGGAGGCGCTAGGCTTCGAATTGCGTGCCGAGGCGGTGCTTCAGATCCTAACGGAGGACGTTCTCAAATCCAGCGAAATAGAGGGTGAAATTCTCGACAAGGAACAGGTGCGGTCGTCCATCGCCCGCCGACTGGGCATGGATATTGGCGCACTGGCGCCGGTCGACCGCGATGTCGAGGGCGTGGTCGAGATGATGCTCGACGCAACTCAGAAATATCAGGCGCTACTTTCGGATGAGCGGTTGTTCGCCTGGCATGCGGCCCTGTTTCCGACGGGTCGCAGCGGAATGACGAAGATTATCGTCGGTGCGTGGCGGCATGAAGCCTCTGGTCCGATGCAGGTCATCTCAAGTCCCATCGGTCGGGAGAAAGTCCACTATGAAGCTCCAGCAGCGGCCCGGCTTGAGCTTGAAATGGCCTCGTTCATGGACTGGTTCAACGGTTACGCGCCGCTTGATCCCGTTCTGAAGGCGGGGGTCGCCCATCTATGGTTCGTCACCATCCATCCCTTCGACGATGGCAACGGCCGTATCGCCCGCGCGATCGCCGACATGATGTTGGCGCGATCGGAGGGCAGCGCTCAGCGGTTCTATAGCATGTCCGCGCAAATCCGGGCGGAGCGGAAGGACTACTACGCGATCCTCGAACGGACGCAGAAGGGCAGTCTCGACATCACCCCTTGGCTGCAATGGTTTCTAAGCTGCCTCGACCGCGCCTTCAGCGGGGCCGAGGAGATTTTGGCCAATGTGCTGCGAAAGGCCCGTTTTTGGGAGGAGATGGTCCAACGACCTCTAAGCGAACGCCAGCGCAAAGTCGTCAATCGGCTCCTGGACGGCTTCGAAGGCAAGCTCACCTCCTCGAAATGGGCAGTGCTGACCAAGACCTCACCTGACACGGCCTTGCGCGATATCAATGATCTCCTGGCGCAAGGGATACTCGTGAGAGATGAAGCCGGCGGGCGAAGCACGAGCTATTCGCTGGCAGGTTTGGATGATGGGCCGGACCGCGCGCCTCGGCGACATCGTTGAAGCAGAAGCGCGAGCCGACAGCGCGCGCCCAAAGCATGATTGACCCGCTCGATTGGTTCGGAGAATGCGTCTATTCCGTTTGTCGCTCGGCACTGGCCAAGTCCATCGGGCTCGGACGCAAGCTGTCAAGCGCAGCTGCAACACGCCCTGCAAGATCGATTTGACATCAAGCCATCAGAAGCCATCTTGCTAGCAGGCGAAATACAATGGGTGCCAAGGAGTCCGATCTGGCCGAGCCACAACTCTCAGTCCGCAGCGCCAAGGCGCGCGATCTTGCACACCGGCTTGCCCGCCGTGAAAACCGCTCGATTGCGGAGGTGGTCGAGCGCGCCCTCGAATCTTACGAGGTCCGCGAGGCCGATCGTGAGCCTGCTTCTGCCTTTTATCCGCGGCTTTCAGCGCAATCAGGCACAGACATCGACCTTGAGGCGGTGATCCGTGAGAGTCGCCGGCCGAATCGAGGCGTCGAGCTTTGATCTTTGTCGATACCAACGTCGTTGCCGAAACGTTGAAAGAACCCCAGACGAGGCATTGCCTGGCTGATCCGATACGATGCCCAACTCGCGCTTCCAACGTGACGATTGCCGAGATCGCCTTCGGCATCCAGAAGATAAGACCGGATCAACGTGCCGAACGGCTGGAGCAAGGGTTAGCGGACTGGCGCCGGCGTTTCGCACTGGGACGCAGTCGGCTTCATGTCTGGCTATCCCACGCTTTCGGCCATTGCCCAATGGATCGAGAACCAATTCGATCCGGCCGGCTCAGTCGCCGCATTCGTGCAATGGCTGACGGGACAAAGCACATCGCTATTGCGTGGCTCCATCTATCAAGTCGCGATGTTCGGCCTGACATTTTATCTTCTGTTCTATTTTCTGCGCGACCGCCAACATGGCCTGCAAGCCGTCGCGGGCCTTTCGCCCCTGCGCGCTCCGGAGACAGCCTACATCTTGTCTCGCTTTGCAGAGACCGTCCATGCAACACTGCTCGGCACCGTGTTCGTCGCCGCCGTCCAGGGAATATTGGGTGGCCTGATGTTCTGGTGGCTCGGCCTGCCGACGCCAGTCTTTTGGGGCCTTGTCATGGGACTTCTTGCCATCGTGCCCGTGCTCGGGGCGTTTGTGATCTGGGTGCCCGCAGCGGTCTATCTCGCACTGGAGGGAGCTTGGGCCAGCGCAGCGATATTGACCGTCTGGGGCGGCGTCATCGTCGGCGGCATCGACAATCTGCTCTATCCGATGCTTGTCGGGAATCGGTTGCGCCTCCACACGGTGGTGGCCTTTATCGGCGCGGTCGGCGGCATCGTCTTGTTCGGAGCATCCGGCCTTGTCCTCGGACCTGCGGTGATCGCCATCACAATCAGCCTCATCGACGTGCTAAAGACTCGATTGACCGACCGGCCGACGCCGGCGCGCGCTGGTGAGCTACCGCATCAGTCCGTGACGGATTGATCAAGCGCGAAAAGGGCGCTGGTCTTCGAGTGGTAGCGCGAAACCTGAACAACCTCTGGGCAGAGATCTCAACGAAGGCAAGCACATCAGCCAGGCTGCTGTATTGCGGCAAGCTTCCAGTCACCGCCGTTCTGCCGCGTAAAGGTCCACAGTTCGGCCGTCTCCGTCGGCTGATCGGCCCCGCCCTCAACGATCTTGCCGCTGATGCGGTCGCGGGTCACGTCGCGAGACTCATAGCGCAAAGCAGCCGTCGCGTAGTCGCGATCACCCTCCCGCCAACTTTCCGCAACATCGGCCTCCAGCAGGCTGACGTCCGACACGTCGTTCCTGACGCCCTTTTTGGCATTGTCGGCAAGTTCTTCGGACAGATAGGACACCATCTCGGGTGTCACCAACCGGCGCAATGCAGCATGATCTTCGCGCCCGAATGCCTCCTGAACTTCCGTCAGCCGTTGCTGGAACGTGTCGAGGTCGGTTTGGGTGAGTGTGATCTCATCGGAAGCGTTGGCTTGGCTCGTTCCGCCAAATCCTGACCCGATGCCGGTAATGGAGGAAGTCGGGCCGTTGCTCGGCTCGTGCCGCGCTGCTGCGTTTCGCGCAAAGGTCCCGGTGCCCCGCGAGGCACCAGCCGTAACGGACGCTGGGCTTTGCGCCGCCTGCAAGCGGAAAAAGCGGATCGCCAGCATGATCGCGCCGCCGAACAGCAGTACTTGGAGCAAAAGACCCAACATGCCGGCCAAGCCGCCGAACCCATGACCCAGAAGAACGCCGATCAAACCGCCGAGAAGCAGCCCACGTATCATCGATCCGCCGAGGCCGTTGAAGAAGCCCGGGCGCTGGAATGCCTGCGGCTGACGGGCCGCATTGTTCGTGGCCGCATTGGGCGTCATCGAGCGCTCGACCGGTGCGGCCGGTTGCGGCGCAACTCTGGTCGGCGGGACCGGCTGGAAAGTGCGCATGCCGCGACTGCCGAAGCTGCCGCCACGGCGCGCATCGGCGTGATCCACAGCGACCATGGAAAATGCCAGGAACAACCCCGCAAACAAAACTGCAAACCGTCCCCAACGCGAAATCAGCATAGGCAAGTCCTCAAGTGACACTCTTTCCGCTCATATGGGGTGCGTCGATCGAAATAGCAGTGAATCGTCCGTCGAGATATTTTCGGGCGGCATGGTCGGCCGCCCGCCAGTGTTCACGACGAGAATGTCTGCCCTACCCAAGCGCGATGATCGCTGTTGGACCACGCAGGCTCCCGCACCCGGTCGCGTCAACAGCATCGCTCATGCAAGCCTCTGGTCATCGATGTCCCCGGCGATGATGCCGAGGTCTCCCGGCGAAGACTCGATTGACTTACAGCTTTCCTATGTACTATCAACATATCTGGAAAACCTGCCATACAGGTTTGCCCACTCCTGAACGGGAGATTGCGTGAGCACGGCCGTATCCGCAAAACATTCCGACGCAGCGAGCCTGGTCAGCAATACGATCGGCGAGATCACGCGCCATATCCGCGCGCATGAGCTCGGGCCCGGCGACCGGCTGCCCAGCGAGGCCGCGCTTTCGAGACAATTGAGCGTCTCGCGTACCGTGGTTCGCGAGGCCTTCAGCTCGCTCGCCGCCATGCGGCTTATCGACCTGAGGGCGGGCAGACGGGCTACCGTCGCCGAGCTGGATTATGGCGCGATGTCACTGGTGATCGAGCATGGCGTCCACACCGAGCAGATCACGGTGCAGCAAATCTATGACGTGCGCCGCACGATTGAGACCCGCACCGCCATGCTGGCGGCCTTGCGCAGAACAGCCGACGAAGTGGAAAGGATCAGGACGCACGCGCTCGCCATGCTCGAGAATTTCCAGCGGCCGGAACAGGTCATGGAGCACGATCTCGCCTTTCACCTCGAAATCGCCAAGGCTGCGAAGAATCCGGTTTTCAGCCTCATCGTCGGCGCGTTCGAGCGCGTATCGCGCCAGACCTGGCCGATCGGCTGGCGGACCCGCCCTTCGGATGCCGAGCAGTTGGCGATGATCCAGATCCATATCGACCTCGCCGAAGCAATCGAGACCGGTGATCCCCAGTCGGCGCGTGACCTGATGGCGAGGCATTTTGACGAGAGCGTCAAGGCCCTGCTGGCGGCCGGCATCGCCTGAGGAGCAGGGGCGCAATGAAGATCACGAAACTGGAAACGCTGCGGCTCAAGGAGCGGCCGAACCTTCTCTGGGTCCTGGTTCACACGGACGAAGGCCTCGTCGGACTCGGCGAGACCTTTTTCATGGCTGAAACCGTCGAGACCTATCTGCACGAATATGTCGCGCCGTGCGTGATCGGGCGCGACCCCTTGCAGATCGACCTGCTTGCCGCCGACCTCGTCGGCTATCTCGGTTTCCGATCGACGGGCGCGGAAGTCAGGGGCAATTCCGCTTTCGACATAGCGCTTTGGGATCTGTTCGGAAAGGCGACGGGTCAGCCGATCGCACAACTCCTCGGCGGGTTCACCAGGCACGAGATCAGGACCTACAACACCTGTGCCGGAACCGAATACATCAAGAAGGCCACCGGGCAGACGACGGCCAACTACGGGCTCGATAAGCCTGGCGACGCCTATGATGATCTGAACGGCTTCCTTCACCGCGCCGACGAACTGGCGCATTCGTTGTTGGAGGAAGGTATCACGGCCATGAAGATCTGGCCCTTCGACATGGCCGCCGAGAAAACGCGCGGCCAGTATATATCGCAGCCCGACTTGAATTCCGCGCTGGCGCCGTTCGAGAAAATCCGCAATGCGGTCGGCGACAAGATGGACATCATGGTTGAATTCCATTCAATGTGGCAGCTGCTGCCGGCCATGCAGATCGCTCGCGAGCTTGCCCCCCACAAGACCTTCTGGCACGAAGATCCAATCAGGATGGACAGCCTGTCCAGCCTGAAACGCTATGCCGAGGCTTCGCTGGCGCCGATATCGGCTTCGGAAACGCTCGGTTCCCGGTGGGCCTTCCGCGACCTTCTCGAAACCGGAGCGGCCGGTGTCATTATGCTTGATATCAGCTGGTGCGGCGGGCTCTCGGAGGCGCGCAAGATCGCTGCCATGGCTGAAGCATGGCACCTGCCGGTCGCGCCACACGACTGCACCGGTCCAGTGGTGCTCGGCGCATCGACCCACCTGTCGCTGAATGCGCCGAACGCGCTTGTCCAGGAGAGTGTCAGGGCCTTTTACAAGACCTGGTACCGCGATCTTGTGACCGCTTTGCCGCAGGTGAAGAACGGCATGATCACCGTGCCCCCCGGACCGGGCCTCGGCATGGAACTGAACCCGGAGATCGATCGCGCCTTCACGGCGCTTCGACGGGTGAGCGACGCATCTACTCTCTGAAAATGAACCTGAAGCAGCTTTCTACGGAGGAGGAGAATCATGAAGAAGCTACTTATCTCGGCAGCCTTGGCAGCAGTACTGGCTGGTGGCTCGGCAATCGGCTCACGCGCACAGGAGCCGATGAACATCGTCTTCACGCATCATTCGTCGGCGTCGAACCCGTTCTGGCAGGCGGTGAAGAAGGGCTTTGACGACGCCTGCGCCAAGATCCAGGCCAATTGCCAGATGGTCTTCACGCAGACCGAAGGCTCGATCGAGCAACAATCGGCCAACATGCAGGCGGCGCTCGCGGCAAAACCGGACGCGCTGATCACCTCGATCGTCGACAACAATGCCTTCGACCAGATCATCGCCGATGCCCGCGCTGCCGGCGTCACGGTCATCGCGTCCAACGTCGACGACACCGAGGGTGCAGCCGGCAATGCCCGCCAGGCTTTCATCGGCCAAGGCTTCATTCCCGCCGGCTACGAACTCGGCAAGAAGATGTCCGAGTTCTTCCCCAAGGAAGGCAAGATCAGGGCGCTCGTCGGCGTCTCCGCGCCCGGTCAGAACTGGTCGGAACAGCGCGCTGCCGGCGTCATGAAGTTCCTTGAGGAATACAAGGCCGCGAATGCCGGACGCGAAGTGGTCATTGAACGGCTCGACACCGGCACAGATGGCGCCGTCGTCGCCGATCGTGTTGGCGCCTATCTGTCTGCCCACCCGGACACCACGGTGTATTTCGACACCGGCCTTTGGCATGCCTACGTCGCCCAGGTCCTGATCGATCGCGGCATCGAGCCGGGCAAGGTGCTGATGGGCGGCTTCGACATCGTCTCGGAAGTCCTGCAACAGATGGAAGCGGGTTACATCCAGGTCCAGGTCGACCAGCAGCCCTACATGCAGGGCTTCATGCCGGTGATGGAAGCCTATCTCGCCAAGAACGTCGGTCTGCTGCCGGCAGACATCGACACCGGCAAGGGCATCATCGTCAAGGAAGACGTGCCAAAGCTCAAGGAACTGGCCGCACAAGGCGTGCGGTAGGCGCGAAGCCGGCGTCCTCTCCTCGTTCTTACGCGGAGAGGGCAAGGGGAGGGCCAGGCAGCACGGCCTTGGGCGTCGGCTCCGTCCCATCCTCCAACGGCATCTCCCTTGTCAGGGGCGGTAGCAGACGGACTGCGGCCATCCCCTTGCCGATGCGACAAGCCAGCGCAAACAATCCCAAGCCGGAGCGAATGATGAAGCGCTTGATGAAGATTTATCTGGAGAAGCCGGAGCTTGCGGCGGTCGTGTTCCTGCTCCTCCTCCTCCTCGTCTTTCAGATTCGCTCGAACGGCGTATTTCTGAACACACAGAACGTGCGCGGAATGCTTGGGCTGCTGCCTGAAATGGGGCTGGTCGCGATCGGCGTGACCCTGCTGATGATATGCGGCGAGTTTGATCTTTCGGTAGGCTCGGTATTTGCGCTGACCCCGATGACCATGGCGGTAATGCTGGCGGCAGGCGTGCCGTTCGCGCCGGCCTTTGCCGCCGGACTCGCGATCGCCGCCCTGATTGGCTTCTTCAACGGGTTCATTACGATTCGTTTCGCGATACCAAGCTTCATCACCACGCTTGGCATGCTGTTCATCGCGCGTTCGCTGACGGTGGTAATCTCCGGTGGCTTCCCTCCTGTCATCCCGGCCAACGCTCTGCCCAAATGGCTGTTTACGATCTATGTGGGGCCGGGCGACCTCTTTCGCATGTCGTTCTTCTGGTTTCTCGCCGTGGCAATCCTGGTGACGGTGCTTCTGTCGCGCACGAATTTCGGCAACTGGGTGCGCGCCACCGGCGGCTTTCTGCCCGCCGCGCAATCGATGGGCATCCCGACGGCCCGGGTGAAGGTCGCCTGCTTCATGATCTGTTCGGTGCTCGCCGGCTTTGCCGGCACCATTCAGGTGATGCGGCTCGGCGCGCCGCTGCCTTCGATCGGCGAGGGGCTGGAGTTGCAAGCCGTGTCGGCTGCCGTCATCGGTGGCGCCTCGCTGACTGGCGGCATTGGCACCATCTTCGGCGGCATCATCGGGGCTGCCCTGATCCGCGTCATCGACAACGGACTGGTGCTGAGCCAGGTTGACGCCAACTGGTTCAAGATGGCAATCGGCTTCCTGACCATCTTCGCGGTCGTCGTGAACGCCTGGCTTCGAAAGCGGGGCAGGGCAATGAAGGTGGAGACCTGATCATGGCGGCACCCATCATCGCGATCAAGGGACTCCAGAAATGGTATTCCGGCGTCCACGCCTTGAAGAACGTCACTCTCGACATCTACCCAGACGAGGCGCTGGGCCTCGTCGGCGACAACGGCGCCGGCAAATCGACGCTGATCAACATCCTGTCAGGCACCCAAAAGCCCGATGGCGGCGAGATCAGGATCGACGGTGAACCGGTCCGATTCTCGAACCCGCGCGACGCCATGGATCGCGGCATCGAGACGATCTACCAGTACAATTCGATGGTCCCGACCATGACCATCGCCCGCAACGTTTTCATCGGACGCGAGCCGGTGAAGGGCTCGGTTTTCGGCATCGGCATCCTGGACCAGAAGCGCATGCGTGACGAAAGCGTCAAGGCGATCGCCGACGTCGATCTGCATCTGAGATCGCCCGACGCGCTGGTCGGCGAACTGTCGGGCGGCCAGCGCCAAGGCGTGGCGATCGCCCGGGCCATGCACTTCAAGTCGAAAGTCATGATCCTCGACGAGCCGACCAATCATCTCTCGGTGAAGGAGACGCGAAAGGTGATCGGCTTCGTTCGTGCCCTCAAGGCCCAGAACATCACCAGCGTCTTCATCAGCCACAACATGCATCATGTTTTCGAATGCTGTGACCGGGTCGTGGCGATGGCGCGCGGCGAGATCGTTCTCGACAAGCGGATCGGCGAGACTTCGATCGAGGAAATCCACGAGGTTCTGTGACGCGAAGAAGCGATCACCCGCGAGCCGCTCTGCTGGTAGAGGTCAGTCTGCGCTACGGCTTTTCCGCAAGGATCGCCTCAGCGGTTTTCTCGTCGGTGATCAGCACATCGACGACGCCGAGACGCAACACGGCACGCAGCACCGGAACCTTGTCGAGGCCGCCGGAGGGCAGGATCACAGTGTCGACGTCGCGCAGATGTTCGGGGGCGAGGCCGATGACACGGCTGTTTAGCGGGTGATCGACGAGTTGTCCGTCGGCGCCGATCCAGTGGCCGCAAATATCGCCGACGGCTCCGGCTTTTTGGAGCGATCTGAGATCATCGTCTCCTACCAGTCCGATCCGAAAGATGGTGGCGTCCTTGTGCACCGCGCCCACCGAAACGAAAGCGGCGTCAACGTCGCGGGCATGGGTGAAGGCGTCTTCCAGAATGGACTGGCGCATAAGCAGATCGCGCGTGGCCTCCGTGTCCGTGAACACCGGTGCTGCGATGTAGTAGCATTCCGCGTCGAAAAGCGCCGCGAGCCGCGAGGCGATTTCATAGATGTTGATCGCCGATCCACGCGTGAGCCCGCCGAGCAGGGAAACGACCGACATCCCTTTGACGGGGCGTACGGTCACTGAGCGCAGACTAAGCTGGAGCGTGCGTCCCCATCCCACGCCCACCGATATCCCGTCACGGATTCTATGCGACAGGGCTTCACCGGCAGCGGCTGCGATCACCTGTGGCACCAGGGCGGGATCGGGCGGTGTCGGAACCACGATTGGGTCGGAAACGCCATAGGCGTCCCGCAGCCGGTGCTCCAACTCGATGCAGTTCGCCACCTTGGAATTGATGCGAATCTGAACGATCCCGCGCTGACGGGCATGCGCCAGCATCCGGTTGACGCGAAGGCGTGTCAGGCCAAGAGACTTGGCGATTTGTGCTTGCGTCAGGTCACCGACATAAGCAAGCCAGGCGGCGCGTACGAGCAGCCCTTCCTCGCGATCGGCCGTGACGGAACTCGTTACGGCTTGGCGGCCATCGCGTTTCTTTCGCGCTGGTTTCTCCATCAGATCATCCTGTCCACTCCGCGGCAGCGGGTCCAGAGCGGCTCGGCGGAGCCATGTGCTCATCGATATGAGGCATCAATCGAGTTTCCCGGCTCCGCTAGCCTCGATGATAGCGGTCGAAGGACAAAACCAGCGGAGCATCATGGCAAATTGCGTCGATGATGGCGCTCGTCAGCGGCAGGCGATCGTGGGGAAGTACACCCCGGGCCATCATATTCTTCAAAGTCGGACCAAGGTCCAGCGCCAGTTGCGCGCCCTCGACCGTGTCTGAACTCATGTGTTCGCGCTTCGCCACGGAATAGGGCAGGCCGCGGCCGAGCAGGCGCCCCATGCGACCGTTACGGCCCGCCTGGCAGGTCACATAAAGATCGCCGGAGCCGGCCAGCCCCAGCACTGTTTCGACCTTTCCACCCAGGGCTTCGACCAGAATCGCCATCTCGGCGAGGGACTGCGAGAATAGCGACGAGGCAAGATTGTGCATCAGTGCGCCATTGGGCGCCTTGCCGTCGCGCTCGAGCAGCCCGACGGGAGCTCCAACGGCGAGTGTGTAGAAATTCTTGAAAGCGGCGCAGATCTCGACGCCGACGAGATCGGATGACGATCGCGCATGATAGAAAGGCGCGCGCAGAATGCGGGACGCCGCGGCCACCTGGTCGGGATCATGCCCGGCCACGATCACAGAGGTGTCGCGCTGCGCCGCCAGTTCGCCGGCAATGCAGGGTCCGCCGACGGCCATCACCGGGACCGACAAGCCGGTGCGTTGCTCGATCTCGCGGGCAAGCAGATGTGGCAGGATTTCCACGCCTTCGTCGCTTGCTGCAAGCCCTTTCGTAATCATCAGTATCGGCACGGGCGACTTGATGCTTTCTGCAATGCGGTCGATCGCCCAAGGAATGCCGGCCGACGAGACGCCGAGTACAAGCAGATCGGGTCCATCGTTCATCGCCGCCCCGAATTCGGTCCAGGAACAGGCGGTTACCACATCAGGCAGAGCGATGTTGAGGCGTGGGTGATGACTTGTGCTGGCCACCGAGCCGACGATCTCCCCATCGAGATGGGTCCCGACAAGAGTGATGCGGTTACCAGCGTGAGCGGCCGGAAGCGTCATGGCAGAGCCCATGACGCCGGCGCCGAGGATGATGATCCGCGCCATTCAGCTTCTTCCCTTGTCCAGCCGCTCGCCGCTGCCCTGGTCGAACAGATGGATTCGCTCAGGCGCCGGCTCCAGATGGATCACAGCTCCAGGAGAGAGCTCCATGCGGTCATGCAGCACCGAGCAGATTGCGGTGTTGCCCATGCTGGCAAAGATGTGGATTTCGGGGCCGGTCGGCTCGACAACCGTAATCCTCGCCGGAATTCCGCGCCCGTCGGCCACTGGTCGAAGATGTTCGGGGCGAATACCGTAGATCACCTTTTGGCCGGGCCGGACCGTAGCCCCTGGCGGCAGCGGGAGGGATAGCTCGTCGGTCCGCACCACCCAGGCGTCGCGCTCGGAAGCCACCTCGCCATGGAACATGTTCATTGCGGGCGAGCCGATGAAGGAGGCGACGAAGAGGTTTGCCGGGCGATCGTAGACATCGAGCGGGCGCCCGATCTGCTCGATATGGCCGTCGCGCATAATGACGATGACATCGGCCATGGTCATGGCCTCGATCTGGTCATGCGTGACATAGACGGTGGTGGTCTTCAGCCGCTGGTGGAGCTCCTTGATTTCGGTGCGCATCTGCACCCGCAGCTTGGCATCGAGATTGGACAGCGGTTCGTCGAACAGGAACACAGTTGGGTCCCGCACGATGGCGCGACCCATGGCGACGCGCTGCCGCTGGCCGCCCGAAAGCTGGCGGGGATACCGTTTCAGATAGGGTGTCAGGTTGAGGATCGATGCCGCCCACCCGACCTTCTGTTTGATTTCTTCGTTGGGGCGCTTCTTCAACTGCATGGAAAAGGCCATGTTGTCGAAGACGGTCATGTGCGCGTAAAGCGCGTAATTCTGGAAGACCATCGCGATATTGCGGTCTTTGGGATGGAGCATGTTGACGACCCTGTCGCCTATGGCGATCTCACCGGACGTGATGGGCTCGAGACCGGCTATCATGCGCAACAGAGTGGACTTGCCGCAGCCGGACGGCCCCAGCAGAACGACGAACTGGCCATCCTCGATCGAGAGATCGAGTCCATCGATAATCGAGAGGGCGCCATAGTCCTTCTTTATGTTGCTGATGGTGACAGACGCCATAAATTGCTACCCTTCGATTGCCCTTGCCGGTTGGATCTCATTTTCGCCATGCGAGCGATTGGCGATCGGATGCGCTCTCACCATTCGCTCTCCAGAAACTCTTCCAAGAGTCCCGCATCGGCGGCCAGGTTGACAAAGGACCATCGGCCGCGGATTTCCCGCGAATAGCGAATGGCGTCGTGCCAAAGCGCGCGCGGCAGGTCTAGTTCCGCGCCGGTGACCGGCCCTCCCGCAGCCTTGAGTGCTGCCTCCATGCGGGCGACCGGCATTGCCATGGGCCGAACCTCCTGGCGCAGCGCCGGCCAGATTTCCGCAAGCCTGCGGTTGAAGATTTCCGACTGGCTGGCGTCGAGTGCCGTCTTCTTCATCTCGGCAATGCAAAGTGGTCCAAGTTGCGCGCCATAACGGGCCAGCATCGCCGCCTCGTCGATGGCGGTCGGCTTCACCTGCGGCGGCTTTTCCATGTCCAGCAGCCGCGCTTGCAGCCGCGCCATGACCAACGAGGCAACCCCCACCTGCTGGCCGTGCGTGGTGCCGGGATGATGGTCTTGCGCGAACATGTCGACCCAATGGGAAATCTGGTGCTCTCCCATGGACCCGGGATGGGAAACGCCGGCAAAGCACACGCCCATCGAGCACAGCGTCAGGACGCGCTGGAGATGCCCGACAGCGGTGACGTCATGCCTGGCAAGGCCAGGCGCATGGGCCAGCATCGGCTCCTCATCGCCCGCCTGCAGCTGGTAGGGCACCTCGGAATAGTAAGTGTCGAACAGCCGATGCGAAGCCCACCAGTCGATCTGGGCCGTGGAGCGGCAGAGGCTGTCGCCAAGCCCGGCGGCGCTGAGCCAGGCGGGCGCTGCGGCCGACACGCCAAGGTCCAGGAAGATGCCCCGGGGCGCGTGTGAAGGCAGCGAGATCTTGAGCCCGGAGGCCAAGGTCACCGACGCTGTCGAGGCGCCGTAGCCATTCATCGAGGCGGCCGTGCCGAAGACGGCATAGGGTCGCTCGTCGAGGAAGGTTGCATGCTTGCAGCTGTCATTGAGGACGCCCGACCCGACGGCCACGACCCCTTCGGCGTGACGTGTCTTCTCCCTGACCATCTGGATCGTCGCCTCATCACAGTCGAGGCCGTCAGGCAGCACGATTTCGTCGATGTCGGCGATGGCACGCAGCGCCTTCGCGACGCGCCTGCCCATCACATCGACGGTGTTGATATCGGAGACCACGGCGATGCGGCTGCCTAGCTTCAGCGGCGCAACGAGATCCGCCTCGCGGCCTTCCGTCGTCTCCAGCAATTCGATCGTCTGGAACGGCAGGACCGCGGCCGCGCCTGTCTTGGGATCTGTCCAGCGTCCAGCGACAACGTCCTCGATCAACGCGTTCCAGTTGGTCGTTTCAGCCATGATCGGCCTCCATGAAGGCCGCGAGGCGCTGGTTCCAGGCTGAAAGCGTTGGCCAAAGATCGGCATGGATCGCAAGAAGTTCGGCGTAGAGCGCGGCCCGTTTCGTGTCCGGTTCGAAGGTTTTGGCCGGCTCGCTGGCCATTGCCAGCGACGCTTCGGCGATGGTGGAAAACCAGCCCACCCCCTTTGCCGCCGCCATCGCCGCGCCAAGCGAGGAGGCTTCGACGGTCGTCGAACGTTTTACGGGACGGCCGAGTGCATCCGCCAGAATCTGCATCCACAGGTCGGACTTCGCTCCTCCGCCGATGGCTATGAACTGGTCGATAGTCTGGGCGGCAGCCGCAGCCGCTCGCTGACTTGTCGCGGCCTGATGCAGTGCTATGCCTTCCAGCACGGCGCGATAGATGTCGCCGCGGCGGCTCGAGCCCGAAAGCCCGGCAATCACACCACGGGCCGCACTGTCCCAGTGTGGGTCCATGACGCCCTGCCAGTAGGGCAGGAGCATTATGCCGCCTGCGCCGATCGGGCTGGCAGCGGCTTCGGCCTCGAGCGCCTCCAGGGCATCGCTTGCGCCATGCAGATCGACGCCAAGCATCTCGCGCGCCATCCAGTCGACAAGAAAAGTGCCGGCGCGAAGGCACGTCTCGTAGATATAGCCATTGTCGGCGACCGCCGTTTCGGTGCGGAAGGCCTGGTCGTGGACGTAGTCCGTGCCGAAGCTGCCGGAGACGACCGCCGTGCCGAGGTTGATGTAAGCGCATCGCGGCTGCAACACACCAGCGCCCGTGCCGGCGCATTGACCGTCGCCGCCGCCGGCGACGATCGGCGTGCCCTCGCGCAGGCCCGTCGAAATGGCCGCTTGCGAAGTCAGTTGGCCCAGAACGGTGCCGGGCCGCGCCACTTCTGGCATCATGCGCCGGGCGACGCCCGCTGCCTCCAGTATATCGTTCGACCAGTCCATAGCCCGCATATCGAGTATGCCCATCGGGTCGGCGGATGCGGTGGACGTCACCCACCGGCCGCTCAAGCGAAAGACCAGATAGCCGTGGACTTCGGCCATCCGCTCCACGCGGGCAAAAATCTCGGGCTCTTGCTCGCGGAACCAGATCATGCGGTAAAGGCAAGGAATGACGTCCAGCGGCTTGCCGGATATTGCGTGGACGCGTGCCGCGCCGAAACTCTCGCCGAAGCGGCGTGCTTTGCCACGGGCGCGCTCATCGAGCCAGAGCGTTGCCGGCCCGACCGCCTGGCCTTGCTCGTCGAAAAGGCCGAAGCTTTCGCGTTGGTTGGCAATCGCAAGGGCGGCAATGCGTGCCGGCGAAACCGTTGACGTCACGGCGCGCAGCGCTGCGACCGTCGAGGTCCACCACTCGGCCGGATCCTGCTCGAAATACCCCGAACGCGGTTTGGACATTGCAAGCGGTGCACGACCTTCGGCCACGGCCAGACCATTGCGGTCCCAGGCGATCGCCTTGGTTGCCGAGGTCGAGGAATCAATACCGATGACGAGATCAGGAACCATTGCCGCCACGTTGCCAAACGGCGAGGGCGGCCGAAGCCGCCTTCGCCCAAATCACCGACCAGCCGCTAAAGACCGGCGTCCTTGACTTTGCCGTCGACAATGCCGGCAATGGCATCGAGGCACGCCTTGGCATCGCCGCCATAGTCTTGGCCCGTAAGCAACTTGCCGAGCTCAACCGGAATGTCGTTGTTCGACAGATCCGCCCAGATCGGCATGTCCGGCTCCGATCCCATCTGATTGTCGATCGTGTATTTGATCGCGTCGAAATGGCGTGTCGTTCCGGGGCCGACAACAGCCTTCGCCTTGACCCGAGGATCTGTAAAAGAGGAATTGCGCATCGGCGAGGCGCCGCCGCCGAGCGTCGATACCCGCGCCATGACATCCTTCGAGCAGACCCACTGCATGAACAGCCATGCCGCTTCCTTGTTCTTGGAATATTGCGACAGCGAGATCGTCGAGCCGCCCTGGTGGCCGACGGCCGGGATTTCATTGAAGCCGCAATCGGCAGCGGCGCGACGACCAGGAACTTCCTTGGGCGCGGGCAGGGCCTCGAACAGGCCTTTGACCTTGGAATCGTTGGCATCGAAGCCGGGGAAATCCTCGCCCCAGGTGATTGCCATGGCGGCTTGTCCCTGTGTCAGGGCCTGTCCTTGGCCGTCCCAGGTCCAAGTCGTCGCCGACGGCGGCGAGTTCTTGACCAGCTCCTGATAGAATTTGAGCCCGGCCACGCCGCGTTCGTCATTGCCGACAAACTTCTTGTCCTTGTTGAAGACAGAACCGCCATGGCCCCACAATGCGAAGGTCCAGTCGCATTCCAGCGAATAGTGGCCGGACTTCGCCTGGCACGCGGTGCCGAAGATGCCGTTGCTTTTTTCTGCCTCTGTGAGCGCCTGCACGGCCTTGAGGTAGGCGTCGAGGTCTGTCGGCAGGGCAATGTTGTGTTTGTCGAAAAGATCCTTGCGGTACATCAGGATGAAGATCGGAATATCGAATGGAATTCCGCACTGTTTGCCGTTGTACATGGCAATGCCGTCGACCAGCGGCTTGGAGAAATCGTCCCAGTCGAAGTTGGGCATCGCCAGTTCTTTGTTCTGGTCGTAATACTCGCGCGGATCGACGACATCCCGGGCAAATGTCGCCATCCAGGACTGGTCGAGATAGTAGACGTCGTAGGTGCCAAGCTGGCCCTGTACGTCTTGCGTCGCCTTGGCGAGAACCTGCTCCAGCGGCACGATCTCGACTTCCACCTCAATGCCGGTTGCCTTGGTGAATTCACCCGCGACAAGCTGGTTGGCAACAATCGTTGGCGGCGTCGCTTCCGAAGTGTAGCGGATTTTGGTGCCGGCATATGGTTTGCCGACGTCGGCCAGCCACTTCAGCATATCGGCGTCCTGGGCACGGGCTTCTTCAACCCCGAGGCCCAGCATCCCCCGATTGGTGCGGCCACCACCCAGCATGGCCGATCCGAAGGCGGAAAAGCCGACACCAGCGAGCGCCATCTTCCTCATGAAGTCGCGTTTGGTTATCCGGCGCGCCGTAAAGTCATTGCAGGTATCGGCGACGAATGTCTTCTTGTCGTGTTCACTGAAGCTCATGATCGTTCCTCCATTGCGTTTTTGTCGTCGTTCTTCTCGTCTGTGCCTCACTCCTTCAGCGATCCGAGGGTGAGGCCGCGGACCAGATGCCGTTGAACCAGCAGGATAAAGATGAAGCTGGGTATGATCGCGGACGTGCCGAGCGCTGTGATGTAGCCCC
This sequence comes from Mesorhizobium sp. M1169, assembly GCF_040318345.1. Lineage (NCBI taxonomy): Bacteria > Pseudomonadati > Pseudomonadota > Alphaproteobacteria > Hyphomicrobiales > Phyllobacteriaceae > Mesorhizobium > Mesorhizobium sp. M1169. Next base: position 44,376 of record NZ_JAMYME010000036.1, on the reverse strand, counting down.
ACTCGGTCGCCGTCGAGGTGACAAAGGTCGAGATCTTCACCGGCACAGTGCGGATCGACGTTGTCAGGAAGAGTGAGAGCAGGAACTCGGTCCACGAAAAGATGAAACACAGCACAGCCGTCGCAGCGATGCCGCCCTTGACCATGGGAAGGACCACGCGTCGGAACGTCTGCCAGCGCGTCGCGCCGTCAATAAGCGCCGCCTCATCAACCTCGCGCGGAACATCGTCGAAGAACGACTTCAAAAGCAGAACCGCCAGCGGCAGGTTGATCAAACTGTGAACGAGGACGAGGCCCGTATAGGTATCGCGCAAGCCGAGATCGCGGAACATGAAAACGATCGGAATGACGATCGCGATTGGCGGCATGAAGCGCTGCGAGAGAATCCAGAACAGGAAGGACTGCTGGCCGCTGAACTGCATTCGCGACAGGCAATAGGCGGCCAGGGTGGCCAGCAGCAGCGTCAGCGCCGTCGATCCGACGGCTATGATGGCGCTGTCGAGCAACGACTGGCGGGAATCGTAGGAACTCGCGCCCCCCTTGATGACCCCGGCCGCCTCGCCGCCCTGTTCCATGCCGATGTCGACGCGTGAGACGCCAAGCAACGTCACGCGGTAATTGTCCGGCGTCGGCGTGAAACCGGTGTAGACCGGTCCGCTGCGGTCGAAGATTGCCGAATAGGGTTTGACAGACGACAGCGCCCACCACGCGATCGGGAACATGAAGATCGCCACCACCAGGACGGCGAGCACGTCACGGGCGATCGTTTGGGCGCGCGACGACTCCATCAGAACCTCACCTTGAACAGCCTGACGAAGAGGTTCGACACGACGATCAAGACGACGAGCACGATCAGCGACAGGGTTGCGGCATAGGGGAAGTCTCCGGTGAAGTAGATACGGCCAGCGTAGAACGAAAGCGTCTCGGTGGCCGTGCCTGGCCCGCCGGCGGTGATGATGTAGACGTAGTCGTAGATGCGAAAGAGATCGACGCCGCGGATCAGCACCGCGACCGCTATCACCTTGCGCAGCATCGGCAATGTGAGCCGCAAGAACGTCTGGATGCCGTTGGCACCGTCGATCGCGGCTGCCTCGAAAGGTTCCTTCGGCAGCGCCCTGAGCCCTGCCAGGATGATGAGCACCATGAACGGCGTCCATTGCCATATGTCCGCCAGCAGGATCGCCGCCAATGCGGTTCCGGGCTGCGTCAGGATCGGCTGTGCCGGCGAGATCAGGTCGAGGGCATACAGGTAGAACGACAGGACGCCGAAAGAACCGTCCTGCATCAGCAGGAACATCATTCCGGTCACCGCAGGCGGCACCACCAGCGGCAGTGTCATCAGCGCCCGCAGCACCCCGTAACCCTTGCGATCGGTGTCAAGCAGAAGCGCGATGAGGATGCCGAGCGCAAGCTGAACCGCAAGCGCGACGAAGGTGTAGATCAGCGTGGTTTCCAGCGAATGCCACATACGCGCATCCGAGAAGGCGCGCGTCCATTGGTGGAGCCCGGCGAAGTCGAGCTGCCGGGAGACGACATTGCGTTTGTGTAACGACAGCCAGACTGAATAGGCGAGGGGATAGATGCCGAAAACGAGAAGCATCACCGTGATCGGCGCGAGCCAGGGGAAAGGATGCTCGGCCGTCATGAACCGGGGAAGGGCCCATCTGGGCGCTTCGCGGGTCACGGTCACCGTGCTCACGCGCAAATCTCCGCTCGGTCACACAGACGCATCGGCCTTCTCCCTATCGGCCAGATTGTGCCAACTTGAACTTTTGTAAGTTTGTTGTGCCTTTTGTTAAGAACGTGTCGGACGGCCGCCGAATTGTCAAGTCGGTTCCGTCAGCGCTCCAGGGATTTGCTCGTGGTCCCAGAGGATGCCGTGATCGCCGGGTATGGAGTTGTTTTTGGAGAAAACGCCGCCGGCAAATGCCGTGCACCAGCCTCAACCGCGCTCAGGGGCCGCCGCCAATTTTGGCAGCCCGGAAGGCTACGAAAGCATCGAGGAGATCGGGAGGACAACCCGGGCGCTTTGGAATTCCCCTTAATCCGGCAACAGGATCTGAAGCTTTACGTCCGCCGGCCGGGCTTCGACTGCGCGGTCGAAGGCGGTGATGGAATCTTCGAAGGGGAAGGTCCCCGAAATAAGTGGCTTTAGGTCGACCCGGCCCGACCCCATCAGCGCGATTGCCCGCTCATATTGGTGGGCATATCGGAAGACAGTCTCGATGCGGACTTCCTTGGTCGAGGCGGTGGCGACATCGAATGCGATCGGCGCCACCGGCAGGCCGACCACCACTACCGCGCCACCGGGCCGCGGCAGATCGAGCAGGGTCTCCCATGCCTTGGACGAGCCTGAGCATTCAAACACCACGTCGGCGCCCCAGCCATCGGTCAGGCGCTTTACCTCCGTCCCCAGGTTCTTGTCGCGGACGTTGACCGGGATCACGCCTTGATAGCCGCCGGCGATGTCGAGCTTGGGTTGGGCGAGATCTGCAACAACGGCGCGGGCGCAGCCGCCCGCGAGCGCCGCGATCGCCACCATCGTGCCGATCGGCCCTGCGCCAATCACCACCGCCGTGTCGCCCGGCGCGATCTTTGCTTTGGCAGCCGCCTGCATGCCGACGGCGAAGGGCTCCACCATGGCGCCTTCGGCGAAGCTGACATTGTCGGGCAGTTTGAAAGTGTAGTTGGCGGGGTGGACGACATAGGGCGTCAGCACGCCGTGGATCGGCGGCGTTGCCCAGAACCTGACCGCTGGATCGATGTTGTAGAGGCCGAGCCGGCTCGCCCGCGAATTGAGATCGGGGATACCCGGCTCCATGCAGACGCGGTCGCCGACCTTCAGATGCTCGACGCGTTCCCCCGTTTCGACGACGGTGCCGGCGGCTTCATGGCCCAAGACCATCGGCGCTTCGACCACGAATGGGCCGATGCGGCCATGCGTATAGTAGTGCACGTCGGAGCCGCAGATGCCCACCGTATGGATCTTGATGCGAACTTCGCCCGGGCCGACGGTCTGTGGCAGATCGATGTCACGCAGCTTGAGTTCGTGCTGGCGTTCAAGGACAAGGGCGCGCACGTTCGTCATCGACGTAGTCTCCTCTAAAGCTTATTGTAGGGGCCTTCGTGACCTTACTTGCACTCGGCGCGTTCATCATAGCGGCTCATTCACAGCTTCAAAATCCAGCTCGGAAAACAGGGGGGTTGCCTGATTCCGACTATTCGTACGAACTTCCCGGCCAAAGGACTTTGAAGGCCGGCCATGCCGCTGCCGAATGCCCTCGGCGGAATGAAATAGTCGTTCGCCCCGAGACTCCCCACTCCCCCGCCTCCAAGCCAGCAGGCAGTCGTCAACAGGGGTCCAGCAGGTGCGCGATACCCGACGCTACATGCCATGGAACGCTTGCCCGATCCGCTTCTGGTCGATGCGGCCCACCAGGTGAAATGTCCGCTATCGTTTTTTTGGGCGCCAGAAGTTCCCGGATCGCTTCCCGCCCGTAACGCTGCTGGGCGGCAATGCGCTTCATTAACGTCATTTTCCATTCGAAGCGCTCAGGCCGGAAGCTGCCGTGCGTAAGACGCCAGGTCATCGCCCGCCGCGGATAAGTTTGCAGTTGGACAATATTGGCCAGCCGGGCGATCCCGGCATTTGGCGTTGCTTCGGCGAGTCAATACTGAGCCTGCGCTTACGCGCCATCCTTCTCGACAAGACCAACGGCTGGACCCGATCGAGTGCAAACGGGTTCAGTTGGTGCTGGTTGTGGCGGTGAACCCGCACTGCTTCTGTTCCATATCGATCTGCTTCGTGATGCGGACGGCGTTCTGTGCGTAGGCCTCCGTCACGGAGCCACTATTCACAGTCTTGTCCTTCAGCGGGCTCACGCCTGCGCAGAGGTGGAAAACATGCGGCTCGGTGGATTTCGCGGCTCCGTTTTCGGGCGCGATCCAGTAGACGACATCCTGACCGGCGGGGTGGCTCGCGTCGCGCGTCGCCGCCGCCACGGCGGCGGTGTCCGTCGCGATCGCCTGCGCCTGAGCGGCGACATCGGGCGAACAGGCGGTGGTGGGCTGCCCCGACTTGATCTGGGCTGCGCATGCGTTCATATCCTGGGTGTACTGTTCGACCGACGGGGGTTTGAAACTGATCCCCATCACCGTCGCGAGCACGGCCAGCGCGGCGCCGACGCCGCCGGCAACCTTCTTGGTCCGCGGATCCATGTTTTTGTCGGTGAGGATCAGGAAAACCAGCGGGAGGAAGGCAATCAGTGTGATGATTGCGCCGAGCTGGTTTTGGAAGAAGAACCTGGCTGCGTCGGATGCACGAGCCGGATCGTGCCTGTTGGCCGCCTTCCATAGCAAGTTGCCGGCGATTGCGAAAATCGCGATGCCGACCAGAAGGCCGATGACCAGCGGCAGGTGTCCCTGGTCGAACTTGTTCTGGCGAAGCAGCATAATTCCGTAGATCTCGCCGCCAATGGCGACGATCCACGAGAGTGCGGCGAAAAGGCGAAGACGCGTGGCGGAGGACTTCTGGCCCTGCGTCGCTTGCCAATCCTTGGTAACGTCTGGCTTGTTGTCGGTCATTGACCAGATCCCCTGATATCGACACTTCTGCGGGCGGCGTTAGACCAGAAGGCCAATCCGCCCTGCGCAGCGTCATTGAACGAGCGTCACCTGCCTTAGCGACACGGCGATAATGTGAGCGCCACGGCAGGCCTCATCTCCATTCATGATTCATATTGCGCATGAGTGAATCCGTCCATACCCACGCAGGCAGACGCCTATGCGGCGATGGCTTGTTCTTGTTGATCTCTGGTTAATCGAACTTGACGCTGTCTTCCCTCGCTTCCCGGCGGCGGTCGCGCCATTCCCGACACCAGCCGAAGCGAATTGACGAGCCATTTTGAACGAGACAGCTCTAACGAGACAACATTGCGGCAAGATCGACGCGGATAGCGGCCGCGGTGTTGGCTTGCATGCTGGCCTCCAGGTGATGTTTGGCGACTTCACTCTGGCAGAGCGCTGGTCGCGATTCAGTCGCCGCATGGACGCCAAGCTTGGCCCCGACCATCTGCATTGATAATAATGCAGATTTGCATTGTCTTATCGCGATGAACAGGAATGTTTAACATGACAACGTTGACAGTGACGACAAGGGGACAGGTGACGTTCCGCAAGGACGTGCTGCAACATCTGGGCATCAAACCGGGCGAGAAAATCGAGCTTGATCTGCTGCCCGACGGTCGGGCGGAATTGAGGGCTGCACGGGCGAAGGGGTCGTTCCGGGACCTCCACGGCTTCCTCAGAGGCAAGACGAACGGCCGGGTGCTCAGCATCGAAGAGATCAACGAGGCGATGGCGGAAGCGGGCGCTGTGGCCGGGTCCGGCGAGGAATGAGGGTTACGGCCGACACGAATGTGCTGCTGCGCGCCTATGTCGCCGATGATGAGGGGCAGGCGGCCATTGCTGTCGACCTGCTGGCCAAAGCGGACATCGTGGCCGTGAGCGTGAAGGCCTTGTGCGAGTTCCCAGGGTTCTGGCCCGGCAGTACCAGACAGAGCGCGAAAATTTGCCGCGGCGATCCGGGCGTTGCTGAACACCGCGAATGGTTGTCGTCAACCGGCCGGCAGTTTCCGCGGGGCAAAAGTCGATCAGTGGGTTGCGAAACCGCCGCTGACCAGGTTTGGCAAACTGGACGTCAAGCCGCATTTGCGCAGGGCTCGGCGTCCCGGAAGCATCGCCGATGCCTGCGCAGTGACTGCGTCCTTGTTATAGCCAGCATCGCCAACAATCGCCCAGCCTGGCCCGTATGGCGCTGCGCCAGCGAGCGGCCTCTCGCGCCTTGCTGCGCCAAGACGGTCGGCGAAGGCAGGCCATCCCGGCTCCGATCAAGAGCCCCGCGCGCCAGCCGGCCCACCAAGGTTGCCGCGATCACCCTTGATGTCGTAGAGCCTACGGTCGGCGGTTAAAATTGGTGGAGAAGGATATATGCCAGAGCACCTGAAACTCGTCTCGACTGCCAAGTCGCATGGCGGCGCCCAGCATGTTTACTCGCATCTCTCCACGAACTGCTCGTGCGAAATGACGTTTGCCATTTTCGTGCCTCCGCAGGCACGGGAAAGCCGTTGTCCCGTGGTCTGGTACCTCTCCGGGCTCACCTGCACCCATGCAAATGTGATGGAAAAAGGTGAATACAGACGTATTGCCGCCGAACTTGGCGTGATCGTTGTCTGTCCCGACACCAGCCCGCGTGGTGCCGACATTCCGGATGAAAAGGACAATTGGCAGTTCGGCAGCGGCGCCGGTTTCTACCTTGACGCGACGCAAGAGCCGTATGCCAAGAACTATCGCATGTATTCCTATATCGTCGAGGAGCTGCCAGCCGTGATCGGGCGCGAATTTCCCGCCGATATGGCGCGCCAGTCGATCTTCGGCCATTCGATGGGCGGGCATGGCGCGCTGACGATCGCACTGAACAATCCCGCGCGTTTCAGAAGTTGCTCGGCCTTTGCGCCGATCGTGCAGCCAAGCACAGCCGGCTGGTCGAAGCCGGCTTTCGAAAAATATCTCGGCCTGGATGAGGCCTCGTGGCGGCGCTACGATGCAACTTCGCTCATCGAGGATGGGCACCGTTTCCCGGAATTCCTGGTCGATCAGGGAACGTCAGACGGTTTCCTCCAGGAGGGCCTCAGGCCTTGGCTGCTCGAAGACGCCTGCTCCAAGGCAGGCATTCCGTTGAAATTGCGGATGCAGGACGAATACGATCACTCCTATTTTTTCATTTCGACATTCATGCATGACCATATGACGTGGCATGCCGAACGGCTTTCACGAGGGTAGGCCGTAGGAATTGGTCGGCAGTCAGGCGGGCTCGGTGACGACGCCGATGCGCCGGTAGACGAATGGTTCGTCCTTCGAAGGAACCGTCGCAGCGCGCTGGGCCTCGTCGACCAGCATTGCCATGCGCGCATGGATCGGCGATTTCGCGCAAGCCGGGTCCGTCGCGGCGGCATCGCCGGCGATTGCCATCGCCTGGCAGCGACAGCCGCCCCAGTCGATCTCGCGCCGCTCACAGTTGCGGCAGGGCTCCTGCATCCAGTCTGTGCCTCGAAAGGCATTAAATGCCGGGGAATCGGTCCAGATCGCGGCCAGGCTGCGTGTTCCAAAACGCTCGAAACCGAGCGACGGGATGGTCTGGGCGGCATGGCATGGCAGTACGGTGCCGTCCGGCGTCACCATGAAGGCGTCGCGCGCCCAGCCGCCCATGCACGGCTTGGGATAGATGGCGAAATAATCCGGCGTGACGAAATCTATGTTTATGATGCCGGTGAGCCGTTCGCGTGCCGCCGCGACGATCTCCGCCTGGCGGTCGACGGCAGCACGCTCGGGCATGAGTTGATCGCGATTGGTCAGCGCCCAGCCGGCGTACTGCACGTTGGCGATCTCGAGACGCTCCGCACCCAGCGAAAGGGCCAGATCGATGAATTCCGGTACCTCCTCGATATTGTGGCGATGGATCGGCGCGTTGATGGTAAGCGGCAAGCCGGCCGCGCGAGCGCGGCGTGCCGTTTCCAGCTTCTTTTCGTGGCTGCCCCTGTGATTGCCGATGCGCTCGGTGGTCGCCGGCCGTGCGCCTTGAAAGCTCAGTTGCAGATGGTCGAGCCCGGCTTCGGCAAATGCCTCGATGCGGCCATCCGCAATGCCGACGCCGGCGGTGATCAGGTTGGTGTAGACGCCCCGCGCCGAAAGCCCGGCGATCAATTGCTCGAGATCGCGACGCAGCGTCGGTTCACCGCCGGACAGATGCACCTGGAGAACGCCAAGGTCGGCCGCCTGCGAGAACAAGTCGAGCCAGCTCTGCGTGTCGAGTTCGCGATTGGCCTTCAGCAACTCGAGCGGATTGGAGCAATAGGGGCATTGCAGCGGGCAGCGATGCGTCAGTTCCGCCAGCATGCCGATCGGGGGGAGAGGGGGCTCGCTCATAGCTTCACCAGCAGCTTGTCCGACCATTCCTGCAGGAAGGCGACGACATCGGCCGCCACAGCCTCCCGTTCGGCATCATAATCTGCGGCAAGGCCGGCAATGATGTCGCCGACCGTGGACCGCCCATCGCAGCGGCGCAATATGTCGAGGCTTATGTCGTTTGGCCAGAACACCTTTTCGGGCGACAGCACGGCGAACGCCTGGCGCACGGGGTCATGCTGTATGCGCACGTGCTTCGGCAGCGATGGAACCGACTGCAGCGACACCATGGCTCTTTCGCGCAGTGCCATCATTGGGCTGCCTCCGGACGGAAGGCGCCGGGCGGGATATTGCCCGGCTCGCCATAGGCGTGTTGAAGCGCGTCGAGCATGGCCCAGAGTATATCGCATTTGAACACCAGTGCATCGATCGCCTGCTGCTGGCGTTCCGCCGCGTCGGCATGTTCGAGCACATAGGCGAGGGCGAAGTCGGCGTCGCGCGAGGCCTGTTCGGGCCGCCGGGTGAAATAGGCCAGCGTGTCCTCGGTGATATAGTCGTATCTGGCCAGCATCGCGGGTACCCGCTCGCCGATGATGAGCGGCGAGAACATCTCGGTCAGCGACGACGCGACCGCCTCCAGCAGGGTCCGGTTCGTGCAAAAGGAGAGGTAAGCGCCAACCGCAAAACGCGTCGCCGGCAGGGCCAGCCTCTCGCTCTTCACCGCGTCGGCATCGAGACCGAGCGAGGTCGCCAGGTGCAACCAGCGCGCAATACCGCCGCTCCAGCCGTCCTCGCCGTCATGATCCTCGATGCGTTTGCGCCAGGCGGCGCGAAACGCCGGATCCTCGGCATGCGCGAGGATCATGGCGTCCTTGCGCGGAATGACCGCCTGATAGCAATAGCGGTTCAGCGCCCAGGCCTGCATCTCGGTCCTCGACAGCGCACCGCTGGTCATCCTGTGATGGAAAGGATGGCGGTTGTGATAGCGCTCGGCACCGACCTGCCGCAGCACGGCTTCGAGCTCGCTTGAGGACAGGCCGTTGCTGGCCGCGTCGTGGAAATCACTCAAAGTTCCATCTCCATCCCGTCGCAGGCCACTTCCCAGCCAGCCGCTTCGACGGCTGCATGCTCGGCAGAATTCTCGTCCAGAACAGGATTGGTGTTGTTGATGTGGACGAAGACACGGCGGCCGATCCTCACATCGGCCAAGCCGGCGATCGACCCCGCGTCTCCCGACATTGCCAGATGCCCCATGCGTGCACCGGTCTTTTGGCCGACGCCGGCAGCAATCATCTCGTCGTCGGTGAAGACCGTGCCGTCGAACAGAAGGCATGCGGCATCGGCCAGACGCGTGCGCAGGCTCGCATCGATGCGCGCGCAGCCGGGGATGTAGAAGACGGAGCCGCGACTGCCGGCTCCGGCGATACGGACGCCGATCGTGTCGCCGGCATCGGAGCTGAAATTGGCATCCGGCTGGCCTCTTTCTTCGAGATAGAGGGCTATCTTCCCGGGCACGGGAAAACTCTCGACAGCCACCCCGGTGTCGTGGCCGTCTGAATCGCAGATCGACAGCTCTTGCGCCGGCGGCAAGATGCGTCGCGGCACGAGCGCCGGATCGAGGACATTGAAAATCGAATTCGCCTCCAGCGTCGCCAGAACCTGTGTCGTTGCATAGATAGCGAAAGGCTGCCGCTCACGCAGGCTGAGCAGGCCGGCGACATGATCGACATCGGCATTGGTCAGCACCACCGCGCGAATAGGCGTCGAGCGCAGCGGCGCATCGTGCGCGGGCTGCAATTCAGGCGTTGCCGCGATCTGCTGGCGAATGTCGGGCGAGGCGTTGAACAGAACCCACCCGAGGCCATCCGCCGACGCGGCGACACTCGATTGGGTTCGTGAATGCACACTAGCTACCCCGGTGCGAGCCGCACGGCTCAGACGATAATTGCAGTTCCATTGCGGAAAGCCGCCGCCGGCCGCCGATCCGATGATTCTCAAGCGCATGAAAACGCCCGCCCCGCGGCTTCTCTGACCAGCAGCCAATTTGCAGCCGCAAAAAACGGCCCGCCCGCTTTGCGCGCCTCAAACTCTTTCACGAAAATCCCATACGGCAAGGGGGTGCGTGCCCCTGTTGCCAGGGACACGCACCTCTGCGGCCTACTTCTTGGGAGTAATTTCAGCAGGCAGATAGCGCGAAATTTCAAAGCCCGCAGCAACCTGGCACATGGTCGGTTTTGTCCAGCTCTTCTTCATAACATTTCTCCTCTTCTACCAGCCCGAAGGGGCCGATCCGGTGGTTAGCCAACCATTGCAGGGCACCGAAGCAATGGCTCGTCCATCACGTTCTCAAAATGGACAAATGAACACAAGGTTTTGAAAGCCCGAAAAACAAAAAAGTATCGAAAGTAGCTGTAGTCTTCTCTTCAATTGTTCATCGCGTAGGTTTTTCCTCCTCCTGACCCATCCCGACTATTGCGTAATCGGATTGTCGTGCTCGTCGATCAGCGGCACATTGTAACCCAGCAGGAGCTTGGTGATCTCCGCCTGGTTTTCCCTGATCACCCGGTTTAGCGTCCGTTTCCATTCCTGGTCGGACGGACGTACACCCATGGTAATGCGGTAGGACATGCGCGAGCCGGTTTTTTCCTTCAACAGCGGAACAATGGTGACATCGGCTCCGAGTTCCCTGGCATAGTAGCCCGCCATCGGCCCCCACAGGACCGCCGCGTCGATCTTGCCGGCGAGCATGTCCTTGATCATGACCTCCCCCATGGAAGGGGTGACGCGCGTATCCACCGCCAGCGGGTAGATCTTGGCGGTCCGCAGAAGCTTGTTGGCGGCCATGTTGGCGGTTGGCGGCGTGCTTTCGACGACGCCGATTCTCTTGCCGGAAAGTTTCGGGTCTTCGATCGTCTCGATGCCTTCCATGCCGTTGCCTTTGGGGTATACCAGCACATAGGCGGAGCGATAGTAGGCGTTGGTGTTCTGCACCAGTTCATCGCCTTGGGCGTAGCCCATGATGATGTCGCATCGATTGGCCCCCAGCGTGTTGCGCACAAAGCCGGTGACAGTGGGAAACCACGTGTAAGCGACTGATTTCCGCCCCGTCTTCTTGGCAACCAGTTCAGCCAGCTTGTTTTCGAAGCCTTGGCCGTTCTTGTCGGTAAAGGGCATGTTCGAGGGATCTGCGCAGACGCGCAGAATGTCGGGATCGACCAGTTCGCCCGCAGCGCCAAGCCCGGCATTTTGCGCCAGAACATTCGACGGCAGCAAGGCGAGCGCGCCGAGGATCGGCAGAACGACACGCAGCTTCGATGCAGTGCAGCCGGTCATATCATCCACCCATGCAGGATGCTTCGGCATCCTTGGCTGCCTGAGCCTTGTTTTCGTGCTTCGGCGGCCTGCCGCGGGGTGCCGCGCCATCGGCGCGCGCGCGCAGATAGACGTAGAGATCGTCCAGGTAACAATAGACGTTCTTGTTGTCGCCAAAGGCGGGCATGACGTTTTCCTTGCCGCCGCCGACATTCTTGCGGCCCTCGGCGACGATCGACAGGAACGTGGCGTAATCCATGGTCTTCAGGCTATTAGCCAGGGCAGGCGCATAGCTCGAACCTGTGGCGTCCTGTCCGTGACAGACATGGCAATCTGAGTGATACCGGCGGTACCCGCTGAAGGTGTACCAATCGACGGTTCCGTTTTCGATCTTGTAGGTCGGATTTCCGTCCGCATCTAAATATTTGCCTCCTTCTTGCTTCACCGCCTTGGCTTTCTCCATGCTGTCTTCGGCCCGTACCAGACTTGAGCTGGCCAGAGGCAGCAGGACCAGGGCGAGAGCGGAAACTGCAATGCGAACGATCATTCAGGCTCTTCCTTCGTTTGCCAGAAACCCTGGCTGCCGTCGTGCAGCGGCATTGATCGGAGTGGGGTGCGCGGCGCAATCGAGAGCCCGGTTCCCGGCTTCGGGGTGACCCGGGCTCTCGTTTTCGAACCTAGCCGTGAGGCTCTTCCCGGTTATCAGTCCGGGAGGCCGAAGACGGTGAGCTGCCCGCCCAGCGTCGTATAGTCGGCAAGTGCCGCATAACCGCCGACGGCACCCAGACCGGCGGTTCCAACGACCGCGGCCTGATCGCCCTGCGCACGGCCCTGATCAACGGCGCCATGCCAGGCGGCGGCGTTGTCGGGCGAAAGCAGCCCACCTGCCAGACCGATACCGGCCCATCCACCGACGCCGGACAGAACGGCGACGTACTGCTTGCCGTCATGCTCGTAGGTCGTGATGTTGCCGATGATGCCGGACGGGGTCTTGAACTTGTAGAGTTCCTTGCCGTCCTTATCGACCGCCTTGATGTAGCCTTCGAGGGTACCGTAGAAGACGACGTCGCCATCCGTCGCCAATGCGCCCGACCACACCGAGAACTGCTCGGGCTTCGACCAGACGATCTCACCCTTGGCTGCATCCCAGGCAATGAAGTTGCCCATGTTACCGTCACCGCCGGGCGCCGCATACATCGACACGGTGGCGCCCACATAGGGCTGACCGGCGGTGTAGCTCACTTTGTAAGGCTCATAGTCCATGCAGACATGGTTGGTCGGCACGTAGAACAACCCGGTCTTCGGCGAGTAGGCGGCCGGCTGCTGGTCCTTGGTTCCAAGCGCGGCCGGGCAGATACCGGTCGAGTTGGTGTCTTCGCCGTTCTGCTGGGTCGAATACTTGGCCACGACCTGCGGGCGGCCATACTGGTCGCTCTTGGGATCCATGTTGACTTCCGTCGCCCAGTTCACTGCCGGATCGTATTTCTTGGCGACGAGAAGTTCGCCGGTGGCTCGATCCATTGTGTAGGCAAAGCCGTTGCGGTCGAAATGCACCAGCACGTCGTGCTTGGCGCCGTTGACCTCCATGCCATCGACGAGAATCATCTCGTTGATGCCGTCATAGTCCCACTCATCATGCGGGGTCATTTGGTAGAGCCATTTGGCAACACCGGTATCCGCATCGCGAGCCATGATTGTCATGGACCAGCGATTGTCGCCTGGGCGCTGGACCGGGTTCCAGGTCGAGGGATTGCCGGTGCCGTAATAGACCAGGTTCAGCTTGGGATCATAGGAATACCATCCCCATGTCGTGCCGCCGCCCGTCTTCCACTGTTCGCCTTCCCAGGTGTTCGTGCCGGAATCCTTTCCGACAGGCTTGCCGAGATGGGTGGTCTTCTCGGGATCGAGAAGGGTGTCTGCGTCAGGACCTTCCGAATAGGCTTTCCAGGCGAGCTTGCCGTCTTTCAGATTGTAGGCGGCCAGCCAGCCGCGAACACCGAATTCAGCACCGGAGACGCCCACGAGCACCTTGTCCTTGATGACTACGGGTGCCGACGTGCCGGATTCACCCTTTCCGCCATCGGTCTGGTCTCCGTTCTTGACAGACCAGACGACCTTGCCAGTCTTGGCATCGAGCGCGACGACGGTGGTGTCGGCCTGGTTGAGAATGATCTTGCCGTCGCCATAGGCAACACCCCGATTGACCGTGTCGCAGCACATGATCGGAATGACGTTCGTGTCCTGCTTGGGCTCGTATTTCCACAGGATCTTGCCGTCATTCTTGAGGTCCAGAGCATAGACGTTGTTTGGGAAAGGCGTGTGGACATACATCACGTCGCCGATGACCAGCGGCCCGCCTTCGTGACCGCGCAGCACGCCGGTGGAAAAGCTCCATTTGACCTGCAGGTTCTTCACATTGTCGGCAGTGATCTGGTTGAGTTTGGAATAGCGGGTGTTGGCGTAGTCACCCGTCTGCATCGCCCAGTTCTTCGCATCCGATGCGAGCTTTGCAAGGTCTTCATTGGCCGAAGCCGTACAGGCAGCGCCGAGCGATAAAAACGCCGCGGTCGTCAGAATGTAAGTAGTTTTCGCAAGTACACGCATCCAAAATCCTCCCGGGTTCGCAGTGAAGAATCGACCGTCAAGCCCCACAAGGGCTTGCCCAAGCAATTCATGTTGGGAAGTTATTTTCCGGCAGCTGTCACGACCTACCCCGAAGCAGAGGGCACCGTTACCGCCCGCCCCCCTTGGTCTTCGAAAGACTGCCGCCGCTCCCTGATGACGGTGGCGCTCTTGAAGCCGGAAACAGGAAAAAGCTATGTCATCGTAAAAGTCCAGGCAAGCAAAAACCTACAATGGGTCGCTGCGCTGCAATATCGATATGGTGCGATGCAATATTTAGAAACAATTAAAATAAGAACCGTATGAAAAACTAATAAGAGAATGACCACCAGCCGCCGATATATATAGCCAACATATTGTTCGGGTATTCTCGAGGTGATATACATTTGACTTTATTTCGATATATTCTGCGGGGCACCTCCGAGTAAGTATGCGGGCGTCTCGCTCGCTGCCGATAGTGAGCGAAGCATGAAATGAACGTATGAAGGAGGGCGCGCAGCGGGTCATGAAGCGGGCTCTTGTCGGTCGATAGGGCATTCCTCCTTTGGTCCTATACGCAGGCCATGGGAGCTTGACTGGCTTTGCGGCACGTCGCCAATTGGAGCGATGACCCCGTCTGGATGCATGGTGTCCAGGCCAACTGGAGGTTCCTCATGATAAGGTCTGTTGGATCTCTCACCTTGCCGGTGGCCTTTGCGGCGACGCTGGCTTTTGCCAACTTGGCCAACGCCGCGGGAGACTACCCGACGGCAACGATTGCCGACTACGTGCTCGGCTGCATGCAAACAAATGGCCAGACACGTCAGGCGCTTGAAAGCTGTTCCTGCTCGATCGATGTTATCGCCTCGATCCTTCCTTACGATCACTATGAGAGGGCGGAGACCTTCAAAAGCATGTCGTTGACGACAGGGGAGGCGGCAGGGTTGTTTCGCGAAAGCGCGCCAGCGAAGGCGGCGCGCACGGAACTGAAACGCGCGCAGGCCGAAGCCGACGTACGTTGCTTTTAGTCAGGCGGAACAGGCACGCGTGGCCGTGCGCCTCACAGTCCCGCCGTTTCTATGGCCATTGGCTGCGAAATACCTTGCAATCCGCGTTCGAGCCGTAAGGCGATCAGGCCACACCCGGAAATTTTTGCTGGAATGACCGCAAAAGGTCGCTCATCACCTGTGGATTGCGATGCTGCCGCGGCAGTCTTACGTCGAACATGCCGAGCACGTGGGCTGGGCGCTGCGCAAGCACGATGATGCGGTCCGACAGCATCAGTGCCTCGCGCAGATTGTGCGTGACCATCAAGGCGGTCGTAGGCCGCGCTGACCAGACGGTCAAAAGCAATTGCCGAAGCCGCTCGGCGGTCTGTTCGTCGAGGGAGGCAAAGGGTTCGTCCAGGAAAAGCACCGCCGGTTCGGTGGCGAAAGCCCTGGCAAGCGCTGCCCTGCGCGCAAGGCCGAGCGAAAGCTCCGCCGGATAGAGCGAGCGCATGCCGGCGAGGCCGAGAGTGTCAAACAGCTCGTCGAGACTCTTTGCTCTTAGGCTTTTCGGCAGCGCCAGCCTGACATTCTGCTCCACCGTCCGCCATGGCAGCAAAGTAGGCTCCTGGAACACGGCGGCGATGCGGTTCGAGCCGCCTTGCGGCAGTTGGAAAGAGCCGGAAAAGTCTTTGTCCAGTCCAAGCAGGATGCGCAACGTCGTGGTCTTGCCGCAGCCCGACGGCCCAAGCAGGCAAGCGAATTCGCCCTGCCGGACCTCGAAGGACATACCCTGAAGCGCCGTGATCGAGACGCCTTGCGCGGACCTGAAGGTCTTTTCGGCGATATCGACCCTAAGCGGGACGACCGCGCCAACGGGTTGCATGTCGTTCAATGGGCTGCACCAGGAGAAGTTCGATGACAAGCATCACCGCCACGAAAGCCAGCGTGTACGCGAGAATGGCGGCGACGTCGAAGAGCTGGAAATAGAGATAGATCTGGAAACCGACGCCATTGGAGCGGCCGAGCAGTTCGACCACCAGGACGATCTTCCAGATGAGGGCGATGCCGGATCGCGAGGCCGCGGCAAAATAGGGCTGCAGTTGCGGCAACAGGACATGGCGGATGCGCTCGAGTGGGGTGAAGCGGTAGACGGCGGCCATTTCGGCATAACGCGGATCAAACGCCCTGGCGCCTTCGCGCATCGTCACCACGACATTCGGGATCTTGTTCACGGCAACCGCGCCAATCGCCGCCGCCTCGTTGAGGCCGAACCAGATATAGGCGAGCACGATGACCACCAGCGCGGGAATGTTGAGAAACAGGACCACCCATGGACTGAAGAACCGGTCCGCACCGCGGTAGCTGCCGAGGATAACGCCGATGACCGAGCCGATAATCATTGCGACCACGTACGCCGCAGCAACCCGTCCGAGCGTCGCGCCAAGGTGATAAAAAAGGTCGCCGCTCGCCGCTTCCCTGAGCAGCACCTGCCAGACCTGCCCTGGTGAGGGCAAAGCGCGGCTTTGCCACAGATTGGCCGCGAGGCTCCACAGCAGGCAAAGTCCCAGCAGGGAAACCGTTACCGTCAGCGCTGGCGTCAGCGCCGTCGCAAAGCCGGATCGACGCGACTTGTCTTCCGTTGCGGTCATTTCGCGAGTTCCGGCCAGAACGTGCCGGGCGCCATCTCGGGCGCCCTGCCAACCAGCTTCTCGCCGCCTATCGCGGCCAGCACGTGATAGAGTTTGCCCGCATCGGCCGCTTCTTCGGCGACCGGCCGTCTGGGGATGCCCTGGCGATAGCGGTCGCGCAGTTTTTCCAGCTCCTTGCCTTCTGCGCGAATGAGCGGCGCCAGGCGCAGCCATTCATCATCGGATCTGGCCAGCAAGTCCTTGGCCTGCTTGGATGCCTTCAAGAAGCCCCGGGCGGCATCCGGATCGTCGCTCGCCCATTGGTCGTGGAAGACGTAGCCGAGTGCCGACACGGGGCCCGAGGCACCAAGCGCTTTCGTCGCGTCATCCGCACCGATCAACCGGCGAAAGCCATTGGCCTCGAGCCGGGCGCAGAAATGCCAGAAATTGAGCACGGCATCGAGTTCGCCTTGCATCGCCTTTTCAGAAATCAGCGGCGGCGCGCCAAAGACGACGTCACAGGCTGTCGGCAGGTCGAGGCCGTGCTCGCGTCTGGCCAGCGCCTGGACCAGTAGCCAGCTCTTGTCGAGCGGGCCGCCGGCGACACCGATTTTCTTTCCCTTGAGGTCGGCGAGCCTCCGGATCGGCGATTCCTCCTTCACCATGATTGCCCCTACGGCGGTCGAATAAGGGGCCAATGTAAGGTCGCCGCCCTCGGAGCGCTGGCGCGAGACCCACAGCCAGTCGGTCACGATCATGTCGATCGCGCCGGCCAGCAGCGCGACGTTGGTCGCATCCTCCCCGGCGAAGTAGACAATCTCCAGATCGATCCTGTTGGCCTCGTCGAGCTTGTGGCGTTTCAGCGTATCGAGTTCCCAGCTCACGGTCCCGAACTTCAGGACACCAATTCGGACCTTGGCGGCCGCAAAGACAGCAACCGGCCTTGAGGCGAGGATGGCCGCCAAAGCCGCCAAGCGCAGCGTCGTACGCCGCGAAATCATCATGGCGTCTCCTCTTTCAGGGCCGTCGACGAACCAGGAATGTCGATCAAATCGCTCGTTCCTTGCTCGGAACGGCACATTTCCAGCGCACGACCTTGAGACTCGGATGTTCCTGAGACCATTTTGCGATCTCGGCGGGCGCCAGGAACATGCATTGGAACAGAGAGCCGCGGCTCTCGAAATAGAGATGTTCATCTCGGCAATTGCCCGGATTGGCGCTAAGGCACACCGTTAATATGAGATCGACCATGTCCATTTGGCACTTATCGTCGCCTGCGCGGCGAACTCTCCAGAGTTCGTGCTTTGGAGTTGCGCGGATTCCTGAAGGTGCCCAAACAGCAAACCGGTTGGAGTGAGGCTACGCGTTCGGCCAACAGGCGTCAATGATGTGGACCGCGTGTCGCTACACACTTCCCTTCGCGCAGTCGGGAAACGAAACAGGACCTTTGTACGATTGACTTCCCTCATCGGCAGTCTAGCTTTTCGAGGTGTGCAGGTGCTGCCAGTCCGGGGAGGAAGGACGAATGGTTCGCTCTCCCGCTTTAAAACGAATGCCGGCGATCAAGGCATCGACACGCGTAAAGTGTCCCGGGCACTCACACCATCAATGAGGAAATGCCATGCGCGCAGTCGCTTTTTTCGCCGCCGTGTCCGTCGCCACCTTTGTCGCTACCCAGTCTCAGGCACAGGATGCCGCGGCGGGTGAGAAGGTCTTCGCCAAATGCAAGGTCTGCCACGTCGCAGACAAGGACCAGAACAAGGTCGGCCCGTCCTTGAACGGCGTCATCGGCCGAACGGCCGGGACGCATCCGGGGTTCAGCTATTCCAAGGCCATGACCGAGGCCGGCAAGTCCGGCGTCAAATGGGACGAAGCCACGCTGACGACCTACCTTCGCGATCCCAGGGCGATGGTCAAAGGAACCAAGATGGCGTTTGTCGGTCTCAAGAAAGACGAGGACATCGCCAACGTCATTGCTTATCTGAAACAATTCTCAAAATAACGCGGTACTGCCGGCCGTTGGACTGCGCTCGGCCGGCGTTGGCTGGGCTGCGCTTGGGGTCACGCAGCGTCTTGCAGCCTCTGCATCGCGGAGGGCAGATCGAACAGGCTGTCGCAAACGAGGTCGGCGCCAAGCTCTTCAACGGGAATTTGGCTGTATCCGCCACGCAGCAGAATGACTGCCATGCCGGCGGCGCGGGCGGCGGCCACGTCGGCGCTGCTGTCTCCGACCATCAGCGTGTCACGAGGTTCGACCTGAAGCAGGTCGAGCGCCAGCAACAGCGCGTCTGGCGCCGGTTTCAAGTATGTCACCGCGTCTCCGCCGACGATCGCGCCGAGATATTCCGTCAGCCGAAAATGCAGCAGGATTTCGCGAGCTGCCAGCTGCGGCTTGTTGGTCACCACGCCCAAGGCTATTCCGCTCAAATGCAAGTGCGTGAGAACCTCCCTGACGCCAGGCATCAGCCTCGTGCGGCCGGTCAGATGCCTGCGATAGATCGGCGCCATGACGCGGTTGGCCTCATCGAGCGCAGTGCCGAGGAGCGGCGTGCCGGAAGCCGCGAAGGCGCGCTCGACCAGTTTCCTGATGCCGCCGCCGATCATGGCCTTGACCTGATCCAGCCGCAGCGGCGGCAGATCGCGTCCGGCCAGCAATTCGTTGACGGCGGCCGCTATATCAGGCGCCGAATCGACCAGTGTGCCGTCGAGGTCGAACAGGATCGCCGTGGGCGAGCGAAACGGCCTGCCTGCGCCGACGTTCATGCAGCATCCTTCCACTTGATCGAACAGCCGATCGAAGGGATCTGGTCAAGCGGTCCGTCGCCGGTTCGGGCAACCTGCTTCATCGCCTCGAACAGGTCGCGCCTCAGCCCGGGCAAGTCGGCGTCGCGTCGCGACGCGTCCAGCCGGCCGCGATATTGCAGCGTCAACTCGCTGTTGAGCCCGAAGAAATCCGGGGTGCAAACGGCTCCGTAGGCACGCGCCACCGTCTGGTGCTCGTCATGGAGATAGGGGAAAGTGAGGCCGTTCGTCCTGGCAAAGAGCTTCATGTTGTCGAAGGAATCATCTGGATAGGCGTCGCTATCATTGGAGTTGATCGCGACAAAGCCGATGCCTTCGGCCTTGAGGTCATTGGCGTCGCGCACCATGCGTGAAATCACCGCCTTCACATAGGGGCAGTGGTTGCAGATGAAGGCCACCACCAGCCCGTTCGGGCCGGCGTGGCTTAAGATCGAATGCGATGTGCCGTCGACGCCTGGCAAAACGGCGTCGATGGCTCGCCAGCCGAAATCGCAGAAAGGTGGGATTGCCGCCAAGTTTTCCTCCGATGAAATGTTTGCCCTCCGATGAAACGGTTTACGCCGCTTTCCGGATCGCCCCGTCGGCCGCCTGCCTGATGGCGCCGATATTGGCGCGATAGGCCGCCTCGGTGCCGCCCTTAAAGATGGCCGAGCCGGCGACCAGCACATTGGCGCCGGCCGCGGTGACCAGCGGAGCGGTTTCGGGCGTGACGCCGCCGTCGATCTCTATGTCGATCGGACGATGGCCGACCAGCGCCTTGACCCGCCTGACCTTGTCGACGACCGCCGCAATGAAGGCCTGGCCGCCGAAGCCCGGATTGACCGTCATCAGAAGCACCAGATCGAGCCGGTCAAGTACATATTCGATGACGCTTTCCGGCGTTGACGGGTTCAGCGACACGCCGGCCTTCTTGCCGAGATTTCTGATTGCCTGCAGCGAACGGTCGAGATGCGGTCCGGCCTCGGCATGCACCGTAATGATGTCGCAGCCGGCATCGGCGAAGGCGCCGAGATAGGCGTCGGCCGGCGCGATCATCAGGTGGCAGTCGAAGACCTTGTCCGTTCGATTACGGATCGCCTTGACCACCGGCGGACCGAAGGTGATGTTGGGCACGAAATGGCCATCCATCACGTCGAGATGGATCCAGTCGGCACCCGCCCGGACGACCGCTTCGACCTCGTCGCCGAGCCGCGAGAAGTCCGCGGAAAGCACCGAGGGCGCGATGATTGTCTTGCTATCCATGGTCGTCGGCTCCCATTCTGTCGTCCGTTTCCGGTCGCTGCACACCAACCGCCGTCATCTTGTCAGCGCGCCTTCGTCTCCGGTTCGCCTTCGAGCTTACCTTCCGCGAACACGCGGCTGCCGCGAATATCGGATTCCTCGATGGTGATAAGATCGATTTTCGTCAACGCCCGGTCGCGCGATGCGAAAAGCCGGCCGGCCTGGCGAAGCCGCGCCCGGTCGAGGCTATTGCGAACGGAGCGGGCGTTGGAGAAATGCGGCAGCCGCATGCGGATCGGGAGATACTCTTCGAGCGCCTTGGCCGCCGCTTCGCTGAGGCGGTAATTCTGTTCCGCCAGCATGATCTCGGCGATTGATTTGAGTTCGCTGACGCCGTAGTCCGGAAAATCGAGGTGATGGGCGATGCGCGAGCGCATGCCGGGATTGCTGTCGAAGAAGCGGTCCATCTTGTCCTTGTAGCCGGCAAGAATCACAACCAGATCGTCACGGTTGTTTTCCATGCATTGCAGCAGGATTTCGATCGATTCCTGGCCGTAGTCGCGTTCGTTCTCGGGCTTGTAGAGATAGTAGGCCTCGTCGATGAAAAGCACCCCGCCCATGGCGCGCTTGATCACTTCGCGGGTTTTGGGCGCGGTGTGGCCCACATACTGGCCGACGAGATCGTCGCGCGTCACCGCGACCATGTGCCCTTCGCGGACATAGCCGAGACGATGCAGGATTTCGGCCATTCTGAGCGCCACGGTGGTCTTTCCGGTACCGGGATTCCCCGTAAAGTTCATGTGCAGCGTCGGCGCGCCCGAGGTCAGCCCGAACTTGCGGCGAAGCCGGTCGACCAGAAGCAGCGCCGCGATCTCGCGGATGCGGGTCTTGACGGGCTTCAGGCCGACGAGTTCGCGGTCGAGCTTGTCCATCACCTCGTCGATGTTGGAGGCCTCGAACTCGGCCTGTAGATCAACCGATTCGCCCTGCGCGGCAGCGCTCTTAGCTATCGCGTCCAGCATGGTTCGCCTAGCTCCGTTCGCCTTCGGGCCTGTCGGTCGCATAAGGCACGATCGAATAGCCCTGACTGCGGCCGTCACGCTCTTGGCGCAGCAGCCGGAACCCGGGTTCATTGGGTGGCCGGTTGACGATGAATGACATGCGCGGTGCTTCCCAGCCCTTGGTCGAATCGAAGGCGGTGACCCGGACATACATGTTGGGCATAGCTCTCCGGCAATTGTCGACTTCAAGCAGGATGCCCGCCGGGTCCCTCAGGTCGAACATCGGGTTGCCGTACATTTCCCAATAGGTGTTTCGCGGATGTGGATCGTCCGTGTACTCGACGCTGACCGCCCAGTGGTTTTTCAGTGCGTATTTGATCTGCGCCGAAATCTGCTCATCGGTTAGCTCGGGCAGGAACGAAAACTGTCCCTGCGTGACCTTGTTTCCGGGATTGGTCATCATGGCGACGGTTCCTTTCGTCTAGAAGCTCGGCGTTGCGGTTGGCACGAAGTCGGCCGTGTCGGTCGATTCGTAGTTGAAGGTGACGTCCTTCCACGTCTCCAGGGCCGCCTTGAGCGGCGTGCACCATCTGGCCGCCTGTTCGAGGATTTTGGTTCCTTCGCGCAGATAGTCGCGGCCCTCGTTGCGGGCGAGGATCATCGCCTCCAACGCGACGCGATTGGCCGTCGCGCCGGCCTGGATGCCGTCCGGATGGCCGATCGTGCCGCCGCCGAACTGCAGGATGACGTCCTCGCCGAGATAATGGATCAACTGGTGCATCTGGCCGGCATGGATGCCGCCGGAGGCGACGGGCATCACCTTGTTGAGCGAGGCCCAGTCCTGATCGAAGAACAGCCCGGTTTCGAGGTTCTGCGGCGTGCGCTCCTCGCGCAGCGTGTCATAAAACCCCTTGATCATAAGCGGGTCGCCTTCCAGCTTGCCGACCACCGTGCCGGCATGGATGTGATCGACGCCGGCCATCCGCATCCATTTGCAGATGACGCGAAAATTCATGCCGTGGTTCTTCTGGCGCGAATAGGTCGAGTTGCCGGCCCGGTGGAGGTGCAGGATCATGTCGTTGCGGCGTGCCCACTTGGCCATCGACTGGATCGCCGTGTAGCCAATGACGAGGTCGATCATGACGATGCAGGAGCCAAGCTGTTTTGCAAATTCGGCGCGCTCGTACATGTCCTCCATCGTGCCGGCGGTGACGTTGAGATAATGGCCCTTGACTTCGCCGGTGGCGGCCGACGCCTTGTTCACAGCCTCCATGCAGTAGAGAAAGCGGTCGCGCCAATGCATGAAGGGCTGTGAGTTGATGTTCTCGTCATCCTTGACGAAGTCGAGGCCACCTTTCAGCGCCTCGTAGACGACGCGGCCGTAGTTGCGGCCGGACAGGCCAAGCTTGGGCTTCGTCGTCGCGCCGAGCAGCGGCCGGCCGAACTTGTCGAGCCGCTCGCGTTCCACCACGATGCCGGTCGCCGGGCCCTGGAAGGTCTTGAGGTAAGCCACCGGGATGCGCATGTCCTCGAGCCGCAGGGCCTTGACGGCCTTGAAGCCGAACACGTTGCCGATGATCGATGCAGTCAGGTTGGCGATGGAGCCGGGCTCGAACAGGTCGAGGTCGTAGGCGATATAGGCGAAGTACTGTTGCTCGATCCTGGTGCCTGGACCTGTGTTCGGCACCGGCTCGGATTTGAATGCCTTGGCGCGGTAGAGCTCGCAGGCGGTCAGCCTGTCGGTCCACACCACGGTCCATGTCGCGGTAGAGGATTCGCCGGCGATGGCGGCGGCCGCTTCCTCGTGGTCGACGCCGGGCTGCGGCGTGATCCGAAACATGGCGATCAGGTCGGTCTCCTTGGGCCGGTAGTCCGGCTCCCAGTAGCCCATCTTCTTGTAGGGGATGACGCCCGACCTGTAGCGTTCCTTGCCTTCCTTGAGCGTGCCTGCTGAGGGCATGTCGATCTTGTTCATGGCAGGTCTCCTGTTTGCCGCTCAGGCGGCTTTCGCGGTTGCGATATGGGGGTCGAGCTTTCCTGCGGCGTAACGTTTCGCCATCTCATCCATGGCGATCACCCTGATCTTCGACGCGTGGCCTGCGGTGCCGAAGCGTTCGAAGCGATCGCGGCAAAGGTCGCGCAGGGCGTCCATGGCGGGTTTCAGGAATTTACGCGGATCGAATTCGCGCGGGTCCTCCGTCGCAACGCGGCGGAACTGCCCGGCCATGGCCATTCGGCAATCGGTGTCGATGTTGACCTTGCGCACGCCGTAGCGGATGCCGCGCTCGATTTCCTCGACCGGGACGCCAAAGGTCTGGGGCATCTCGCCGCCATAGTTGTTGATGATGTCCTGCAGTTCCTGCGGCACGGAGGAAGACCCGTGCATGACCAGATGCGTGTTGGGCAGCTTTTCGTGAATCGCCTCGATCACCTGCATGGCCAGGATGCCGCCGTCGGGCTTGCGGCTGAATTTATAGGCGCCGTGCGAGGTACCGCAGGCGATCGCCAGCGCGTCGACCCGGGTGGCGGTCACGAAGTCGACCGCCTGATCGGGATCGGTCAAAAGCTGGTCATGGGAAAGCGCACCTTCGGCGCCGTGCCCGTCCTCGGCCTCGCCCTGGCCGGTCTCCAGCGAGCCGAGCACGCCGAGCTCGCCTTCGACCGAAGCGCCGACCCAATGCGCCATGCGTGCGACACGTTCGGTGATGGCGACGTTGTAATCGTAGCTCGCCGGTGTCTTGGCATCCGCCATCAGCGATCCGTCCATCATCACCGAGGTGAAGCCGTGGCGGATCGCCGACAGGCAGGTGGCTTCGTTGTTGCCGTGATCCTGATGGATGCAGAGCGGAATGGCCGGATGGATTTCGGTCAACGCCTCCATCATCTTGGCCAGCATGATGTCATTGGCATAGGAACGGGCGCCGCGTGAGGCCTGGATGATAACCGGCGCATCGCAGGCCCTGGCGGCCTCCATGATGGCGAGGCCCTGTTCCATGTTGTTGATGTTGAATGCCGGCACCCCGTAGCCGTGCTCGGCGGCATGGTCGAGAAGCTGGCGAAGGGTGATGCGGGCCATTGTCGGTTTCTCCTAGATGATGAGCTTCAGCGCCGCTGCCGCGACGGCTTCGGGCGTGATGTCGAAATGCCGGTAGAGATCCGGGGCAGGGGCGCTGGCGCCGAAACCGGCCATGCCGACGAAAGTGCCGGTGTCGCCGATCCAGCGGTCCCAGCCGAGCCGTGCTGCGGCTTCGATGGCGATGCGGGGCGCCGAGCCGAGGACGGCCTTGCGGGTGCCGGCGTCCTGCTGCTCGAAAAGCTCCCAGCACGGCATCGAGACAACTGCGGCGGCGACCCCGTGCTCGGTCTCCAGCCGTTCGGCGGCGGCAACCGCGATCTCGACCTCCGAGCCGGTGGCGATCAGCGTCAGCGCGCGCTGCCCGGCTGGCTCGCGCAGGATGTAGGCGCCCCGGCTCGACCGGTTCTCGTCGCTGTGTGGCTCGCCGCTAGGTGCTTGGCGCAGCATCGGCAGGTTCTGGCGCGAGAGCACCAGCACGCTCGGCCGCTTCTCGCTTCTCAGCGCCAGTTCCCAGCACTCCGCCGTTTCGATGATGTCGGCCGGGCGGAAGACGTTGAGGTTTGGCGTCGCCCGCAGCATCGCCAGGTGCTCGACCGGCTGGTGGGTCGGGCCGTCCTCGCCGAGACCGATGGAATCATGCGTCATCACATAGATGACACGCTGGCCCATGAGCGCCGAGAGCCGCATCGCGCCGCGCGCGTAGTCGGCGAAGCACAGGAACGTGCCGCCATAAGGCACGAAGCCGCCATGCAGTGCGATGCCGTTCATGGCTGCGGCCATGCCGTGCTCGCGGATTCCATAGTGGATGTAGCGGCCGGCGTAGTCGCCCGGCGCGATGCGGTTCATACCCTTGGTGATCGTCAGGTTCGAATGCGTCAGATCGGCGGAGCCGCCGACGGTCAGTTCGGTTGCGCCATTGATCGCAGCGAGTGCCATTTCCGAGGCTTTTCGCGTTGCAACCTTGGTCGCCTTCCCGACATGCTCCTTGCGGAAAGCGTCGAGTACTTCGAAGACCGCGTCGGGCAGGGCGCCGGCGACCGCGCTCTCGAAGGCCTGCCGCCGTGGTGAGGCGGCAAGCCGCTGCTCCCAGGCGCGGCGTGCCGCTTGACCGCGGCCGGCAATCGCGCGCCAGGCGAAAAGGATATCGTCCGGCACCTCGAACGGCGCGAAGGCCCAGCCGATGTTTTCGCGCGTCGCGGCGATCTCCGCATCGCCCAGCGGCGCGCCATGCGTCTTTTCCGAACCACCCAAATTTGGCGCGCCCTTGCCGATCACCGTGCGGCAGGCGATCAGAGACGGCTGGTCCGATTGCTGCGCCGCTTCGATTGCCGCCGCAACGGCTTCCGTGTCGTGGCCGTTCACCGACTGGACATGCCATCCAGCGGCTTTGAACCGCGCCGGCTGGTCCATCGATGTCGACAGGGAAGTGGGCCCGTCGATCGAGATCGCATTGTCGTCCCAAAAGACGATCAGCCGGGAGAGCTTCAGGTGACCGGCAAGATCGATCGCCTCGTGGCTGATGCCTTCCTGCAGGCAGCCGTCGCCGGCGATTGCGTAGGTGAAATGGTCGACGAGATCGGCGCCGTGGCGGGCCGCCAGCATGCGCTCCGCCAGCGCCATGCCGACAGCGGTCGAAATGCCTTGTCCAAGCGGGCCGGTCGTCGTCTCGATGCCAAGCGCATGGCCATATTCCGGATGCCCGGCGGTGCGGCTGCCCAGCTGGCGAAACCGCTGCAACTCCTCGATCGGCATGTCTTCAAAGCCTAGCAGGTAATGCAGCGCATACTGCAGCATCGAGCCGTGCCCGGCCGACAGCACGAAGCGGTCACGATCGGGCCAGTTGGGGGCCGACGGATCGATGTTGATGAAGCGGCTGAACAGCACCGTCGCGACATCGGCCATGCCCATCGGCATGCCCGGATGACCGGAATTGGCCTTTTGGACGCTGTCCATCGCCAGTGCGCGAATGGCGTTGGCCATGTCGCGCTCCGAGACGGCGGCGACGGGCTTCAGTGCTGCTGCCTGGCTGTTCATGGCGTCCTCCTCACGACACACGGTTCTTGCGTTCGATCAATTGCAGGATGAGCGGCGTCAGGATCAGCTGCATGGCAAGGTCGAGCTTGTTGCCGGGCACCACTATGGAATTCGGCCGCGACATGAACGAGTCGTGGATCATCGAAAGCAGGTAGGGGAAATCGATGCCGCGGGGATTGGCGAAGCGGATAACCAGCATCGATTCGTCGGGCGTCGGAATCCAGCGCGCGATGAATGGATTGGACGTGTCGACGATCGGCACGCGCTGGAAGTTGATGGCGGTCTGCGAAAACTGCGGGACGATGTAGCGGACATAGTCCGGCATACGGCGCAGGATGACGTCCATCACCGCCTCGGTGGAATAGCCGCGCGTTGCGCGGTCGCGATGGATCTTCTGGATCCATTCGAGATTTATGACCGGCACCACGCCGATCTTGAGATCCGCGTGCCTGGCCAGGTTGATCTTGTCGGTGACGACGCAGCCATGCAGGCCCTCATAGAAGAGCAGGTCGCTCGGCGGAAATTCGCGCCATTCGGTGAAATGTCCCGGCGGCGTGCCGTACTGCTTCTCCTCATCCTCATCATGGATGTAGGTGCGGGTCTTTCCGGTTCCCCGTCGGCCATATTCCTCGAATACCTCTTCGAGGATTGCCAGTTCATTGGCCTCGGCATGGAAGTGGGTGAAGTTCGGATTGCCCGCCTTTTCCTCCTCGGCCACCTTCGCCTTCATCGTGGCGCGGTCGTAGCGATGGAAAGCATCGCCTTCGATGAAGGCGGCCCCGATGTTCTCGCGCCGGAAGATCAGTTCGAAGATGCGCTTGACAGAGGTGGTGCCTGCGCCCGACGACCCGGTGATGGTAATGATGGGGTGCTTTGCCGACATGGTCTTCAGGCCCTGAAAAGGCCGCGGCGGCTGAACAGCGGCGCGCGCTCGCCGATGGCGCTCGGCTCGGTGTGGTAGCGGGTGATGCGCGCGACTTCCCGCGCCGATCCGAAAACCATGGGCACGCGCTGGTGCAGGCTCTCGGGTTCGATTTCGAGGATGCGGGTCATCGTATCGGTGGCGGCACCGCCCGCCTGTTCGACGAGATAGGCGATCGGGTTTGCCTCATAGACGAGGCGAAGTCGCCCCTGCCTGTAGCCCTTGCGCTTGTCGCCTGGATACAGGAATACGCCGCCGCGCATCAATATGCGGTAGCAGTCCGCAACCAGAGAGGCGATCCAGCGCATGTTGAAGTCCTTCTCACGTGGGCCTTCGGTGCCTTCAAGGCAGTCATCGATGTAGAGCCGCACCGCCTCGTCCCAGTGCCGGTAGTTGGCGGCGTTGATGGCGAACTCCTGGGTTCGCTGTGGGATGATCCGGCTCTCATAGGCCTGGACGAAGGTGCCGAGCCTGGTCGAGAGAACGAAGACATGGGTGCCGCTGCCGAGCGACAGAACCAGCGCCAGCTGCGGCCCGTAGATGAAGAAACCGGCGCCCAGCTGGTTCACGCCTGCCTGCAAAAACGAGGCGGCCGGATTCCCATCCGGCGCACCAGTTGCAGGGAGAAGCGAGAAGACCGTTCCGATCGACACGTTGGTGTCGATGTTGGAAGAGCCGTCGAGCGGGTCGATGGCGATGGCAAGAGGCGCTTGCCTGTCGAGCAGCACCGGCTGCTCCAGTTCCTCGGAAGCGTAGAGCGCGACCGGAGCGTGGCGCATGGCGTCGAGGAAGATGTCATCGGCGAAGACATCGAGATCCTTCTGGATGTCGCCGTCAGCATTGGCGCCACGGGTTCCCGCAAAGGCGGTGCCGAGCACCCCTTGATTGATGGTGTTGCGGATTGTGGTGGCCGCCTGCGTCAGCTGACGGATGGTCGCTACGACGGCGGAGCGCAGTTCGTCCGGCTCGCCAAGATAGGAGTTCAGAAAAGCGTCGAGTGTTGCCGCTGGCATCGTAACCTCCCGATCCAGCCGCCTCTCCTCGGGTCGGCCGGATTGGGAAAGGAGAACAAACGACGCTGGATAAGTAAAATTCAATAACTTTACTCAGGCAGTAAAAAAATTTTAGTATGCCGTATGAGAAACCTCACGCTCAAGCAGTTCAAGACCGTTCAGGCAATCATCAGCCACGGAAAAATCGTCAGCGCGGCCAAGGTGTTAGGGCTGTCTCCTCCAGCGGTGACGATCCAGTTGCGGCAAGTGGAGGAGGAGTTCCAACTGGCCTTGTTCGACCGGACGTCGGACGGCATGCGTCCCACTGCCGCAGGTCTGGCCTTCGTCGAGACCGCACAGGCCATCGAGGAGCGGCTTCGTCTGCTCCAAGACAAGATGGATGCGATCAAGGGCGTGCGCGCCGGCAGCTTGCGGCTCGGCGTCGTTTCCACGGCCAAATATTTCGCGCCGCGGCTGATGGCCGCCTTCATGAAGGAACATCCAGATATCGACATGCGCCTTGCCATCGGCAACCGCGCCGAGACGATCGACAATCTGAAGAACCACGATATCGATATCGCGCTGATGGGACGCCCGGCCAAGGAAGTCCCGGTGCGTGCTTCGGTCTTCGGCGATCATCCGCTGGTCATCATCGCACCGCCCGACCACCCGCTGGCGTCGGCACGCGACATTTCCAAGGAGCGGATCGCCGAGGAGCATTTCCTCATTCGCGAGCCCGGCTCCGGAACGCGCATCTCACTGGAAATATTCCTGAGCGACGTGCCCGGCCGCATCGACGATCTCGGCGTCGAGATGGACTCGAACGAGACCATCAAGCAGGCGGTGATGGCCGGGCTCGGCATCGCCTTCATCTCTGCCCACACCATCGCTGCCGAAACCGAAGCCGGCCGGCTGGTTATCCTCGACGTTGTCGGCATGCCGATCCGCCGGCAATGGTTTTCGGTGATGCGCAGCGATCACGCGATCTCGCCGGCGATGGCGACCTTCCACGATTTTCTGATGCGCAAGGGCGCGATGTACCTGCCCCTGTTCGGCAAGCTCTATCCGCACGAGGAACCGAACAGTAGAGGTCGCGCGAGTTAGCCTAGTTCAACAAGTTTCGGTCGTAGTGGGGACGTGGCGTGCAAATACAGGAGAACGGCGGTGGCGCTGAGCGGCAGCTTCGACTCGACTAACCCCTAAGGCTCGAATCATTTAGGATGGAAGTCCGAATGGAGCGACGCAACCGCTTGTCCGTATGGCTTAGCTGCGCCATGAGCGGTCGCTAAAGCGATCAAGGCCGAGCGGCCGGAGTCGACCCCTAAGCCGACCGTCGGAAGGCGGGCTGCAAGGTCCGCATCCGGCTGGTCAGCGGGCATCGCCCGAAATGGCTGCCTTTGGAGAGCTGTCTCGGACGAGGGACGGCTTTGCACCTCTTCCGGCACATGGTTCGGCAACTGTTGCTGTTCGTGTGTCAAGTTCCTCCGTCGAGTCCTCGTGGATGTCGTCAGCGGCGGCTTGATCCTGCATACGGCAGGCTGGTCAATCCGACTTGCCGAGAGCTTTCAGGATGAATCGGATCTGCTCGCGTAGGCCCGCTTCGGTGTCTTCGCCGTATTGGACGCAGTGCTCGATCAGGATCGGATGGAGGAACGGCGTGAACGCGGTGTGGACGGCACGCGCCGCCGTAGCGGAATCGTCGACATTGAATTCGCCCGATTCGATGCCCTCGCGGATAATGACCCCTAAGGTAGTTACCACGTGCTCGATATGCGCCTTGATGGTCGCCCAGTTCTCCTGCATGGC
The DNA here is from genome assembly GCF_040318345.1 of Mesorhizobium sp. M1169. Classification (NCBI taxonomy): domain Bacteria; kingdom Pseudomonadati; phylum Pseudomonadota; class Alphaproteobacteria; order Hyphomicrobiales; family Phyllobacteriaceae; genus Mesorhizobium; species Mesorhizobium sp. M1169. The sequence continues at coordinate 14,031 of NZ_JAMYME010000036.1, read as the reverse complement.
GGCGACAATCAGGTCGTGCATGCGCCTTTCCTTGACCAGCGTCATCTTCTTGTGATGGTGAACGGCGGTCAGTAGCTGACCCAATTTCTCCCCGGCCGACGCGTTCGTGCGCGCGATTGCGAGGGCGATGTCAGCTACCTCGTTCAAAGCTTTCCCGCAGATGGATTCTTTGATTGCGTCCCTTGAGGGGAAGAAGCGGTAGATGTTTGCCGTGCTCATGCTGAGTTCGGAGGCGATGTCGGCCACCGACGTTTTGTTGTAGCCGATGCGGCGAAAGTGCCCCTCCGCCACCTCCAGGATGCGCGCGCGCACCTCGTCGGGATCAGTTCGCATTCGGAGCGGACGATTCATGGATGTCTCCAGGACTGATGAAACGGATCTGCCGGGCTCGCCCTGGGCGATCATCTGTAAGCGGCAAGATCGTCCGGCTGGCCCTGCATATGTTCAGGCAAAACCGGCGGGCGAGAACTTGAACCGTCTTTTCCGACAACAGTGCCCTATTCGGCAGCCATCGCTGTTTGCAATTCCGGTTCCTCGGTCGAAGCCTCATGGGCCACATCTGCGGTCGGCTTGATCCGGAACCACGCGGCATAGAGAGCGGGAAGGAAGAGCAGGATCAGCACCGTGCCGGCCGCCGTGCCGCCGATCAGCGTATAGGCCATCGATCCCCAGAACACGGAGTGCGTAAGGGGGATGAAAGCCAGCACGGCGGCAAGCGCCGTCAGGATCACCGGCCTCGTGCGTTGCACGGTGGCCTCAATGACGGCGTGATAGTCGTCAAGGCCGGCAGCACGGTTCTCCTTGATTTGTTCGGTCAGGATCAGGGTGTTGCGCATCAGGATGCCGGCCAGCCCTATCAGGCCCAGAATGGCGTTGAACCCGAAGGGCTGGTTGAAGGTGAGCAACATCGGCACGACGCCGACGAGCCCAAGCGGTGCGGTCAGCACGACCATGGCCATCGTCGAGAAGGATCGTACCTGCAGCATGATGACGATCAGCATGGCGGCGATCATGGCCGGGAAGATCTTGCCCAAAGCAGTGTTGGCCTTCTCAGCCTCCTCGATCGATCCCCCCATTTCAATGTTATAGCCGGCCGGAAGGGACGCGATCAGCGGCTGAAGGGCTTTCATGATCTGCTTTGAGACCTCCGGAGGCTGAGTCGCTTCGTTGATATCCGACCGGATCGTGACGACGGGCGTCCGGTCGCGGCGCTTCAGGATCGGCTCTTCAAGACGGATTTCCGAATGACCGATCTGGTCGAGCGGAATCTGGCGGCCGTCCCGGCTCATCAGCGAGAAATCCGCCAGACGCGCCGGATCCAGCCGCTCAGCCCCAGCGCTGCGCGCCACGATGGGGACATTGCGAATGTCCTCGCGGACCTGCGTGACAGGGATGCCGGTGAGGAGGAACTGGAGCTGCTGGCCTACTTCCGCCGGCGAGAGGCCGATGAGGTTCAGTCGATCCTGGTCAGGGATGAAGCGCAGTACGGGCGTGCGGTTGCCCCAGTCGCGGTTGGCCTGCCGCACGTCCGGGACGCTCCGCATGATATCGAGGGCCTTCTCGGAAATGCTATAGAGTTGCGCGGGATCAGGCCCCGTGACCCGGAACTCGACAGGGAACGGCGTATAGGGTCCGAACACAAGCTGCGTGACGCGGACATCGGCTTCCGGCGCGAGCCCCTGCGATACCGCCTCCCGCAGCCGGTGCTTCAGCGCCTCGCGCGCCTCCGCGTCCGGTGTCAGCACGACGATCTTGGCAAAGGCAGGATCAGGCAGTTCCGGCGCCATGGCGAAGAAGAAGCGCGGAGCGCCCTGACCGACGTAGCTCGTCACGATCTTGGCTTCGGACTGGCCGTCCAGCCAGTGCTCCAGCTTCTCCACTGTGGCGGTCGTCGTCTCGATGCTGGTGCCTTCCGGCAGACGAACCTCGACCAGCACTTCGGGGCGATCGGATGTCGGGAAGAACTGCTGTTTCAGGCTGCCCATGCCGACAACCGAAAGTGCGAAGACGATGCCGACGACACCGCAGGTTACGAACTTGTGGCGCACGGCAAAGATGATGAGCCGGCGAAGGCGCCGATAGTTCGGTGTGTCGTATATGGCGTGAACGCCGCCTTCGACCGGTTTGATCGCGGGCAGCATCTTGACGCCAAGGTAGGGCGTGAAAACCACGGCGACGATCCAGGAGACGATGAGAGCGAACCCTACGACCCAGAAGATATTGCCGGCGTACTCGCCGGCCGTCGAGCGTGCGAAGCCCACGGGCAGGAACCCAGCTATCGTCACGAGCGTTCCCGACAGCATCGGCGCCGCGGTATGGCTCCAGGCATAGGCCGCCGCCTTGATGCGATCCATGCCCTCTTCCATCTTCACCACCATCACCTCGATGGCGATGATGGCGTCGTCCACGAGAAGACCGAGCGCCAGGATGAGGGCGCCGAGCGTGATGCGATCGAAGAACCGGCCGGTCTCCAGCATGATGAGGAACACGGCGGCAAGCGTCAGCGGGACGGCGGCCGCCACGACGATGCCGACGCGCCAGCCCATGCTGAGCAGGCTGATCAGCAGCACGACACCGAGCGCCATCGCGAACTTCAACATGAACTCGTCGACCGCCGAGGTGATGTTGACGGCCTGGTCGGACACCTTGTCGAGCGTTATCCCAAGCGGCAATGTTCGTGCGATGGCCGCCGTCCGGTCCTCCAGCGCCTTGCCGAGCGCGCGACCGTCCCAACCCTCCTGCATAACGGCCGCGAGCATGATGGTGGGCTCGCCCTGGCGTCGGATGAGATAGGTGGGAGGGTCCTCGTAGCCGCGGCGGACCTCGGCAACGTCGGAAAGCTTCAGCGTCCGCCCCCCGGCAACGATCGGCGTGTCGGCGATAGCCTGGACACTGTCATAAGCGCCGTTGAGCCTGATGAAGACCTGCGGCCCCTGAGTATCGATCGAGCCCGCCGGTGTGACGGTGTTCTGCCGCTGCAATGCGACGATGATATCCTGTGCCGACACGCCCAGCGTTGCCAGCTTGGCATAGGAGAACTCGACGAATATCTGTTCGGGGCGCTCACCGAGGATGTTGATCTTCTTGACGCCGGGCACGTGCAGGAGGTCCTGTCGAATTGCCTCGGCCTGCCTGGCCAGCTCACGCATCGGCATGCCTCTGGCCTTCAGCGCATAAAGGGCGAAGCTCACATCCGAATATTCGTCGTTGACGAAGGGGCCGTAGACGCCAGGCGGCAGGTTGCGGGCTTCATCCCCCAGCTTCTTGCGGGCCTGGTAAAACTCTTCCTGCACGACGGATGGCGGCGTGCTGTCCTTCAGCGTGACCGTCATATAGGCGTAGCCCGGCCGCGTGGTGGTCTCGACCCGATCGTACCAGGTGAGCTCCTGAAGCCGCTTCTCCAACGGCTCGGCGACAAGGTCCTGCATCTCGCGGGCCGTCGCGCCCGGCCATGCCGTCGTGACCGTCAGGGTCTTAATGGTGAAGTTGGGATCCTCCGCCCGCCCGAGCATAAGGAACGCGTAGGCGCCAGCCGCCACGAGCAGGAGGATGAAGAACAGGGTGACGGCCCGTTCGCGAACGGCGATCGCTGAAAAATTGAGGTTCATCGTCAGTTGCTCCCGCTTTCGGAAGCAGACCTGACGCGAGCGCCCTCCTGCAGAAGATGAGCGCCGAGCGAAACGACCGGATCTCCCATGTTCAGCCCGGAGACCACGGCGCTTTCGCTTGTCACACGAACAAGGCCGACAGGTCGGAAGTGTACGGTCGAGGTGGCGCGATCCAGGGCCCAAACGCCTGTTTTGCCGCCATTATCGAGCACGGCTCCGAGCGGCACCTGGACTTCCGGCTGGCTCGCCTGGCTTGTGATCCGGATAGTCACGGTCGCGCCAAGCGGTGCTGCCGCGGCCTCCCCGTCGAGCACATAGCGGGCCTCATAGGTACGGGTCTGGGGATCGGCGGCATCCGACAACTGCCGCAGATGCGCCGTATGGCGCCCATCGGCTGCATAAACGGCGGCCTCGGCCACAGAGCCGATCGCCGGCCGGATCGTTTCGGGAAGCGCGACCACCGCTTCACGAGGGCCGGCCTGGGCGATCCGAACCACTGTCTGACCGGCGGAGACGACCTGTCCCGGCTCGCCGATGGTTTCGACCACAGTTCCATCCGCGTCCGCCACCAGGACGGAATAGGCCGCTTCGTTTTCCGCGACTTTCGCTTCCGCTTCGGCGGCGGCGAGTTGTGCGGTCGCGGTGTCCAACGCGGCCTTCGCCTGCTCGTAGCGCTGCGGAGTTGCTGCCAATTCCTTCTTGACCAGAACGGCATAGCGCTTTTCGTCCGCGCTCGCCTGAACCAGCACAGCGCGTGCCGCGGCGACCGCATTGCGCTTGGCGGTCAGCGCGAGAGCCAGATCGGTGTCGTCGATCCGTAGAAGCGGTTGGCCCGCCTTGACCCGTTCACCGACGTTCACCAGGCGCTCGATGATCTTGCCGGGTACGCGAAAACCAAGATTGCTCTGCACCCGCGCGGCAATCGTGCCCGTGAAACCGCGTTCGGATCCAGCCACTGGCGCCGCCGTCACCAATCTGACGATCGGCGCTTCCTGCCTCGGATCCGCCACTGCGGTTGCCTGCGTGCGAATGGGCAGCGTGACGAATGCGGCCATCCCTAACCCCGCGGCCAGGACGCTGCCCAGCCCAATGACAAGTCGCTTTTTCATGCCCATCGCCTCATGCCGAAATAGATTGCGTTCATTCTCTATGCTGTGTCCTGCGTCGACCGGCAGCGGCCGGCTGCGACCTGCGCGGCGAGTCAGTCCGGTAGCGCGTCGGCGCGCGGATGCTTGTCGGTCCCAGTCGCGACTGTCACATCCTCGCCGGACCTCGAGAACGCGTAGAGAGAGCCCCGGTAGCCCGGCATGGAGAAGGCAACGGAATCGCGGTCGGCGAGGCCCATGACGACGCGCAGCGGATCGCCTCCGCCCTTGGGCGCGAAGGTGGCGGTGACCTCCAGGAGGTCGCCGTCGATTGGGACGTAATAGACCACCATGTCGAGGCGTCCGTTGTGCAGGCTGCCGGCTTCGATTGGGCGTCCGACGGTAGCTTCCTCGGCAAACGCTGGGGTCGCCAGAAACAGCGCGGTCAGGAGCGAAGCGCTCAGGATCTTGCGGATCATTTCGTTCTCCTTTTTAGATTGCATTCGCCATCTATATAGCAGATAGATTACGAATGCAATCTAAAAAAAGAGATCGACGATGCGTGTGAGTCGCATACAGGCCGCGGAAAACCGCGAAACCGCAATCAACGTGGCAAGCCGCCTTTTGCGGGAGCGTGGCTTTGACGGCATCGGCCTCAAGGATCTGATGAAGGGTGCCGGGCTGACCCAAGGCGCCTTTACAAGCATCGCATCAAAGGAGGACTTGGTGGCACAGGCGTCCAAGCGGGCGATGGAGAGTGCCAACCACCGATGGTCGGCCGCGACCGCGGCAAAATCCGAGGATCCGCTTGGCGCGGTGATCGCGTTCTACCGGGTAGATTCTGACATCTTGATCCGGTGAAACCTTAGTGTTTTTCTGTCCGCTGGTCGGATCCGTGGCGCTGTCGGGAAGACCACCGAGCAGGACGCCCGCCAGCACAACGCGGGTCTCGTTTTCATGCCCATCTCAGTGCGGCCAAGAGCGGAGCGGTCGGGTTTCTGCGGATCATCTCTCATCTTCTCTTGATAGATTGCGTTCGCTCTCTATATAAGATATAGATTACGAACACACGCTAAAAGGGAGATTACCGATGCGCGTAAGTCGCATTCAGGCTGCGGAAAACCGTGAAACCGTTATCAACGTGGCAAGCCGCCTTTTTCGGGAGCGCGGTTTTGACGGCATCGGCCTTAAGGATCTGATGAAGGGTGCCGGGCTGACCCAAGGCGCTTTTTACAAGCAGTTCGCGTCAAAGGAGGACCTGGCGGCGCAGGCGTCCAAACGGGCGATGGAGAGCGCCACCCACCGATGGTCGGCCGCGACTACGGCAAAACCCGAGGATCCGCTTGGCGCGGTGATCGCGTTCTACCTCAGCATGGACCATCGCGAAGAAAGGATGGACGGCTGCCCGATCGTGGCGCTCGGTTCGGATGCCGCCAGACAGGGCGTGGACGTGAGAGCGTCGTTCGAAGCCGGGATCAGGGAATATCTTGAGATGTTTGGTAGTTGGGTTGGCGAGGCCGACGGCGAGCGGCCCGGCGACAAGGCCATGGCCATCCTCTCGACAATGGTCGGTGCGGTGCTCCTTTCGCGCGTCGTCAACGACCCCGACCTCGCGCAGGCATTTCTGGATGCGGCGACAGAACAGGTTCGCGAAGCAGCCGGCGCTTGAACGGCGTGCGCAGCGCTGGCGGCGCACCCAAATTGATAGGAAAATAGATGCGACGGATTGTTGTCACAGGCATGGGAGCGGTCACGCCCCTTGCTGCCGATGTCGAAGCGTCCTGGTCGCGTCTCCTGGCCGGCCGCTCAGGCATCCGGAGGCTTGCGGATGATGTGGTGTGCGACCTGCCGGCGAAGGTCGGCGGGGTGGTGCCTTCCACAGAAGAAGATCCGGACGCTGGTTTCGATCCGGAAGCCATCCTTCCGCCGAAGGACCAGCGCAAGGTAGACCGGTTCATTCTCTTTGCGCTGGCCGCGGCACGAGAAGCGCTCGCCCAAGCAAGATGGGCCCCCGTCTCGGAAGCGGATCGCTTGCGCACGGCCACGATCATCGCCTCGGGCGTCGGCGGGTTCCCGGCCATAACCGAGGCGGTGCGCACGGTCGACCGCCGCGGCGTCCGCCGTCTATCACCTTTTACGGTGCCGTCCTTCCTGGTGAACCTCGCGGCAGGCCACGTCTCGATCCGCTATGGCTTCAAAGGTCCGCTCGGTGCACCCGTGACGGCGTGCGCGGCCGGCATTCAGGCGATCGGCGATGCGGCTCGCCTAATCCGCGCCGACGAGGCCGATATTGCCGTGTGCGGCGGGACTGAAGCATGCATGAATCTTGTCAGCCTCGGTGGGTTTGCCGCGGCACGCTCTCTTTCGACGTCCTTTAATCACCGTCCTGATGAGGCCTCCCGACCGTTCGACAAGTCGCGGGACGGCTTCGTCATGGGCGAAGGAGCCGGCATGCTGGTCATCGAGGAATTGAGCCACGCGCTGGCGCGCGGCGCAAGACCGCTGGCCGAGCTTGTCGGCTACGGCACGACGGCGGATGCTCACCACGTCACCTCCGGTCCAGAGGACGGCGACGGTGCGCGCCGGGCCATGGAGATCGCAATCGCCCAAGCAGGGATTTCGCCACGCGAGGTTCGTCATCTCAATGCCCATGCGACCTCCACGCCGGTGGGCGACCTGGGTGAGATCGAAGCGATCAAGAGCGTGTTCGGGCGCGATTTCGCGATAGCTGTCAGTGCAACGAAATCGGCGACCGGACACCTGCTCGGAGCCGCCGGCGGGCTCGGAGCAATCTTCGCAATCCTGGCGCTCAGGGATCAGATGGCACCACCGACCCTCAATCTGAGCGCTCCCGATCCGGCCGGCGACGGGATCGACTTCGTCGCAAACCGGGCCCGGCCGATGGCGATGGGCTATGCAATCTCCAATGGCTTCGGCTTCGGAGGCGTTAATGCCAGCGCGCTGTTCCGGCGCTGGACGGATGATCTGGCCGGCGCGAGTGCCGGAGACGCTCATGATTGACGCCTTTCGCTCCGACCTGTCGCGCTTCTCCCACGCCAATCCAAAACGAAGAAAGAAGTGACCTCCATGAACAAGACCAATCTAGGCGTCGCCCTGGTGACGGGGGCATCCAGCGGTATCGGGCACACAACGGCCAAAGCCCTGCAGAACGTGGGCTTTCGCGTGTTCGGAACCAGCCGTCGCGCGGTCGTCGACCGATCCGATGGCGTTACCATGCTGGCCTGTGACGTGACCGATGACACGTCGGTGGCGAAACTTGTCAAGGACGTGCTGGCCGAGACCGGGCGCATCGACCTGCTTGTCAATAATGCCGGCGTTGGCCTGCTTGGTGGCGCGGAGGAGTCCTCGATGGCCCAGGCCAAGTCGTTGTTTGACGTGAACGTCTTTGGCGTTATGCGAGTAACCAAAGCGGTGTTGCCGACAATGCGCCGCCAAGGCAAGGGCAGAATCGTCAATTTGAGCTCGGTGCAGGGGTTCATTCCAGCTCCCTATTTCGCGCTTTATTCGTCGACCAAGCATGCCGTTGAGGGCTACTCCGAATCGCTCGACCACGAACTGCGTCCTTTCGGAATTCGCGTCGTGTTGGTGGAGCCCGCCTATACCCGCACCTCATTTGAAGAAAATCTCGCCAGGCCGGATCAGTTGCTCGATATCTATGACTCTGCGCGCGCCGGCATGAATGCAGCTGTGCGGAAAGCGATGGAAAAAGGCGATGCGCCGGAAGTGGTGGCCAGGACCGTTTTGGCGGCTGCGACCGATCCCGCTCCGAAGGGGCGCTATGCGGCTGGAAAAATGGCGCGCCAGGTCAGTTTCCTGCGCCGTTTCGTCCCCGCATCCGCATTCGACAAAAGCCTGCGAAAGCAACTCGGGCTCCCGGGTTGATGACATCGACGAACACCCGTGAAGATCGGAATCATCGACGCTGGAAACGTCGGCACCACATTGGCGCGGCGCAACCTGGCGCGATTGCTCTGGAGAACGCCCTACGGTCGTTGGCGGTAGATTAGCGCCATGTTATGTTGCGGCGCGAAAGAGCGGGGGCCACGTCCTTTCACACCCGTAAGCGATCTGTATGTGCGACCCCTGCAGACTGGTCGGAATCACGGAAACCTCCCGGGCATGGGGTTCGGGATCGATGGGGACAAGGGGTAATGCTTTACACGCTCATTATGATGGTCTGCCTGACGGATGTGCCGCAGACCTGTGAACAACGCGAACAGATGGTGGACGGCCTGGCGATGAATCCCGGGACCGCCTTCATGCAGGCGCAACCGCTGGTAGCCCAGTGGATCGAGACGCATCCCGGTTATTTCGTTCAGCGCTGGCGCGTGCTGCCCGGCCGTGGATCGTGATATCCGCCGCGAAGATCGAATGAGGTTCTATTTCTTCGCGGCGAGCGTTTCCGAGACGGCCTTGGACAATTGATAAAGCCGCTGCTCGATTATCGTCGGCACTTCACAGACGTAGGTCAGTGATTGGACGCGTTCATTGAAAATTCGCGTTGCGAATGTCAGCTGTTCGGTTCGCCGATCGATCTCTTCGGGATCTGCATCCGGCTTTGCCCGCAATGCATCGACCTCGGACGCTTCCTTGCGCAACGCGGCGGCCATTTCGAGCTGCTTGTGGGCGTAGCGGGAAATACCGGAGATCACCTGCGAACGCTCGGCGTCCAGGTGGTCGAACATGCCTTGCACCATCATCGCCATTTTGGGTGCACGTTGCTCGGCCGGCAAGGAGGCCGCGAAATCCCTGATCTTCTTTTGAGCTTCCGCAATCGGCATCCGGCGAGCCGACACTTCCTCGATCAGGGCGGAGATGGTGGGGTCCTTCGACCAGTCCTTCGCGGCTGAAGGAAGGTCCGGTCCGCTCCAGATCTGGCCGAACGAGAGTTGCGGCACCTTGCGCTGCATGCAGGGCCAGTGCGGATCGGGGTTGGCTGCCATGGCGTTGACGCCTGGCGCAAGCATGGCGACCAGAGCCAGACTGCGAACATGGATCATTCGCGCCATCAGGCATTTCCTCCCGTGTCCTGTTTGCGGGTCATCAGGCCGCGCGAAGGGTCGTAGGCGATGATGGCGGCGGCAAGGAACAGCAGCGTGCAGCCGGCAACGACGCCCAGCGACAGCCAGTCAACCTGGCCGTAGAAGGCGAAGCGGATCAGTTCGACGGCGTAAGTAAATGGATTGGCGAGGCAGATTTTGTAGAGCAGGGGGCTAGCCTCCTGGATACGCCACAAGGGATAGAGTGCCGGAGAAGCGAAATAGCCGGGAAAGATGACGAAGTTCATGATGCCAGCGAAGTTTTCGAGCTGCTTGATCATCGAAGACAGAAGCATGCCGAGCGCGCACAGCATCATGCCTGACAGGAACAGCGCCGGCAGCACGGTGAGATAGCCAAGCGGCGGCGCCTTGACGCCCCAGAACCAGGCAACGATCAGGAACGCATAAACCTGCGCGATCGACACGGCGACACCGGCGAGCATCTTCGAGATCAGTAAAAACCAACGCGGGAAGGGGCTGACCAGCAGGGTGCGCATGTTGCCCATTTCGCGGTCATAGACCATCGACAGCGAAGACTGCATGCCCGAAAACAGCAGAATCATGCCGCACAGGCCCGGCGTGATGTAGACCTCGTAGAGCACGTAGGTCTTGTAGGGCGGGATGATCGATACGCCGAGCACCTGCCGGAATCCGGCGGCAAAAATGAACAGCCAGACGAGCGGCCGAACCAGCGAGGATATAAAGCGCTCGCGCTGATGCAGGAAGCGCAGGCACTCCCGCACGACGATCCCTTTGAGGCAAACGAGGTAGTGGCGGAGCCCAAACTGTTCGAACTTCACCGGCGTGAGGGCGGCGACTTTTGCGGGCATTGCGGGAGCGCTCATGGCGACATCTCCGCGATGCCGCTTGTTTCGATGCGGTTGAGCCTGGAAAAGGCGTCGCGGATCGAACTGGCACCGCTCGTCGCAACGACATCGGCCACCTTACCCTTGGCAACCAGGTCGCCCTGCCGCAGCACGACGACATGGTCGCCGTCTTCGACCTCATCGATCAGATGCGTCGCCCACAGCACACCGATGCCCTCGGTTTCGACGAGTTTGCGGATGGTGGCCAGAATGCCCGCACGCGACTGGATGTCGAGACCGACCGTCGCCTCGTCGAGCAGCAGCAGGGAAGGGCGGTGGAGCAGCGCCCGCGCGATCTCGATGCGCCGCATTTGGCCGCCGGAAAGACTGCGTGCCTTGTCATGCTGACGGCCCTGCATGTTGACTGTCTCGAGCAGCGCGGCAATGCGCTGCCGGGCTTGGTGGCCGCCAATGCCATGCAGCGAGGCGTGGTAGGAGAGGTTCTGGTGGACGCTGAGGTCGAGGTCGAGCGTGCGTGCCTGGAATACGATGCCGACACGCCTGAGCGCTTCGCCCGAAGCGCGGCTGACATCATAGCCGAAGATGCGAATCGATCCGCGGCGGGTGCCGTAAAGATGGCTGATCAGTGAGAACAAAGTTGTCTTGCCGGCCCCATTGAGGCCGAGCAGAACGGTGAAAGTTCCCGGCGCGATCGAGAATGAGACGTCCTGGAGCGCTCGCTTCGGACCATAGGAATGGCTGACGCCGGCAACATCGAGCGCTGCCACCTCCTCTCCAGCTCCGCTTGTCCTCACATGCTGCATGCCGCTGGCTCCTTCGGGGCGCGCTGGTCATCTAGTGCACTTGCAACATCCCCGCGGCAAATATTCATCACGTCGGTCTCCCTGATCATTGCTGCGGTCTAGTGGGGCGATATGGCCACGCCCCAAGGCTGCTGGCCCACCGTAACCGATTGAACCGGCTCGTCCGTCGCCGTGTCGATGAAGGTGATGTCGTTGGAATTGCCGTTGGTGGTGATCAGCGTCTTCTGATCGGGGGTGAAGTCGAGATGCCAGACGCGCTGGCCGACCAGGATGTATTTTTCCACCTCGTAGGTTTCGGTGTTGATGACGGCGACGTGGTTCGCTGGGCCGAGCGCGACATAGGCTTTCTTGCCGTCCGCGCTGATTGCGATGCCGACCGGCTGGATGGTTTCGGGCCGCAGTCCCGCAATCGCGAACTGGATCTTCTTCACCACCTCGCGTTTGAGACTGTCGATGACGCTGACGGTGCCGCCGATTTCGGCACTGACCCAGATCTGGGATCCGTCGGGCTTGAATTGCGCAAAGCGCGGACGCGTGTCGACCAGGACGTTGTCGGTCACCTCATGGCTGCCGGTGTCGATGAAATGCGCCATGCTGGTGGTTTCGGAGGTGTTGACCATGGTTTTGCCATCGGGACTGACGGCCATGCCTTCAGGCTCCACCCCAACGGGAATCTCGGTCATGACCTGCTTGCTCTCGACGTTGATCGCGGTGACGAGATTGTCGTCCTCGTTGGCGACGTAGAGCGTCTTGCCGTCGGGCGAAAGCACGAACAGTTCGGGATCGGGGCCTGATGGCAGCGTGCCAACGATCTGCAGCGTCGCGGTATCGATGATTTCGATCGTATCGTCATCGCTGGCGCACAAATAGATGAACTTGCCGTCATGCGAGATGGTGATACCGCGCGGCCTCTGGCCGACTTCGACGGTCTTCACCACTTGCATCGTCGCCGTGTCGACGACCGTTATCGTATTGTCTTTCTCGTTGGAGACATACACGGTGTAAGCCCACGCCGGATTGGCCATGAAGCCGAGAATGGCGAGTGCGCAAGCTCGTCTCTGCACGAAAATTCCTCCCGATTGGTTCTACTTAAGGACGCATTTCGTTTCCGGCTGATCGACGCCGAGCGTATCGAGCTCGGAGATCTGGTGGAGATAACCCTCCTGTGGCGATGTCGAGACCACGGATTTGGTGTCGCCGAGCAGGATTGGCTGGCGAAGCTGATGGTTCCACTTGCGGAAGGTCAGCTTCTGTCCCTTGAAGGCGGCGACCGAGAAATCGTCCGAGCGGATGTAGTCGCTGATCTTCTTCGGATCGTCGCCATTGGTCCGTGTGCTGGCTTCGCCCACCGCCCGCACCGCCGTCCAGGCCGACATATCCTTGGACAGCATTCGCCGGCCGGTCGTCCTCAGGAAACGGCTTTGCATTTGAATGCCACCCCATTGCTCGCTCGCGGGATGCCAGGACGATGCGACAAGACCGGCCGTGCCAGCGACCAGCCGCGGTGTCCAGGTGCGGTAGGGCACATATGTTCCGAACACCTCGCTCTCATCGGCGACAAGCACCACGTCATGCTCCGGCAGATCCTGCGTGAACACGGCAATCTGCTGCTGTATCTGCGTGGCGCCGGTGTCGGTTCGGCGCGCGGTGCCAGTGTCTTTGAACTCCTTCTCGGCGACGATCTGACCGCCGAAGCGAGCCGCCGCGCGGCGCAACGCGGCCGCATAGAGATGATCCCGCTCATGCGAACCATAGAGCAGCACCCAATTCGGCCATTTCTTTATCACGAGATACTGCGCCAGCGCGTCAGCCAGCATGCTTCGTGTCGGCGCCACATGGAAAATGTTTATGCGGCAGTCTTCCTCGCGCAGGCTGTCGTCTGTGGCACCGACATTGAAGACCAGAACGCCCTTGTCGCGGGCGATGTCGGCGATCGACAGCAATTGCCTGGCCGAGAGGTCAGCGACAACATAGCGGTCACCTTTGGCAATCAGATCGTTGAACGCCTGAACCGCGTCGGCGTCCGGCTTGACCTCGGCTATGTCGAGGCTGAATTTCTGGCTGAGGAACTTTCCTGTCGTGTTGTTATCGCCGATCGCCACATTGGCGCCGGCGACACCTTCGTCGCGTGGCGGCAGGTCCAGCAGGGAAAGCGCCAGTTGCGGCGCGTAGGCCCGCAAATAACCTATTCTGATTTCGGTTATCTTTCTTTCCGGCCTGTCGGCTGCGACCGGTTGCTTGCCCGTCACTTCCTGGGCCATCACGCCTGTAATGTTGGCGGTCTGGAAAAAAAAGCACAAAAAGGCCGCGAGAGTGCCTGGCACCGCGCTCGTCATCGATAAAACTGCCCATTCTTGCACTAAAGTCCGATTGTTCCCGGACCAGCGCGAATTCAAGGTGCCCACAATGAGCTTAGCGGACGCCACAAGATTTATCAAAGCCCCGCAAGTGGACTTACGTGTCTGCTTTAGTCCTATTCCTTTTCGCGGGGATACGGCGATGAATGAGCGTATTGCGGTCTCATCCGCAGCAATGGCGGAATGAGAAACTCTATGGGTCGTCATGGGAGGATTGCCTGATGAAAACGCGCGCCGCTGTCGCCGTTGCCGCCGGAAAGCCGCTGCAGATCATGGAGGTCGACCTCGAAG